>DXBF01000051.1 GCA_019116705.1 Candidatus Gemmiger avistercoris
AAAAGACCTCCTGGTTTTATTGTTGCAGTTGGCCGACCGCAACTCTATTCTACCAGAAGGTCTTTTGCATTATATAATTTTTTTATACTCCCCGGCAGAGCCGGGGGTTGCCTTTTCGCTGAAGCTAACAACAACAAGGCGTGCCTGCTTCCGGGAAGGAAGCAGGCACGCCTTGTTATTTACTTCAACCGGCTCATAAAGCCATCAAAGCACTTTTCTCGGTTAGCTGGTCAAATCAGAAGTTGTTTAGCCCGAAGTTCCTTCCCCGCCAGAGGAGGTACTGCTCGACGTTTCAGAAGATGGCTCAGGAGTTGGTAGATTGTCCGGCTGTGATCCCGAAGATGTATTGGACTCAGATTCAGGCGAAGATTCACTGGGTGCAGAACTGGAACTTGACGTAGAACTAGACTCCGAAACCGAACTCGACTCGGAACTGGTAGTAGATTCCGGAACAGAACTCGACTCGGAGCTGGTACTAGATTCCGGAACAGAACTTGACTCGGAACTGGTACTAGATTCCGGAATGGAACTCGACTCGGAACTGGAACTCGGAACAGACTCTTGTGGCGGTGGCGTCGCCACCACCTCCTCCGAGGAGGAAGCCGGTTCGCTCGTGCTGGGGGCCGCGCTGCTGGAAGGCGCCGTGTTGGTCACGCTGGCCGCCGTCGTGGTGGAAACGTCCTTGTCCCCCACATGCTTGGCCACATTCTTGACGGTGGGGCGGTCGTCCTCGGTGATATAACTGTGGGTGCGCACATAATCGAAAAGGGCTTCCATCGCCGCCCGGGTCAGATGGATGCCGTCGCTGGACTCCACATAACCGCTCTTGGCGTAGCCGGTGGAGGAATCCTTGAGCACCTCGGCGCTGTTGAGAAATTTCCACCCCTGTTCCTGGCACATCTCGACCAGCGCTTTGTTGTACTCGTCCACCTGCGTCTGGGTCAGGTTCTGGTTGGAGTGCGTCTGCCCCAGCGGCGGGATGGCGTTGACGATGATGTCCACGCTGGGGTAGGCTTCGACAATGCTCTCGATTCCTTCCTGGTAGTTTTCCACGAAATCCTGCGCCGAGTAGCTGGGGCTCAGGTCATTGGTGCCGAAGGTCAGGATGACCCGCCGGGGCTGCATCAGAGACACCGCCTTGGCCATGGTGACATAATTGGAATACCCCTGCAGCTGCACGCAGGCATAGGTGGCCAGCGAGCGCGCGCTCATGCCCACCGAACCGATGGCGTTGTCATAGCTGCAGTAGTCGAACATGCGGTACATGCGGGCCGTGTTGCTGTCCCCCAGGAAAAGCGTTTCGTCCACGTAGTCCTGCCCGGCGTCCTCGCTCTCCTCCAGGATGGTGGAGGAATACTGGGTCTGGTCGATGGTGTTCTGATCCTTGTTGTAGCCGCTCTCGGTCACCAGCGAGTCGCTGTCCGAAGCGGCGTCCGCCCCGCTGTCCGCGCCGGCGGCGTCCAGCCCGCCGACGAGCACAAAGGAGATCGCCACGCTTACCAGCAGCATCAGGCTGCACATCCCCATAACCAGATACATTTTGCTGCGGGTATCCAACGGCTTTTTATCCGTTTTTTCTTTCGATCTGCCTGCCATTGCAGTTCCTTTCGCACACATTCCTCTACGTTTGGTACATACGGCTTTTATTTTACACTATTTTGGAGCGGAGCGCCAGTATTTTCTCAATTTTTACATATTTTAGCACGCAAAAAAATATGTCCCCGGCCCGCTGCCGGGGACATACGCTTCAAATTCTGTGTTCTTTCGGCAGCAGATGCGCCCGCTGCAGCGCCGGTTCCAGCGCCAGATAGAGCACGACCGCACAAACGGTGGACACCAGCGAATTGACCAGCGTCACGCCGCCGGTGACCTTGACCAGCACGGAGGCGACCTCCACCGTCTGCCCGAAAATATACCGATCCCGGAAATAACCGAGCAGCGGGTCGGTAAAAACGTTGACGAACAGGCCGCTGAACGCCGCCCCCGTGACCCGCAGCAGGTAGCCAGGCCCGCCGTCCGCCTTGCCGCTGCGGGTATGCAGCAACCGGTGCGCCGCCGCGCCGCAGACCAGGCCGATGATGAACTTGAGGATGAAGGTCGTGAAGGCGTAGCCCGGGTCCCCGGCCAGCACATCCGCCAGGGCCAGGCCGATGGCCCCCGCCAGCCCGCCGGAAACGCCGTCCAGCAGCATGGCGGTGAGCGCCGTGAAGGTGTTGCCCAGGTGGAAGGAAGACCCGCCCGCAAAGGGGATGCGGAAAAATTCATAGGCCACAAAACTCAGGCCCGCCATTACGCCGATGATACTGATCCTGCGCACCGTGAACTCGGTGCGGGTCAGCGCCGCGACCAGCAGCGCCAGCGCCACAGCCCCGAACAGCAGCAGCCACATCACTGCGGTATCCATAGTAAAACACTCCTTTAACACCGTTCCCGCAAACAGGACGGTTGACAAATCTTTCCCTGCAGGGTATGCTCCTATTATAGCGCATTCTGGCTCCGAATAAATGTTCAGTTTTTGATTTTTTTATGGGGCCAGTTGGAGGTGTTCTGTATGATCGCACTGGACCCGGAGAGCCGCACCCCGCTCTACGAACAGCTTTACGCCGCCCTGGCGGACGAGATCCGCAGCGGCGAACGCGCCCCCGGCACCGCCCTGCCGGGCCGCCGCACAATGGCCGCCCGGCAGGGCGTCAGCGTCAACACGGTGGATACCGCCTACCAGATGCTGGCCGCCGAGGGTCTGGCTGAAGCGCGCCCCCGCAGCGGCTTCTATGTGCAAAAGACCTACGGCATGCTGCACAGCCGCCCCCCTGCCCGGCCGGTCCCCGCCCCCAACGCGCCGGCCGGCCGGGAACCGGCGGTGCGGTACGACCTTTCCACCGGCAGCATCGACACGGCGCTGTTCCCGGCCCGCAGCTGGGGACGCATCCAGCGGGAACTGCTGTACCAGAGCCCCGACCTGCTGCAGCGCGGCGAGATGCAGGGCGACGAACCGCTGCGCGTACAGATCGCCCGCTATCTTTCGGCCTACCGCGGGGTGGAATGTACGCCGGAGCAGATCGTGGTGGGGGCCGGGATCGAATATCTGCTGGGCTGTCTGGCGCATCTCTTCACGGGCGGCGTGGCCGCTGTGGAAAACCCCGGCTACACCCGCACCCGGGCCGTGCTGCAGAACAGCGGTATCCCCTGCACGCTGGTCGACATCGACGCCAGCGGCCTGCCCGCCGAAGCGCTGGAGCAAAGCGGCGCCAACCTGTGCTACCTGACGCCCAGCCACCACTTCCCTACCGGCATCACGATGCCCGCCCCCCGGCGCGCCGAACTGCTGGCCTGGGCCTGCGCCATGCCGGGGCGGTACATTCTGGAGGACGACTACGACTCGGAATTCCGTTTCGATATACGGCCGCTGCCCAGCCTGCAGGGCATGGCGGGGCCCGACGGCCCGGTGGTCTACCTGACGACCTTCTCCAAAAGTCTGGCCCCCGGCATCCGTATCGCCTGCATGGTGCTGCCCCACAGCCTGCTGGCCCGCTACCGGCAGGACTTTGCCCAGTACGCCAACACCGTGAGCCGGTTCGAACAGCAGACCCTGTGCAATTTTATGGCGGGCGGTTACTTCACCCGCCACCTGGCCCGGATGCGCCTGACTTACAAGCGCCGCATGGAAGCCTTCGCCGCCGCCCTGCGGCATGCGCTGCCGGGCGTGACCCTGGGCAGCGTACACAGCGGGCTGCATTTTCTGCTGACGCTGCCCGGTGCAGGCGGTGAACATGCCATGGTGGAAGCCGCCGCCCGGGAAGGGGTGCGCCTGCGGGGGCTGAGCGAATACTACCTGGCGCGGCGCGAGCGCTGCCCGCCGGACACTGTGGTAGCCGGTTACTCCGCCCTGAAAGAGGGCGACATCCCCGCCGTGGCGTCGGCGCTGGCCCGTGCCTGGGCCCCCTGCCGGCCATAACCCAGCCATAACAAAAACCGGGACGGCATAACCGTCCCGGTCTGTTTGTTTTTGTCCTGGTTTTACTTGGCCGCGCCGCCGGAAATCTCCTGGATCGCCGCCACGGTGGCCGCCAGGTTCTGCATATCGCTGGGCACGATGAGCTTGGTGGCCTTGCCGTCCGCGACCTTTTCCATCGCTTCCATGCTGCGCAGGGCCAGCATGCTCTGGGTGGGGTTGGCCTCGTTGATCATGCGGATGGCGTCCGCCTGGGCTTTCTGCACGGTCAGCAGGGCCTGGGCTTCGCCTTCGGCCTCGCGGATGCGCTGCTGCTTGACGGCCTCGGCCCGCAGGATGGCGGACTCCTTCTCGCCTTCGGCGCGGGTGATGGCCGCCTGCTTTTCGCCTTCCGCCAGCAGGATGGAAGCGCGCTTCTCGCGGTCCGCCTTCATCTGCTTTTCCATCGCCTGACGGATCTCCAGCGGCGGTTCAATGTTCTTCAGTTCCACCCGGTTGACCTTGATGCCCCAGCGGTCGGTGGATTCATCCAGGCTGGCCGTGATGCGCCCGTTGATGGTATCGCGGCTGGTCAGGGTCTCGTCCAGCGTCATGGAACCGATGATGTCGCGCAGGGTCGTGGCCGACAGGTTCTCGATGGCCTGGATCGGGCGGTTGACGCCGTAGGCATACAGCTTGGCGTCAAACACCTGGAAAAACACCACGGTGTCGATCATCATGGTGACATTGTCGCGGGTGATGACAGGCTGGGGCTGGAAATCCGCCGCCTCCTCCTTGAGAGAGACCTTGCGGGCCACGCGCTCCACAAACGGCACACGGATGTGCAGGCCCGCGCCCCAGGTGTCCTTGTATACGCCCAGCCATTCCACGACGTAGGCGTTGGACTGCGGCACGATGACGATGCAGCGCACCAGCACGATGAGGATCAGGATCAGAATAATGGCAAAGATCAGCAACATGATGGGGACCTCCTTTTTTCATCCAACATTCAAACGGCGGCTGTGTCGGCAGTCACCGGGCACACGATCAGGACCGCACCATCCACGTCCGTCACCTTGCAGGGCGCGCCCTTCGGCATCAGGATGTCGGCCCGCGCCTGCCAGTCCAGGCCGTCCACGTGGACGCGGCCCAGATAACCGGGCCGGATATCCGCCAGAACATACCCCTGCTTGCCTATGGTCAGCGGGGAGCCGTTGGTCACCGGCGGCTGGTTCTGTCTGCGGCGCTTGGCCATTGCCGGCACCATAACGCCCAGCGCGATGGCGGAGACAACAGCAAAGACAGCCCCCTGTACCGGCAGGGAATCGGTGAAGAAGCTGACGGCCAGCGCCGCCACGCCGCCCACGGCGAACCAGACCGAGACAAGGGCCGTGGTAACGGCTTCCAGCACCACGAATGCGATCACGGCGATCAGCCAAAAAACAGTTGCGGCAGTCATAACGGAAAACCTCCTTCCGCAAGGTCGCTGTTTGGGACAACTTTAACATTTTAAAGTAGTCCTGTCAAGATTTTTGCATGTAAAATCTCGGTAATTTTATTCTCATTTCTGTAGAATTTGACAAATCCGGGGCGGTATTCCCGCCCCGCTGTACCAATAGATGCGGTGCGGACGCCTAAAATGCCCCGCCGCGGAGAGCGGCGGGGCGGGGCCGGACGGTTACCGGCTCAATAGATCGAATAATAGCCCACATGTTCCGGGGCGTTGTCCTCCACCAGAACGGTGAACCCGCCGGGGTTGACCTCGGTGGATTTGCCGAACGCGGTCTCGGCCAGCAGATGCGGCCCGCGGTTGAAGATGATCTCCGCCGTCTGGTTTTTCCCCACCCGGCGGTAGTGCAGCACGTCCCCTTCGGCGCGCACGATCTCCATGCGGCCGCCGTCGAAGGCGTCGCAGGTCCTGCGCAGGCGCGCCAGGTTGCGCAGGGGGCCGCGCAGGCGTTCCTCGGTGGAGTTCCAGTCGAAGAAGGCCCGGTTGAAGGGGTCGCGGTACCCCTGCATGCCGATCTCATCCCCGTAATAGATGCAGGGCACCCCCGGCAGGGTATAGATCATGGCATAGCCCAGCAGCATCTTGCGCAGCCCTTCATCCACCCGGCCGGGCGGTACGCGGCGGCCGCTCTGCCAGTAACGGTCCCGTCCGTTGGCAGGTTCGCCGGCAATGACGGTCAGCGCACGCTCGGTGTCGTGGGTCGAGAGGAAGTTCATCAGGCAATTCAGCGCCGGGGGCGGGTAATGTTCGCAGATGGTCATGATCTGCTCGCAGACCGAGGCCACGCTTTCGCCGGAAAGATAACCCAGCACCGCATTGCGGAAGGGATAGTTCATCACGGCGTCCAATCCCCGGCCCCGCAGGTAGGTGCGGCGCCGGCCATAGGCCTCCTTGGTGGTGGCGTCCTCCCACACTTCCCCGATGAGCAGTTTGTCCGCCCCGTGGGCCTTGACCGCCTGACGGATCTTCTCAATGAAAGAATCCGGCAGTTCGTCGGCCACGTCCAGCCGGAAGCCCGAAGCCCCCAGATTCAGCCAGGTGTCGATCACGCCGCCCTCCCCACAGACAAAGTCCTCATAGGAGGGGGAATCCTCCCGCACTTCCGGCAGCGTGTCGAACCCCCACCAGCAGCGGTAGCCGCTGGGGTAGCCCGAATCAAAGTCGTACCAGCTGCGGTAAGCCGAATGGCGGTCGCGGTAAGCCCCGCCCGGACCGTAACGTCCCTCGCGGTTGAAATAGAGCGAATCCGAGCCGGTGTGGCTGAACACGCCGTCCAGGATGATGCGGATGCCCTCTTTTGCCGCGGCCGCGCACAGGGCGGCAAAATCCTCATTGGTACCCAGCAGCGGGTCCGCCTTGAGGTAGTTGGCCGTGTTGTAACGGTGGTTGGCGTGCGCCTCAAAGATGGGGTTCAGGTAGATACAGGTCACGCCCAGATCCCGCAGATAGGGCAGTTTCTGCCGGATGCCCGCAAAGTCTCCACCGTAATAGTCCATGTTCAGGTAGCCGTCGTCCTGCTCGTTGGACCAGAAATAGGGCTCCCCCGTCTTGTCGGCCCGGTAGATGCGGTCGGCAAAGGGCATGGGCTTGTTGGGCACGCCCTCGCAGAAGCGGTCCGGGAAGATCTGGTACATGGTGCCGCTGCGGAACCAGTCCGGCGTGGCGAACTCCGGCTCATAGACCGTAAGCTGCCAGCAGTCCCCGCCGGTCCAACTCAAGACGCCCTCGCCCCCCGCGCCGCGGTAGATCTTGCGGAAGTCGGTATACAGGTCAAAGTAGTAGAAATACAATCCCGACGTGGTGGGGGCGATGGTAAAAGTAAAATGGTTGACTTTCGGCGTCTGGCCGTCGAAGTTCATGCGGTAGTGGACAGGGTCCTCCCGGTCTTTGGTGAGTACCAGGTGCGGGTCCACGTACCCCAGTTCTTCCGGGACCGTCAGACGGAAAGTCACCTCCTGCCCCGCAGGTATGGCGCCGAAGGGCGTCTTGCAGGCGGGGTCCAGGCTGTTGAAATAGGTATGCGGCATGCAAAGCCTCCCACTGTTAGAATAAAAGCTGCCGCGGTCGGACGGCCGCGGCAGCAGATCCACGCAGGGAAATTATTTGACCGGCGTAGCGCCCCAGATGTCGCGCGCATAATCCATGATCGAACGGTCTGCACTGAAGATGCCGGAATTGGCAATGTTCATCAGGCTCATGCGGTTCCATTTCTGCTTGTCGCTGTACAGTTCCTGCACCGCTTTCTGGGCGCGGCGGTAATCCTTGAAGTCCGCCATGACCATATAGGGGTCGGAGTTGCGCAGGTTGCTGGTGATCTCGCTGAAGTTCTCGCCGTTCCAGCCGCGCTCCAGCAGGTCGAGGACCGCCATGGCGGTGTTGTCGCCGGAGATGAAGGCGGAGGGGTGGTAGCCCATGCCCTTGAGGGCGTTCACTTCGGGCGTCAGCATGCCGAAGATGATCTCGTTCTCATGGCCGGCCGCGTCGGCGATCTCCACGTTGGCGCCGTCCAGGGTGCCCAGCGTGATGGCGCCGTTGAGCATGAACTTCATGTTGCCGGTGCCGGAAGCCTCGGTGCCCGCCAGGCTGATCTGCTCCGACACTTCGGAGGCAGGCATCAGCCGCTCGGACAGGGTGACGCAGTAATCCTCCAGGTAGACGATGCGCAGTTTGCCGCGCACGGCGGGGTCGGCGTCGATCATCTGCCCCAGCTTGCAGATCATGCGGATCATCTGCTTGGCCATGTAGTAGCCCGGGGCCGCCTTGGCGCCGAAGATATAGGTCTTGGGCGTGAACTCGGCGTTGGGATTGTTCTTGAGGTAGAGGTACTCGGCCGCGATGTTCAGCGCGTTCAGGTGCTGGCGCTTGTACTCATGCATGCGCTTGACCTGGCAGTCGAAGATGGAGTCGGGGTCGATCAGCTGGCCGGTGGCCTTCTGCAGATAGTTGGCAAAGAGGACCTTGTTCTCGCGCTTGACCTGGCCCAGCTTTTCCAGCATGACGCTGTCGCCGGCGTACTTCTCGAACTTCTTCAGTTCGGCGGCGTTCTGTTTGAAGCCGTCGCCGATGGCCTCCTCCAGCAAATCGGTCAGGCCGGGGTTGGAAGCCAGCAGCCAGCGGCGGTAGGCGATGCCGTTGGTGACGTTCTTGAACGCCCTGGGCTTGAACAGGTAGTAGTCGTGGAAGACGCTGTCCTTGATGATCTCGCTGTGCAGCTTGGAAACGCCGTTGATGGCATGGCAGACATAGGCGCAGATGTTGGCGGTGCGCACCTGGTTGTCGCCCAGGATGGCCATATAGTTGATCTTGCCGTAGTCGCCGGGGAAGGCCTTTTCCAGTTCGATGCGGCAGCGGCGGTCCAGTTCGCAGACGATCTGCCAGATGCGGGGCAGCGTGCTGCGGAAGATGTCGGCGTTCCACTTCTCCAGCGCTTCGCTCATGACCGTGTGGTTGGTGTAGGCAAAGACCTTGCGGCAGATGTCGAAGGCGGTATCCCAGTCGTAGCTGCACTCATCCAGCAGGATACGCATCATCTCGGGGATGGCGACGGTGGGGTGGGTGTCGTTGAGCTGGATGGCGACCTTCTCGGGCAGGTTGTCCAGCGTGCCGTACTGGTTCAGATGGTTCTGCAGGATATCGGCAATGGAAGCGGCCGAGAAGAAGTACTGCTGGCGCAGGCGCAGGATCTTGCCCTCGGTGTGGTTGTCGTTGGGGTACAGGATCTTGGAGATCAGTTCCGCTGAAGCAGACTGGCTGATGGCCGTGTTGTAGTTGCCCGCGTTGAAGCTGCTCATGTCGAAGCTGGGCGCCTTGGCCTGCCACAGGCGCAGCTTGGAAACGCCCTGGCTGCCGTAACCGGCCACATACATATCGTTGGGCACGGCGATGACGGAGTTGTAGTTTTCGTACTTGACGTGATGGAAGCCGCCCTCCCAGGTCTCGATGGCCTGGCCGTCAAAGCGGATCTCCTGGGCCTGGTCGGGGTGGGACTTGATCCACACCTGGCCGCCGGGCAGCCAGTTGTCGGCCGTTTCCTGCTGCCAGCCGTCCACGATCTTCTGCTTGAAGATGCCGTACTCATACAGGATGGAATAGCCGGTGCCGGGGATGCAGTCGGTGGCCATGCCGTCCAGGTAGCAGGCCGCCAGACGGCCCAGGCCGCCGTTGCCCAGGCCCGCGTCGGGTTCCTGGTCGTAGATGGTATCGATCTTGATATCAGCGTCAGCCAGCACGCTTTCCGCCACTTCGTTCAGGCCCAGGTTGAAGAGGCTGGTGCGCAGGCTGCGGCCCATCAGGAACTCCATGCAGAGGTAGTAGACCTGCTTTTTGCCTTCGCCCAGGACCTTGGCCTGGAACTTTTTCTGGCGGTCGGACATGATCTGGCGGGTGATCGCCGCCAGGCAGCGGTAGATCTGATCGGCGGAGGCCATGTCCAGGGTGACGTTGCACTCGCTCATCAGGGTGTCTTTCAGCAGCTTTTCAAACTCGCGCTTGGTATATTTCAAAACCATTCTCTCCTTGCTTTTTGGTGTATGGAATCACGGATCACATTACCCGTTTAATGGCTGGCAGTCTCGCCATACTGATTATAGCCAAAATTGAACGTGTGCGCAAGAGATTTTTACCGGTTCCCCGGTGTTTTTTATACTTTTCCACAAAAAGGGCTTTTTCCAGGCGTCATTTTGTATTATAATATAGGTAAAATTCACCCCGGTTCCGCCCCTGCGCGGAAAATATGTAAACGGGAAGGAGCACAATTGTATGGGAATGGCTACCTCCAAGGTACGGCTGAATATCTGCGGTTCCAGTTACGTGGTCAATACCAGTGAGAGCGAAGACTACATGCAGAACCTGGCAGACCGGCTGAACCTGGATATGAACGAGATGATGGCGTCCTCCAACTCCGTCTCCATCACCACCGCCGCCGTGATGACGGCCCTGAACTACCGCGACGAGCTGGAGAAAGCCAGCGGCAGCGCCGACAATATGCGCCGCCAGATCAAGGACTACCTCGAGGACGCCGCCAGCGCCAAGATGGCCGCCGAGGAAGTGCGCCGCGAGAACGCCGCGCTGAAACGCCGCATCGACGACCTGGAGCGCCGCCTGCGCCGCTCCGAGAACAGCAAGGAGATGCCGTGAGCCGCCCGCTGGAGATCCTGGCCCCGGCAGGCAACCGCGAAATGCTTGGCGCCGCTGTTTTCAGCGGCGCTGATGCTGTTTATCTGGGCCTTACAGGATTCAACGCCCGCCGCACCGCCGGCAATTTCACCCCCGACGAACTGCGCGAGGCCGTCGCCTTCTGCCACGGGCGCGGCGTGCGCGTGCATGTGACGCTGAACACGCTTGTCTATGGCCGGGAACTGGCGGGTCTGGCCGACGCGGTGCGCGCCGTGGCCGAGGCCGGGGCGGACGCCGTGATCGCCGACGATCTGGCAGCCGCGCAGCTGGTCAAGGCCATCGCCCCCACGCTGCACCTGCACGGCTCCACCCAGATGAGCGTACATACCCCCGCCGGGGCCCGGGAGTTGGCCGCGCTGAGGTACGACCGGGTGATCCTGGCGCGGGAACTCTCTTTGGAGGAAATCCGGGAGGTCTGTGCCGCCAGCCCCATCGAATGCGAGGTGTTCATCCACGGCGCGCTGTGCATGAGCGTCAGCGGCCAGTGCATGATGAGCGCCTTCCTGGGCGGCCGCAGCGGCAACCGGGGCGCCTGCGCGGGCCCCTGCCGCCTGCCCTTCGACGCCGCCCCCGGGCTGGCGCCGGGCAAACCCGGCCGTGCCTGCCACCTGAGCCTGAAAGACATGGACCACATCCCCCACCTGCGGGAACTGCGCGACGCCGGGGTGGCCAGCGTGAAGATCGAAGGGCGGCTGCGCACGCCGGAGTATGCCGCCGCCGTGGTGACGGCCTGCCGCGCCGTGCGCGACGGGCTGCCCTACGACGAAGCGCTGGTGCGGGACATTTTCTCCCGCTCCGGCTTCACCGACGGCTACCTGACCGGCCAAAACGACGGCCGGATGTTCGGCGTGCGCACCGAGGCCGACGCCGCCGCGACCCGCGCCGCCACCCCCAAAGCGCGGGAACTGTTCCGCCGGGAACTGCCCCGCGTGCCGGTACAGTTTTCCGTTGCGTTCGAGGAGGAGGGCGTCAAGCTGACCGCCAGCGACGAGGATGGCAACCGGGCGGCCGTCTACGGCAGCCAGCCGCCCCAGCCCGCCCAGAAAGACCAGGCCCCCGCCATCGAGCGCGCCCTGGGCAAGACCGGCGGCACGCCGTTCCTCTGCCGTTCCGTCGCCCTGACGGGCACGCCGGGCTTTCTGCCGGGCAGCGTCTGGAACGAACTGCGCCGCGAAGCGCTGGACAAACTGCTGGCCCGGCGCATGGCGGTGCCGCCCCATGAAGTGCGGCCCTACGCGCCCCCGGTATTCCCCGCCCACCCTGTGGGGCGCGCCCCTGCGCTGGCAGCCCGCTTCCAGACCGCGGCCCAATGCCCGCCGGAAGCCGCCGGACGGCTGCAATGGCTGGTCTTCCCCATCGGAGAAGCGGACAAAGTCCCCGCCGCCTGGCGCAGCCGCACCCTGCTGGAACTGCCGCGGGTGAGTTTCGGCCCGCGCGAGGCGGAGACCGCCCGCCGCCTGGACGCTTTGCGGGACGCCGGGTTCGCAGGGGCGGTCGCCAACAACATCGCCCACCTGGACCAGGCCGCGGGCTGGCCGCTGTACGGCGGCCTGGGCCTGAACGTGACCAACCCGATGTCCGCCGCCCGCTATGCCGCCCTCGGCCTGCGGGGGCTGCTGCTGCACCCCGAGACTGCCCTGGCCGCCATGGCGGAAGTAGCCCCCGGCGTGCCTACGGCGGCGCTGTGCTACGGGCACATCCCCCTGATGCTGACCCGCGCCTGCCCCTTGCGCAACGTGCGCAGCTGCGCCCAGTGCCCGGGCGGCGGCACGCTGCGGGACCGCAAGGGCCGGGATTTTACAGTGACCTGCTCGGCTCCCGGCGGCGCGGGGGTGCGCACCGTCTACAACCCGGTGCCGCTGTACATGGGCGACCGCCTGCGGGAACTGCCGGCGGACGTGGCCGTGGCCGCTTTTACCACCGAATCCCCGGCCCGCGCCGCCCAGATTTTGGACGCCCTTTTCGCGGGCCGCCCGTTTGACAGCGAATTCACCCGCGGGTTATACTATAATGACCCGTCGAAGCGGTGATCCCTCCAGTGATCCATCCATTTTTCCACATTGCGGCTCCGCGCCGCAAAGGAGGCCCCCATGAATGAAAAGCAAAAGTCCGGCCTGCTCCTGGCCCTTATCGGTGTGGCGCTGACGGCCGTAGCCCTGCGTCCGCCCAAAGCCCTGGTGCGCGTTTACCTGGCCGTCGAACAGGCGCTGGCCGTCTTTCTGGGCGTGCTGCTGGCAGCCGCCGGGATCGGCGGCCTGCTGGGCAATGCCGGCCCCAAGGCAGGCAGCAAGCCGGATTACACCATCGAATTTGACGAACAGGACTTCTGATCCCCAAAGGAGCGTTTTATGCAACCTTCCAAGACCGTCCGCTACAAGCTGCTGGACCCGCGCGCCAAGGCGCCGCTTTACGCCACGCCCGGCGCGGCGGCCGCCGACCTGTGCGCCCTGCTGGACGAGCCGCTGACCATCGCGCCCATGCAGCGGGTGCTGGTGCCCACCGGCCTGGCCATCGAGCTGCCCGGTCCCGACTGCGTGGCGCTGGTCTACGCCCGCAGCGGCCTTTCCATCAAGCACGGGCTGTGCATGGCCAACGGCGTAGGCGTTATCGACAGCGACTACCGCGGCGAACTGCGCGTGCCGATGGTCAACCTTTCGGACGCCCCCTACACCGTACAGCCCGGCGAACGGGTGGCGCAGCTGTGCATCGCGCCGGTGTGGCAGGCGGCCTTTGTTCCCGCCGATACGCTGACCGATACCGCCCGCGGCGCGGGCGGCTTCGGCTCCACCGGGACGGTATGAGGACAAGCGTTTTCCAAAATTTTCCAGTCTCGTGCCGCTGCGGCAGATTTCGACCGGCCCCCACCCTATAATGAAACACGAAAGGACCCCGCTATGGCTTTGATCCTCGCCTCCGGCAGCCCGCGCCGCCGGGAACTGATGGCGCTTATCACTCCGGATTACACCGTTGTGACCAGCGATGTGGACGAAAGCAAGATCGCGGCCGATACCCCCGCCCATCTGGCCCAGGCGCTGGCCACTGCCAAAGCCCGCGCCGTCGCCGCCCTGCGGCCCCGGGATACCGTCTGCGGTTTTGACACCGTGGTGGACTGCGGCGGCGAAGTGTTCGGCAAACCCCGCGACGAGGCGGACGCGCTGCGGATGCTGCGCGCGCTTTCGGGCCGCACCCACAAGGTGCACACCGGCGTGTGCATCTGCCGGGGCGCGCGGGCCGCGGCCACCGTGGAAACGACGATGGTGCAGTTCTCCCCCATCGCGGAGGAGGACCTGCTGGCCTATGTCCGCACGCCGGAACCCTACGACAAGGCGGGCGCGTATGCGATCCAGGGCCATGCGGCGCTGTGGTGCGCGGGCATTGCGGGGTGCTACTACAACATCATGGGGCTGCCGGTGCACCGCACGGCGCAGTTACTGCGCCGGTTCGGCTGAATCGCGGCGCGCAGCCCCCAAGTGAGGGAGCTGTGCATGAACCGCGTACAAGACTTTTTCAAACGTATTTTCAGGAGAATTCGCGCTATGTTTACCAAAGACATCGGCATCGACCTGGGCACCGCCAATACGCTGGTGTACATGAAGGGCCGCGGCATCATCATGCGGGAGCCCAGCGTGGTGGCCGTGGACCCGCGCAGCGACGAGCTGCGGGTGCGCAGCGTGGGGCATGAGGCCAAGGCCGTGATCGGCCGCGCGCCGGGTTCCATCGTGGCCGTGCGGCCGCTGAAAGACGGCGTTATCGCCGATTTCGACATCACCGCCGCCATGCTGCAGAGCTTCATCCGTCAGGCCTGCGGCCGCAGCCTGTTCGCCCGGCCCCGGGTGGTCATCTGCGTGCCCTCCGGCGTGACCGAGGTGGAGCGCCGCGCCGTGCGGCAGGCCGCCGCCAAGGCGGGGGCCCGTCAGGTCACCGTCATTGAGGAACCGATGGCCGCGGCCATCGGCGCGGGGCTGCCCACCACCGAGGCTGTGGGCAGCATGATCGTGGACATCGGCGGCGGCACGGCGGAGGTGGCCGTCATCAGCCTTTCGGGCATCGTGGCCAGCCGCAGCGTGCGCTGTGCCGGGGACGCTCTGGACCAGAGCATCATCGCCTTCATCAAGCGCAAGTACAACCTGCTGGTGGGCGAACGCACCGCCGAGCAGATCAAGATCGAGATCGGTTCCGCCTGCCCCCAGGACCCGGAGACCAGCATGGAGATCAAGGGCCGCAACCTGGTGGACGGCCTGCCCAAAGACATCCTGATCCGTTCCGAGGAAGTGCGGGAGGCCATGAACGAGAACCTGCTGCGCATCGTGGACGCCATCAAGGACACGCTGGAATGTACGCCGCCGGAACTTTCCAGCGACATCATCGACCGGGGCATCATGCTCTCGGGCGGCGGGGCGCTGCTGCGGGGCCTGGACACCCTGATCCAGAACGAGACCGGCATCACCGTCCATGTGGCCGAAAGCCCGCTGGACTGCGTGGTGCTGGGCGCGGGCGCCGTGCTGGATGACCCCGAACTGGCGGGCCGCCGGAAAGAAGAACTCAGCTATCTCTAAACGATCCGTCGCCACAGGGCGGCAGCCAAATGGCTGCCGCCCTGTTTTTGTGCCCGGTGGCGGCAGCATGGACGCCAAAAGTAAAGGGAACCTGTTTCCAGGTCCCCTGTCACGTAGCGGGTATCCAGTTTTGCTCTCGGGGCAAGCCGGTCGCCGGAGCGTAATATTTTCGCGATCAGCAACTACGGGGCAACCAATAGCCGCTTTCTTGTGGGAACAGCCGCATCGTAAACTTGCCGGGCAGGCCCCTCGCCCGGCACACAGCACTTTTCTCTTGCCGCCTACGGGCAAATGCAGTATAATAACAATGTATTTTTGTAAGTATCTGCCGCTTTTGCGGCTTTGCGAAAGGAAGGCACGTTGTATGTCTGCATTTATTCCCCTTTCCGTTCCCAACTTCGGCGCGCGGGAGGCGGAACTGGCCGGGGAGGCCATCACCTCCGGCTGGGTGTCCACCAGCGGCGGCAAAGTCACCGAATTTGAAGCGTCCCTGGCTCGTTACCTGGGCGTGGAGCGCGCCGTGGCCTGCAACGCCGGGTCCAGCGCGCTGCATCTGGCTGCCATGGCCGCCGGGATCGGCCGCGGCGACGAGGTCATCGTCCCCACCCTGACGTTTATTGCCGCCGTCAACCCGCTGACCCGCTATGTGGGCGCCGAGCCGGTGTTCATCGGCTGCGACGATTCCCTGTGCATCGACCCCGACGGGGTGGACGAGTTCTGCCGCACCCGCTGCGAAATGCGGGACGGCAAACTGTACAACAAAGCCACCGGCGCCCATGTGAAGGCGCTGGAAGTGGTGCACGTGTTCGGCAACATGGCCGACATGGCCCGCCTGACCGGGATCGCCCGCCGCTACGGCCTGGTCCTCATCGAGGACGCCACCGAGGCCCTGGGCACCCGCTATACCGACGGCCCCTTTGCCGGGAAATACGCCGGTACCATCGGGGACATCGGCTGCTACAGCTTCAACGGCAACAAGATCATCACCACCGGCGCGGGCGGCGCGGTGGTCTCCAACCACCCCGACTGGCTGGAACACGCCAAGCACCTTTCCACCCAGGCCAAGACCGACCTGCTGCAGTTCCTGCATGACGAGGTGGGCTACAACTACCGCATGACCAACGTGCAGGCCTGCCTGGGCCTGGCCCAGCTGGAACGGCTGGAAGGCTTTATCGAGCACAAAAAGGCCCTGTACGACCACTATGTGGCCCGTCTGGACGGCGTGCAGGGGCTGCGCATCCTGCCCTTCCGCACCGGGGACGTGCGCCCCAACCGCTGGTTCTTCAGCCTCTATCTGAAAGATTCCGGCCTGGACCGGGACGCGGTGATCGAGAAACTGCAGGCCCGGGGCATCCAGACCCGGCCGGTGTGGGCGCTGATCCACGAGCAGGCGGACTACCCGCGCAATGAAGCCTACCGCCTGGACAAAGCCGAGGATTACCGCCGGCACATCGTCAACCTGCCCTGTTCCACCAACCTTTCCCTGGAAGATTGCGAGCGCGTCTGCCAGGCTGTGCTGAGCCTGTAACACCACGAGAGGGGGACCACCCTTTGATCCAAGTAGAAGAGTTGTACCTGGCGCCCGACGCCACCGTGCTGGAAGCCCTGCGCAAGCTGGACCAGACCGGCCAGCGCATCCTGTTCATCGCGCCCCAGGGGCGGCTGGAAGCCGTTGTCACCGACGGCGACATCCGCAAGTTTTTCCTGCGCGGGGGCACGCCGGACCAGCCGGTGCAGCTGGCTGCCAACTACCACCCGCTGAGCCTGCCCATCGCCGAGCGGGGCCGCGCCCGGGAAGTGCTGGAACGCCACTGCATCGACGCGCTGCCGATCCTTGACAAGCGCGGCGTCATCACCGACATCGTCTTTGCCCGCGGGCTGGATGTGGACAACCGCAAACACACCGACATCCCGGTGGTCATGATGGCGGGCGGGCTGGGCACCCGGCTCTACCCGTACACCAAGATCCTGCCCAAGCCGCTGATCCCCGTGGGGGAGCAGCCCATAGCCGAACTGATCATGGACCGCTTCCGGGATTTCGGCTGCCGGGATTTCACGATGATCGTCAACTATAAACGCGGCATGATCAAGTCCTATTTTTCGGAACTGGAGAAGGACTACGCCATCCATTTTGCCGACGAGGACGTGTTCATGGGCACCGGCGGCGGGCTCTGCCTGCTCAAAGACAAGATCCATACCCCCTTCTTCTTCACCAACTGCGATACGCTGCTGGACGTGGATTTCGGGGATCTGTACGAGTTCCACAAAAACAACGGCAACCTCATCACGATGGTCTGCGCCTTCAAACATTACACGGTTCCCTACGGTGTAGTGGAACTGGGGCAGGACGGGAATATCGCCGCCATGCGGGAGAAGCCGGAACTGGATTTCCTGACCAACACCGGCGTCTACGTGGTGGAGCCCCGGGTGGTGGAGGAGATGCGGGACGGCGAAGCGATCGGCTTCCCCGACGTGATCGACCGCTACCGCGCCGCCGGGGAAAAGATCGGCGTCTACCCCATCGGGGAAAACAGCTGGATGGATATGGGCCAGCTGGAAGAACTGGAAAAAATGCGCCGCAAGCTGGAAAACCAGTCCTGACCACAGAAAGGAGGGCCTCATGCCCGTAACGATCATTGCCGAAGCAGGCGTCAACCACAACGGCGACCTGGCGATGGCCAAGGAGATGGCCCGCGCCGCCAAAGAATGCGGCGCCGACATCGTCAAATACCAGACCGCGGTGCCGGAACTGGTGGTGAGCAAGTTTGCCGAGAAGGCGGAATACCAGAAGCAGACCACCGGCGCTGCCGAGAGCCAGCTGGAGATGATCCGCAAGCTGCATTTTTCCTTTGAAGGGCACCGGGAACTGAAGGAATACTGCGATTCCATCGGCATCCAGTATCTGTCGGCCCCCTTCGACATCCCCAGCGTGCGGTTCCTGGGCACGCTGGGCCTGCCGCTGCTGAAGATCCCCTCGGGCGAGATCACCAACCTGCCCTACCTGGAGGAAGTGGCCAAACTGCACACGCCCGTGCTGCTTTCCACCGGGATGAGCACTCTCAACGAGATCACCGACGCCCTGGCCGTCCTCGATGACGGCGGCTGCCCCGAAGCCACCGTGCTGCACTGCAACACCCAGTACCCCACCCCCTATGCAGACGCCAACCTGACCGCCATGCTGGAACTGTTCGACCAGTTCGGCCTGCCGGTGGGGCTTTCGGACCACACGCCGGGCTGGGAGTGCGACGTGGCCGCCGCCGTGCTGGGCGCTTCGGTCATTGAAAAACACTTCACGCTGGACAAGGACCTGCCCGGCCCCGACCAGAAGGCCAGCCTGGACCCCGCTGAGTTCAAGGCGATGGTGGACGCGGTGCGCCATGTGGAAGCTGCCCTGGGCGACGGCCACAAGCACCTGACGGCCAGCGAGGCCCCCAACCGCGCGGTGGCCCGCAAGAGCATCGTGGCGGCGCGGCCCATCGCTGCCGGGGAAGTGTTCACGGCGGACAACCTGACCACCAAGCGCCCCGGCGACGGCATCAGCCCCATGCGCTGGTACGACGTGCTGGGCAAGACCGCCAAGCGCGACTTTGCCGAGGACGAGAAGATCGAACTGTAAGTGTGCATGGCCCTTTCTTGTAAGAAAGGGACCAAAGAACTTTTTGCCGAAACCGCGCCGGAGCGCGGTTGCCATAGAGTATTTTGAGGGGAAGGCAGGAGATCTCGCCTATGTCGCAACGAACGATCTGTGTCGTGACCGCCACGCGGGCGGAATACGGGCTGCTGCGGCCGGTCATCCGCAAGCTGGCGGCCGACGCCGGACTGCGCCTGCAGCTGGCCGTGACCGGCGCGCACCTCTGCGCCCGCCTGGGTTCGACGGTCCGTGAGATCGAAGCCGACGGCGTGCCCATCGCGGCGCGGCTGCCGGTCTTTTTGGAGCAGGACGGCGAGCCGGTAGCCCGGACCATCGCCCGCACGCTGACCGTTTTCGACGAATATTTTGCGGCCCACCGCCCCGACGCGGTGCTTTTGCTGGGCGACCGCTTCGAGATCTTCGCCGTGGCTGCGGCTGCGGCGGGGCGGCATATCCCCATCGCCCATATCTCCGGCGGCGACGTGACGCTGGGCGCCGCCGACGAATACTACCGCCACTGCATCAGCAAGATGGCGGCTTTGCATTTTCCCTCCTGCGCCGACAGCGCCGCCCGGCTGGTCCGCATGGGCGAGGAACCGGGCCGGGTCTTTTGCGTGGGCGGCCTGGGGGACGAGAACATCCGCACCCTGCCCAAGATGACCCGGCAGGAACTGTGCGCCTCCACCGGGTTCGACCTGATGCAGCCTTTCGCTCTGGTCACCTACCACCCCGAGACCAGCGCCGGCGCGCCGCACCCTGCGGTGCAGGCCGAAGCGCTGTGCGCCGCCATGGCGGCGGTGCCGGGGGTGTTCTGGCTCATCACCGGCTCCAACGCCGACGCGGGCGGCCAGGTCTGCACCCGCAAAATGCAGGAATTTGCCGCCGCCCACCCGGACCGCGCCGGGTTCATCCAGAGCCTGGGGCTGCGCCGCTATCTTTCTGCCATGCAGTATGCCGCGCTGGTGGCGGGCAATTCCTCCTCCGGCGTGGTGGAGACCCCCACTTTCGGCGTGCCGGCGGTGAACATCGGGCAGCGGCAGGCAGGGCGGCTGCTCTGCGCCAACGTGCTCTGCTGCCCGGCCGAAGCCCCCGCCATTGAGGAAGCCCTGCGCACGGCTTTGACCCCGGCGTTCGCAGCCAGGGCCAGGACCGCCCGCAGCCCCTATAACGGCGGCGATACCAGCGGCAAGATCTGCCGCGTGCTGCGCCGCTTTGATTTTGCCTGCTGCAAAACCTTCTATGACGGCCCCGTGCCGGAATTTGATCCCCAAAGGAGCGTGTTTGAATGAAACTTCTCATCGTCGGTCTCGGCAGCATGGGCAAACGCCGCGCCCGGCTGGCAAAGGGCCTGGACCCTGCCGTGGAGATCGCGGGCGTGGACAGCGCCGAAGCGCGCCGCACCGAAGCCAAAACCCTGGGCCTTGTGCATGACGCCTGGGCTTCCATTGGGGAAGCGGTGGCCGCGGCCCGGCCCGACGCGGCGCTGGTCTGCACCGCGCCGCTGTCCCACGCGGCCATCATCAGCGAACTGCTGGACCATGACCTGCCGGTGTTCACCGAACTGAACCTGGTGCGCGACGGCTATGCCGGGAACACGGCCAAGGCCCGGGCCAAGGGCCTGCCGCTGTTCCTCTCCTCCACGATGCTGTACCGGCGCGAGACGCAGTACATCAAGCAGACCGTGCAGCGCTTCGGCAAACCCGTCCACTACATCTACCACATCGGCCAGTACCTGCCCGACTGGCACCCCTGGGAGAATTACCAAAACTTTTTCGTGGGCAACGCCCGCACCGGCGGCGTGCGGGAGATCCTGGGCATCGACCTGCCCTGGCTGCTGGACGCTTTCGGGGAAGTGGAACAGATGAGCGTACAGACCGATTCCATCAGCGGCCTGGGCCTGCCCTACCCCGACTGCGCCACCCTGCTGCTGCGCCATAAAAGCGGCGCGCAGGGCGTGCTGGCGGCGGATGTGGTCTCCCCCAAAGCGGTGCGCAACTTTGAATGTTTCGGCGACGGGCTGCACCTGTTCTGGGAGGGCAACCCCAAGGCGCTCTATGCGTTCCGGGACGGCGAAAAGCAATTCGTGGACACCTATGCCAGCTTTGAGCACGACAGCCGCTACAGCGACAACATTGTGGAGAATGCCTATGTGGATGAGCTGGCCAATTTCTTCGGCGTGCTGAAAGGGACCGAGGCCCCCCGCTGGAGTTTTGAGAAGGATCTGGCAGCCATCGACCTGATGGACGCCGCGGAACAAGCCTGAGTTACCGGGAGGTTTCCCATGTTTTTTTCTGCCTTTGGTTTCGACCTTTTCTTTCTGCTTTTTGTGATTGTTTTTGTAGTAATCCTGGTGCGCAATCTGCGGGAATGGTCCCGCAACAACGCCTCTCCCCGGCTGAGTGTCCCCGCCACCGTGGTGACCAAGCGGCGTTCCCATCATCACGACGCCACCACCCATACCAGCAGCACCACCTACTATGCCACTTTTGAGTTTGAAAGCGGCGACCGGCTGGAACTGCGGCTGCCCTGGCGGGACGCCGGCATGATTGCCGAGGGCGACCACGGCATCCTGCATTTCCAGGGGACCCGGTACCTGGGTTTTGACCGTGATCTGAATGCCTGACAGGGGGATTTTGCCATGAAAACCTTGACTGCGCTGTTTGTGGGGCTGGGCTCCATCGGAACGCGCCACCTGAACAATCTGGCCGCCCTGTGCGAAGCCCGCGGCTGGGCGCTGCAGGCCGACGCGCTGCGCAGCGACCCCGCCCGCCCCCTGCGCCCCGGCGCGGCGGAACGGCTCCGCGCCCAGTATACCGACGCGGCGCAGCTGCCCCCGCGGTACGACCTGATCTTCATCACCAACCCCACCAGCCTGCACGCCGTGGCCCTGCGCGCCGTCTACGGGCGCGGCGGCGCACTGTTCATCGAGAAACCCATCTTCTCGGCAGAACAGACCGGGCTGGATCTGCGCGCCCTGCTCCCCGCCGGGCAGAAAGCCTATGTGGCCGCGCCCATGCGCTGGTGCGGCACCATGCTGGCGCTGAAACAGCTGCTGCCCGAACTGCGCCCCTACTGCGCGCGGGTCATCTGTTCCAGCTACCTGCCCGACTGGCGCCCCGGCGTGGATTACCGCACGGTGTACAGCGCCCGCAAAGCGCTGGGCGGCGGCGTGACCATCGACCTGATTCACGAGTGGGATTACCTGGTGGACCTGTTCGGCGTGCCCGAGGAGCTGTACAACCTGCGGGGGACTTATTCGGAACTGGAGATCGACTCCGACGATCTCTCGCTCTACATCGCCCGCTACCCGCACCTGCTGGCGGAGGTGCACCTTGACTACTTCGGCCGCGGCTACCGCCGTTCCATCGAACTGTTCTGCCGCGACGGCAGCGTGGTGGCCGATTTTGGCGCCGGTACGCTGACGCTGCCCGACGGCGCCGTGCAGTCCTTTGAGGAGCCGGTAAACCGCCGTTATGAGCGGGAGATGGAATATTTTGTGGACTACGCGCTGGGGGACGCCCCGGCCAGCTGCAACCCGCCGGAACTGGCGCTGCAGGTACTACAACTGACGTTGGGAGAGAAATGATATGGACCGTCTGCTCATCACCATCTGCGGCCGTGCAGGCAGCAAGGGATTCAAGAACAAAAACCTGAAGGTATTCTGCGGCCAGCCGCTGGTGTACTATTCCCTCAGCGCGGCGGAACTGTTCTGCCGCGCGCACCCCGAGCTGCACATCGACCTGGCGCTGAACACCGACAGCGAGGACCTGGCCCGGCTGGTGGCCGCCCGCTACCCTGAGGTGGTCTACCTGCCCCGGGGCGAGGAACTGGGCGGCGACGCCGTGCCCAAGATGGCCGTCTACCAGGACAGCCTGCGCCGCATGGAGGCGCGCACCGGCCAGCCCTACGACTGGCACATGGACCTGGACATCACCAGCCCCCTGCGCACCGCCGCCGACATAGAAAACGCCTTTGCCCTCAAGCAGTCGCGGCCGGACCTGGACCTGGTGTTCAGCGTCTGCGAGGCCCGCCGCAACCCCTGGTTCAACATGGTCAAGACCGTGGGCGACCATGTGGAACAGGTCAACCGGAGCGAATTTACCGGCCGCCAGCAGGCCCCCGCATGTTTTGACGTGAACGCCTCCATCTATGTGTTCCGCCGCGATTTCCTGGCGGGCAATACCGACGGCCTGCTCTGGCGGGGCAAGATCGGCGCCAGCGTCATGATGGATACCGGCATCATCGACATCGACTCGGAGCACGACTATCTCCTGATGGAAGCCATCGCGGCCCATCTTTACCAGCGATTCCCTGAATTTGCGGCGGTGCGGGACAACATCCGCCCTGCGGAGGCCCTATGATCCAGATCTCCACTTTGCGAAAACGTCAGCGGCAGAATCTGCTACTGGCGTTTCTGCTGTCCCTGGCCGTGGTGCTGGGGGCCTATGCCCTGCTGGGCTTCCTGCCCTTCGGCGACGGCACCCTGCTCACCGGCGACTTGAACGGCCTGTACGTCAACTACATTACCGACATGTGGCGGCGGGTGCGGCAGGGCGGCTTCGGGTACAGTTTTTCCAAGCTGGCGGGCGGCAGCACGCTGGGGCTGTTCGCCTATTACATGAACAGCCCGTTCAACCTGCTGTACCTGCTGTTCCCCGTGCGGGCCATCCCCCTTGCGGCCCAGCTGATGTTCGCGCTGCGCACGGCCCTGACCGGCGTGACGGCCTGTTTCTATCTGGGGCGGCATTTTGAAAGCGCCTCCCGCCTGCTGCCCGGGCTGAGCCTGGGCTACAGCCTGTGCGCCTTCTGTGTGGCGTACAGCCAGAACATCATCTGGATGGACGTGGTGCTGCTGGCCCCACTGCTGCTGTGGGCCGTAGACGAACTGATCCGCCGGGGCCGCCACTGGCCGCTGACCCTTCTGGTGCTGGCGGCGGCGGTGCTCAACTTCTATACCGCGTGGGAAGTCTGCCTGTTCTGCCTGCTGTATTTCTTCTGGCAGTGGACCGCAGGGCCCCGGACCGGCAGCCTGCCCCGGCGGTTCGGCCTGTTCGCCGTTTCGGGCGCGCTGGGCGCAGGGCTGGCCGCCTTCCTGCTGGTACCCGCCCTGCTGGAAGTCGAGGAGAGCAAAGGCAGCCTGTTTGCCATGGCCTTCTCGCTGACGCCCCTCTTTGATTTGTCCGAACTGCCCTACCGGCTGTTCTTCGGCAACTTTTTCTGGAACGATGTGACCGGCGCGCTGCCCAACCTCTACTGCGGCGTTTTCTGCGTAGCGCTGGCCGTTCTGTACTTTGCCGGGAGGTTCCCTGTGCGGGAGAAGATCGCTTCGGCGCTGATCCTGGCCGTCCTGCTGCTGAGCTGCTGGGTGGAAGGGCTGAACCTGATCTGGCACGGGTTCAAGGAGCCGGTGTGGTTCCCCTGCCGGTTCAGCTTCCTGATCAGCCTGTTTTTGCTGGTGCTGGCGGGGCGGGCGCTGCTGGCTGCGCCGGGGACGGCAGGCGGCAAAGCGCTGGCCCTCGCCGCAGCCCTGGGCCTTGTGTGGTGCGCCGGGTACCGGCTGGTATCGGGCGAGACCTTCTCCCTGTTCAAGCTGGCGGCGGCCCTGCTGCTGTTCGCGGCCACGCTGGGCGCGTTCCTGCTGCTGCGGTCGCGGCGGCGGATGCTGGCCCTGGCCGGGGCCGTGGGCTTCACGCTGCTGTGCGCCGCGGATATGGGCGCCAACACCGTGCTGGCCCTGCGCAAGTTCGAAAGCTACACCGCCAGCGGCTTCACGCAGTTCTACGACGAGAACACCGCCGCTGTGGCGGCCATCCGCGCACAGGACGGCGGCCTGTACCGCATCGAGAAAAACTTCCGCCGCACCCTCAACGACCCCATGCTGCTGGGCTACTGGGGCATCAGCCACTATTCCTCCACCAAGGCCAGCACCGCCAAGGAACTGCTGGAAGCCCTGGGGTATGTGAACTCCTCGATCTACGGCTGGGGCTCCACCGCCGTAGCCGACAGCCTGCTGGGCATCCGCTACCTGTACAGCGACGGCAGCCGGCCGGTGCCGGGCCATTACCGGCTTTTGCAGACCGATACCGCGCTGGCGGTCTATGAAAACCCCTACGCCCTGCCGCTGGCCTTCGTTGGCAGCAGCGCCGCGCTGGACGTAGCCCTGCCGGGGACGGACGAAGCGGGGAACACCTTTGCCCTGCAGAACCAGATGCTCACCGCCCTGGCGCCGGGCAGCAGCGAGCCGCTGCAGGCGGCGGACATCGCTTTTGCGGAGAGCGGCCAGGGCATTGCGCTGACCTTCACCCCGGCCTGCGACGGCCCCTGTTACCTCGCCATTCCCGATCCGGACGAAGCGCTGCCTGCCGATGTGCGGGTCAACGGCACGCTGATCGGCGAATATTTCACGATGGATTCCCTGGGCGGCGTGATGCCCCTGGGCGCCTTTGCCGCCGGGGAGCCGGTCAGCCTCTATCTTGGTTTTGCCGGGGATGCCGAAGCCCGCGCCGCCATCCAGATCTACAGCCTGGACGGCGCGGCGCTTTCCGCCGCGGTGGACACGCTGCGCAGCGGCGCACCCGAGGACCTGGCCATTGAGGAAGGCGGGCGCATCGCCTGCACGGCCACCGCCACGGCGGAACGTGACCTGCTGGTGCTGCCCTTCGCCTGGGAGGACGCCGGCCACTGGCAGCTGACGGTTGACGGCGAGGCGGCCCCGCTGGAACGGGTATTCGGCGGCATGATGGGCGTGCGCCTGACCGAAGGCAGCCACACCGTGCGCCTGCAATACCGCCACCCCGGCCTGCAGGCGGGTCTGGCCCTTACGGCCCTGTGCGCCGCGGCCGGCCTGCTCTGGTATTTGCGGGAGCGCCGCGCCCCGCAGCGAAAGGAGGCCCGCCCATGACCGACCGCGCCATGGAACTGATCGTATGCGCCGGGCAGACGCTGCTGGAAAACGGCGGCGAAGTGTTCCGCGCCCAGCAGACCATGGAGATCATGGCCCGCAGCCTGGGGGTGGAGGGCTTCCATGTCTATGTATTGACCAACGGTATTTTTGCCTCCGCCCGGGGGCAGGACGGCGGCAGCGTCAACCTGGTGCGCCATGTGCCGCTGACCTCGGTCCATCTGGGGCGGGTGGAGGCTGTCAACGAACTTTCTCGCGAACTGGCCGGGGGGCAGCTGGACCTGGACGGGGCGCAGCAGCGCCTGGCCCGGGCCCGGGCGCTGGAAGAGACCTCCCCCGGAGCCGAACGGCTGGCCTGCATGACCGGCAGCGCCTGTTTTGCTTTCCTGTTCGGCGGTACGCTGCCCGAGGTGCTGGTGGCTGCGGCGGCCGGTCTGGCGGAGTCCCTGCTCTGCCAGCAGTTCGGCAAACGCCGCATCAACCGTATCTTTACCGACATCGTCGCTGCCTTTCTGACGACGATGCTGGCTTTGTGCGCCAGCCGCGTGCTGCCCGCACTGGATGTGAACACCACCACCATCGGCGCGCTGATGGTGCTGACGCCCGGCGTCTCGCTGACCATGGGCATCCGGGACATCCTGAATGCCGATTATCTTTCGGGGGCTATCCGCCTGCTGGACGCGGTGCTCATAGCGGGCAGCCTGGCCTGCGGCGTGGTGCTGGGCTGGCTGGCCGCCCGTGGACTGGGGGTGCTGTTATGGTAGATACTTTTCCCATGGACGCCGCGATCCAGTTTCTGGTGGCCATCGTCGCCACCATCAGTTTCGGCGTCACCTTCCGCGTCCCCGCCCGCCATTACCTGCCCTGCGGCCTTACCGGCGCCGTGGGCTGGCTGGTCTACATCGTCTGCCTCCAGGTGTTTGCCATGAGCGCCCCGGTGGCCACGCTGGTGGCTGCCCTTCCCCTGACAGCCTGCGCCCGTTTTTTTGCCGTCCGCCACAAGGCGCCGATCACGCTGTTCCTGTTGTGCGGCATCTTCCCGCTCGTTCCCGGCGCCGGGATCTATTATACGGCCTACTACTTTTTGCGCAATGACCGCGCCCTGTTCGTGAATCGGGGCGTGGAAACGCTGAAAATCGCCGTAGCGCTGGCACTGGGCATCACGCTGGTGTGCAGTATCCCCCGCAAACGCCCCCATCCCTGACCTTCCTGTTCCCGACCGGGCCTGCCGCCCGGTCTTTTTTGCAGTCCCCGGGCCGCCGCGGCACGGCAAAAGGGCGGCGGGCCCCGCCCGCCGCTCTGCCCCGCTCACTCCGTAGGGTATTCCAGTTCGGTCTCTGCCGCGGCAGCCTGGGCGTCCGTCTCTTTCCCACCCTCTGCCGGGGCGCTTTCCTCCTCTGCCGGGGCTGTTTCCGCCTGCGCGGCCGCCGCCTCGGCGCTGGCCTTGGCCGCCGTCACCAGGCCTGTGACCTCGCCGGACGGCTTTTGCAGCAGATAAGCGCCGACCGCCTTCGCTTTATAGACCAGCAGCACGCAGTAGGTATCCTGGTCATCGGTGGAAAGTTCCGGGCACAGCAGCGTCCATTTTTCCACCGTTTTCCCTTTGTAGTCCGACAGGTCCAGGCCGCTCTCCTGCACGACCTGGTTGAAGGCCGTAAAGCTGTCGTCCCACTTTTTGGGGATCTTGACCTTATCGACCGCTGCCGTGGAAAGGTCCGTCTCGAACCCGTAGCCGGTGAAATAGGTGCCGATGTCCTGGGTCGTCTCGATCCCCGGCGCGGCTTCAGCGCTGGCCGTGACCGCGTCGCCGGTGAAATGCGCCGCGGCCGCTACCGTACCGCACAGGCATACCGCACACAGGGCAAGCGCGCCCGCCTGCCGCAGCCCGGGTTTTGTTACCGTGAATAAAAACATAAGCGCAGCCCCCTTGTCTTTGTTCCATGCAACCATATGCAGCGGCAGGCCGCGCTATGCGGGCCAAGGGGCGCGGGCGGAAATTTTATAGTTTTTTTCAAAAGTTTTCACAATTTCGCCACGCCGGCAAGGTATTGTGATACAATAAGAAGTGTGACAAAGGAGGCCGACCTTATGGCAAAGATCCTGATCGTCGACGATGAACCGCGGATCCGGGACCTGATCCGCGAACATTTGCAGCACGCCGGTTTTACCTGCGAGGAGGCGGGCGACGGCACCGCCGCACTGAGCGTTCTGTCCCAGGGGGGGATCGACCTGGTGATCCTGGACATCATGATGCCGTTTATGGACGGCATGACCTGCCTGCGGGAGATGCGCACCCGCAAGATCCTGACGCCGGTCATCATGCTGACGGCCCGCAGCGAGGAATATGACAAGCTGGCCGGGCTGGAAGGCGGCGCTGACGATTACGTGGTCAAGCCGTTTTCCCCGCGGGAACTGGTAGCCCGCGTCAAGGCCGTGCTGGGCCGCACCATGCCCAAAGGCGACAGCCGGCAGGGTCGGTATCTTTTCGGGGATCTGAGCATCGACACCGCCAGCCACACCGTCAAAGTGGCCGGAAAGGAAGCGCCCCTCACCCCCAAAGAGTTTGACCTGCTGGTCTTTCTGGTCAGCAACAAGGGCATCGCCCTGAGCCGGGAGAAGATCCTGCAAAAAGTCTGGAACTATGATTATTACGGCGAGGACCGCACGGTGGATACCCACATCAAGATGCTGCGCGGCCATTTGGGTTCCTGCCGCAAATATATCGTGACAGTCTGGGGCATCGGGTACAAGTTCGACCCCGACGCGCTGTAAAACCGTAAAAGGAGTGCGGACCATTGGAACGATTGAAGCAGTGGCTGCAAAAAAAGAATGGATTCGTGCTGGGCATCCGCGGCCAGCTGATGCTGTTCATCGTGGGCATTACGCTGCTGACCCTGGGGCTGGTGTGGGGGGTGATCACCTACGCGCTGACGCCGCAGTACAACCGCACCATCCACGACAGGCTTTCCGACCGGGCCCGGGCCATAGTGGCTATGATCGACGACAGCGACGCGCCGATCTCCAACCGGGATTTCGGCATCCTGGTGCTGAACAACGATTTCTGGCAAAGCATGAACGACGCTTTCCAGAACCATGTTATCAATGTGGACGGTTGCTGCGTGGATTTCAGCGATTCCACCCTGCGCAGCCTGAAAGCCTATGAAAGTATGTACCCCTGCCTGCTGCACGAAAGCACCGGCGCCTTCGGCGGGGAATTCGGGTATAACCTGAATACCTCTCTCGCCATTCAGATGCGCCAGAAGCTGTTCCAGCAGGGTTACCTGTTTGAAATCGTGCAGGCGGGCAGCAGCCAGCAGATGCTGGTAGGCAGGCTTTCCACCGACGGGCAGTACGGGGTGATCGTTTCCACCAGCCTGGCGCAGATCTCCACCGCCGCAGAGGTCATGCGCTCGATCCTCTTCCCCCTGGCGCTGGTGCTGCTGATCCTTGACCTGCTGTTTGCCATGCTGTTCAGCCGTTGGTTCACCCGCCCGGTGGAAAAGCTTTCTGTAGGGGCCCGGCAGATCGCCGCCGGCAACTACGACGTACAGATCCAGGTCGTACACCGGGACGAGATCGGCCAGCTGGCGCAGGATTTCAACCACATGGCCGCCGAAGTCAAGCGCAGCGCTCAGCTGGAGAAAGACATTCTGGCCAACGTCAGCCACGACCTGCGCACGCCGCTGACCCTCATCAAAGGCTATGCCGAGACCGTGCGGGATCTGACCGGCGACGATGATGACAAGCGCACCGAACAGTGCAACATCATTGTAGACGAGACTGACCGGCTGACGACACTGGTCAACAGTGTGATGGAGCTGAGCAAGGTGCAGAACGGGTCCGAGAAGCCCAACCCCATCGAGTTTGACATGAGCCAGCTCTGTTTTGAGGTGGCGGGCCGTTACGACGCCCTGTGCGACCAAAACCACTGGACCCTGCAGCTGGAGGCCGATCACGCCGCCACCGTCCATGCCGATCCCGCCATGATGGAACGCGTGCTGCACAACCTGCTGGGCAATGCGTTCCATCACATCGGCGAGGACGGCACCGTGATCCTGCGGGTGCTTCCCCAGGCCAAAGGCTGCCGCGTGGAAGTGGAGGACCACGGCCCCGGCATCCCCCCCGAGGATCTGCCCTACCTGTTCGACCGTTACTACCGCGCCCGTCAGGACGCCGGAAAAGCCGGCACCGGGCTGGGGCTTTCCATTACCAAAGCGATCCTGCAGCAGCATGGGTTTGCTTTTGGTGTCAACAGCGCCGTGGGGCAGGGATCGACATTCTGGTTTGAGATGTGCGACACCCGATCCCCGGCCAATCCCTGACCAAGAGAGGAGTACAGGATGGATCAAGACCGCATGATGGATGAACAGCTGCAAAAAAAGGTCGCGGACCTGACCGCCCGCAACGATGAGACCGGCGACGGCAAACTGGACGCCGCCGACCTGAAAGCCCAGCTGAACCGGCTGGAAGCCCAGCTGGAACTGCAGGACCAACAGAACCGCCGCATCATGCGCAACCAGCGCCTGCGCATGATGATGAGCGTTGCCATCACACTGGTGCTGCTGGTGGCGCTGGGCGCGTTCTGGTACTATTCCCACACCGCCTACACCCAGGTGATGGACGCCACCTCCCATGTGAACGAACTGGCCGCCACCCTGCAGGCCAGCCTGGATTCCGTGGACCCGGAGGCGCTGGATTCGATGATGCAGGACCTGCCGCAGATCACCGAGCAGCTCAAGCGGATCGACGTGGACGCCTTGAACACGGTTCTGGACAAACTGCCCGCCCTGATGAACGACCTCAGCCAGATCCAGAGCCGCCTGGATTCCCTGGGCGCCTGGTTCGGGAATCTGGGCGCCATGTTCCAGTCCTGAAAAGGCAGACAAAAACCGGCCGGAGCGCAGGGAACTTCCTGCGCTCCGGCCGGTTGCGTCGCGGTCTGTGTCAGCGCTGGCGATAGCTCTGGCAATAGTGGGGGTTTTCGATCCCCTCGCAGCCGTTGGCGCAATGTTCGGTGATCTTGATCTGCTCCAGGTTGCACTTGCAGCCGTTCTCATTGTAAGCGCAGGTGCAGACATCGCAAACGACGTTGGTATTATCCATCTTGCTCACCTCCTTACCCGCTAGTATGGCCGCCCGCCCGGTGTTTTATGCACGCCTTCTTGCGCGCCGGGGCAGGTTGTGGTATACTGGCTTTGGGCAGAAGGGACTGCCCATGGAGGAACTACGGCTATGACCATACAAAGCATCATCGTACTGGTGATCGTTTTTGTGCTGCTGGCGCTGGCGATCCTGTTCATCTGCCAGCATGGCGGCTGGCAGGGCGGCTGCGGCGGCAACTGTGCAAACTGCCGCCAGAAATGCAGCGCCCCCAAAAACGACCGTCATGACCTGAACTGAAACGAAGGGCGCTCCCCGCGGGGAGCGCCCTTTTTATATGGATTTACAGCGCGCAGGTGTGGAATCCATCCTTGCCCAGTACCTGGACCTTGGTGTAGCCCAACGCCTTGAGCTGCGCCGCCGCTTCCTCAAAGCCGAAGGTCAGCGCCCTGGCGTCATGCGCGTCCCCGGTGATGACCACGTTGCCAGAGAGGGCGAGCCAGTCTTTCAGGATCTCCTGCGAGGGGAAGAAATCCTGGCGGAAGCCGCGGAACACCGCGGAAGTGTTGATTTCCAGCACACAGCGGTTGCGGGCCGCCGCCATCAGGGCCGCGTCCGCCGCCGCCTTGTAGCGGGGCGCGTGCTCGTCGAAGAACTTGCCGTCGCCGTTGATCTTTTTGATGAGGTCAAAATGCCCCAGGATCGTGGGTTTCTTCTCGGCCACTTTGGCCACGTTGGCAAAATAAGCCTCCACCACAGCCAGGCCGTCGCCGTCGAAATCGTCGGCGATGCAGGCGGCCAGGTCGCTCTCCCGCCAGTCGATCTCATAGTATCTGCCGGTCTTGGGCCCCTGCACATAATGGGTGCTGCCGATGAAATAGTCGTAATCCTGCGGGTCGTCGTCGCTGAAAAGGTCCCACTCCAGCCCGCAGAGGATATCCATCTTGCCGGCATAGCGTTCCTTCAGTTTGGCGATCTGCGCTTTATAAAGAGCAGTGCGGCTGCGGGTCATGCAGTATTCCAGGTCGCAGGGAGTGTGGCTGTGGCCGCTGAAACCCAGCGTCTGCAGGCCGGCGCGCCACGCAGTGACCGCCAGTTCCTCCAATGTATTTTTGCCGTCGCACAGCTTGGAATGTACGTGGACGGAACTTTTCAGGTATTCGCCCGCCATAGTTACTGCATCCTTTCCTGTTTCACTTTATGGTCGATCACATGCCGTTTTTCCAGTTCTTTGGTGATGTCCTCCACCGAGATCCCCAGTTCGATCATCAGCACCATCACATGGTAGGCCAGGTCGCTGATCTCGTAGACCGTTTCCTCTTTGTCCCGCTTGGCGCCCGCGATGATGACCTCGGTGGATTCCTCCCCCACTTTTTTCAGGATCTTTTCCAGCCCCTTGTCAAACAGGTAGCTGGTGTAGCTGCCTTCCTGCGGGTCGGTCTTGCGGCCCTCGATCAGTTCATACAGCCCCTGCCAGGTGAACTGTTTGAGTTCGTCGGACACATACACCGGGTTGAAGAAACAGCTTTCCGCCCCGGTATGGCAGGCCGGGCCGCTCTTGACCACGTCGATGACCAGCGCGTCCTTGTCGCAGTCCGCCGTGATGGACACCACCCGCTGCACGTTGCCGGAAGTCTCGCCCTTGCGCCAGATCTCCTGCCGGCTGCGGGACCAGAATACCGTACGGCCTTCGGCGATGGTCAGGGCCAGCGTCTCGGCATTCATATAGGCCAGCGTCAGCACCTCTTTGGTGTAGTGATCCTGAACGATGGCCGGGATCAGGCCGTGGGAATCAAAATGAAGGGATTGGGAATTTTGGGTGATCTCCATCCGAGGAACCTCCTGCATGATGTGATTCTGTGCGCACTGCCCGACGGCAGCCCGCCAGAGAAAAGATATTTATAGTGTACCTGTTTTTATACCGTTTGGCAAGGGGTCAAAGGCGCATTTCGATACCGTTTTGCCGCAGATAACGCTTGAGCGGGTCGATCTCCACCTGTTTGGTGTGGAAAATAGAGGCTGCCAGCCCGGCATCCACCCCCGGATGGTTGCGGAACAGTTCCAGGAAGTCCTCCTTCCGCCCCGCGCCGCCCGAAGCGATGATGGGCACCGGGCAGCGTGCTGCCACCGCGTCCAGCAGTTCCAGGTCAAATCCCTGTTTAACGCCGTCGGTGTCGATGGAATTGACCACCAGTTCCCCGGCGCCGTTCTTCACGCCCTGTTCCAGCCAGTCCAGCGCGTCGATGCCGGTGTTCTCCCGCCCGCCTTTGGCGAACAGCATGAAGCGGCCGTCTACGCGCTTGATGTCCGCCGAGAGCACCACGCACTGGTCGCCGTATTTGCGGGCGGCCGCCGGGATGATGCCGGGGTCGGCGATGGCCCCCGAGTTGACGCTGACCTTGTCGGCCCCGCACTTGAGCACCCGCTCGAAATCTTCCAGCGTGCGGATGCCGCCGCCGACGGTCAGCGGGATGAAGATCTGGCTGGCCACCCGGCGCAGGATCTCGGTGAACAGGCCGCGGCCTTCCACACTGGCGGTGATGTCATAAAAAACCAGTTCGTCCGCGCCGGAGGCATTGTAGTAGCGGGCCATCTCGACCGGGTCGGCCATATCCTGCAGCCCCGCAAAGTTGACGCCCTTGACGACGCGGCCATCCTTCACGTCCAGGCAGGGAATGATTCGTTTGGTGATCATGGCAGCCCCTCCTTACCGCTGATAAAGGCGCACGGCCCGTGCCAGGTCGATGGCGCCGGTGTAGATGGATTTGCCCAGGATCGCCGCGTGGCAGCCCATGGCCTGCAGTTCCTGCAGTTCCTCCATCCGCGCAATACCGCCCGAAGCGGTGATCTCCACCCCCGGGATCGTCAACAGTTCGCGGTACAGCGCCATATTGGTGCCCTGCAGCGTGCCGTCGCGGGAAATATCGGTGGCGATGATCGACCGCACGCCGGCCCGGGCGCAGCGGCGGCAGAAATCCACGCCCGATTCCGGCGTAAGTTCCTTCCAGCCGTTGACCGCCACAAAGCCGTCCTTCATATCCACCCCCACGGCGATGCGCGGCCCGTACTGCCGCGCCATCCGGCGGGTGAATTCAAAGTCCTTCACGGCGATGGTCCCCAGGATGCAGCGGTCCACCCCCAGCGCCAGGTAGCGCCGGATGCGCGCCTCGTCCCGGATGCCGCCGCCCACCTCGATCTTGAGCAGCCCCAGCTTGGCGATGGCCGCGATGGTGTCCAGGTTGGCTGTGGTGTCGTCCTTCGCGCCGTCCAGGTCCACCACATGCAGGTAGCGGGCCCCGGCCTTCCAGAATTCACGGGCCTGGGCCACCGGGTCGGCGCTGTAGACGGTCATCTTATCGTAATCGCCTTGATACAGGCGCACCGCCTGGCCGCCCCGCAGGTCGATGGCAGGATACAGTTTCATGCCGGTCCCTCCTTACAATTCCACAAAGGCTTTGAGCAGCCGCAGGCCGGTGTCGCCGGATTTTTCGGGGTGGAACTGGGTGCCGTACACCAGCCCGCTGCGCACCGCGCCGGTCACCGGGATGCTGTAGTCGCTGACTGCCAGCGTGGAGGCCGCGCAGTCTTTGGCATAGTAGCTGTGGACGTAGTAGACATATTCCCCGCTGCGGACATAGCGGAACAGCGGGTCTGCCTGCCGGTCCGGCACGATCTGCAGCGCATTCCAGCCGATGTGGGGCACTTTCAGCGCGGGGTCGCGCAAATCGTCCGCCAGCGGGCAGACCGAACCGGGGATCAGCCCCAGCCCGGTGTGCTCGCCGTACTCATAGCTTTTTTCAAACAGCAGCTGCATGCCCAGGCAGATGCCCAGCAGCGGCTTGCGGGCGGCTTCTTCCTTGAGGACGGGGATCAACCCGGTGCCTTCCAGTTTGGCCATGGCGTCGGCAAAGGCCCCCACGCCGGGCAGCAGGATGTGGCTGGCCGTCCGCAGATCCTGCGCACAGCCGGTAACGCAGACCTCCGCGCCCAGGCTCTGCACGCTGGACGAAAGGCTGAACAGGTTGCCGACCCCGTAATCCACGATCGCGATCATAGTTTTCTCCCCTCCCCTTCCCGGTCAGTCCTGCGGCGGCAGCACGGCGTCCAGCGCTTTCAGCAGGCCCTGCATCTGTTCCGGCGAACCGATGGTGATCCGCAGCCAGTCCGCAAGGCGCGGCGCGTCAAAATGGCGCACCAGCACGCCCCGGTCTTTCAGGCGGCGGTACAGTTCCCCGCCGGGCAGGCGGGGGCAGCGGGCGAAAACGAAGTTGGCGCTGGAATCCAGCACGGTGAAGCCCCGCCGGCGCAGGGCGGCTGTGGTCTGCGCCCGGGTGGCGCGGATGGCCGCACAGTTTTGTTCAAAATATGCCCGGTCGGTCAGCGCGGCGATCCCGGCGGCCTCGGTCATGCGGTTGACGTTGTAGGGGTTCATGCTGTATTTGACCCGTTTCAGGTCGGCAGTCAGGGCCTCCGGCGCCAGACTCAGGCCCAGCCGCCCGCCCGCCAGACTGCGGGATTTGGAAAAGGTCTGCACCACCATCAGGTTGGCCGGGTCCCCGCGGCGCACAAAGGGTACGCAGCTCTCGCCGCCGAAATCCACATAGGCTTCGTCCACGATCACCACGGCGTCCGGGTTGCGGCGGGCGATCTCGGCCAGAGCTTCGGCGGGCAGGGCCAGCCCGGTGGGCGCGTTGGGGTTGGCGATGACGATGGCCCCCACGTTCCGGCTCTGGTCCAGGCCGTAGTAGTCCGCCGGGTCCAGCGTGAAGTCCTCTTTCAGCGGCAGCACTGCCTGGGGGATGCCGAACAGCTGGCACCACACAGGGTAGAACCCATAGGTCACGTCGGCAAAGGCCAGCGGGCGGTCCTTGCTGCAGAAGGCGCGGATCGCCAGCATCAGGTTCTCGTCGCTGCCGTTGCCGCACAGGATGTTGCCCGGCTGCACGCCGAACCAGCCGGCCGCCGCCCGGACCAGCGCGCCGCTTTCCGGGTCGGAATACAGCGCCAGTTTGGCCGCCGCCTGTTCCACGGCCCCGGCCACGCCGGGGGCGGGCGGATAGGGGCTTTCGTTGGTGTTCAATTTGATGTACTGCCGGTTCTGGGGCTGTTCGCCGGGGGTGTAGGGTTCCAGCGCGGCGAGTTCCGCCGTAAAATAACGGCTCATTTTTTCCCCTCCTCAAAGCGGATGGTCACGCTTTTGGCATGGGCGTGCAGCCCCTCATGCCCGGCAAAGTTGGCGATGCGGTCCTGCACCTTGCCCAGCGCTTCCCGGGTATAGTAGATGAAGCTGGATTTCTTGACGAAATCATCCACGCTCAACGGGCTGCTGAACCGGGCGGTGCCGCTGGTGGGCAGCGTGTGGTTGGGTCCGGCGAAGTAGTCGCCCAGGGCTTCGGGCACGTTTTTGCCCAGGAAGATGCTGCCCGCATTCTCGATGCGGCCCAGCACGGCGAAGGGGTCGTCCACACAGATCTCCAGATGTTCCGGCGCGATGATGTTCACCGCCTCGATGGCCTTGTCCATATCGGCGGCAATGACGATCTTGCCGTTGGCGTCCACGCTGGCCCGGGCGATGGCCGCACGGGGCAGCTGCGGGATCTGCGCCTCCAGTTCCGCCTGCACGGCCAGCGCCAGTTCCCGGCTGTCGGTGACCAGCACCGGGCTGGCCAGCTTGTCGTGTTCGGCCTGGCTGAGCAGGTCCGCCGCCACCCAGGCGGGGTCACAGGTGCCGTCCGCCAGGACCAGGATCTCGGAAGGTCCGGCGATCATGTCGATGCCCACCTTGCCGAACACCTTGCGCTTGGCTGTGGCCACATAGATGTTGCCGGGGCCCACGATCTTATCTACGGCGGGCACGCTCTCGGTGCCGTAGGCCAGGGCCGCCACCGCCTGGGCGCCGCCGGTCTTGAAGATCTGGTCGATGCCCGCGATGGACGCCGCCGCCAGGATGCCCGCGTTGACCTTGCCGCCGGGACCCGCCGGGGTGGTCATGACGATCTGCCGCACGCCCGCCACCTTGGCGGGGATCACATCCATCAGCACGGTGGAGGGGTAGGCCGCCGTACCGCCGGGCACATACACGCCCGCCCGCCGGATGGGCGTATATTTCTGCCCCAGCACCACGCCGGGACGGTCGGTGAGGATCAGGTCCTTGTGGAGCTGCTGCTCATGGAAATGGCGGATGTTGTCCGCCGCCATCTTCAGCGTGGTGATGAATTCCGGGTCCTGCGCCTCCAGTTCCGCGAAGGCTTCCTCGATCTCCTCAGGGGAGACCCGGACCGAGTCGAGTTCGGCATGGTCGAACCGGGCCGCATAGTCGATGAGCGCCGCGTCCCCGCGGGCGCGCACGTCCGCGATGATCGCATCGACGGTATCTTCCACGTCCGCCTCGGCGCGGATGTCGCGGTTCAGGATCTCTTCGGGCTTTACTTCCTCAAAATTGTACAACCGGATCATGGGACGAGGGCCTCCTTCATTTTGGTGAGCAGTTCGGTGATCTGCGCGTATTTGAATTTGCAGCTGGCCTTGTTGGCGATGAACCGCGCCGAGATCGGCATGAATTCTTCCAGCACGGCCAGGTCGTTCTCCCGCAGGGTGGTGCCGGTCTCCACGATGTCCACGATCACGTCGGACAGGCCCAGGATGGGCGCCAGTTCGATGGAACCGTTGAGCTTGATGATGTCGATGTCGCGGCCGCGGCGCTCATAGTGATCCCGGGCGATGTTGACGAATTTGGTAGCCACCCGCAGCGCGCGGCTCTCGTCATCGGTGAAGGTCCGGGGGCCGGCCACGCACATGCGGCATTTGCCCAGGCCGGTGTCCAGCAGTTCGTAGACGTCGGCGCCGGACTCTGTCAAAATATCCTTGCCGACGATGCCGATGTCGGCCGCGCCGTGTTCTACATAGATCGCCACGTCGCTGGGCTTGACCAGGAAGTAGCGCACCCCGGCTTCCGGATTTTCCACCACCAGCTTGCGGGTGGCGTTGTAGTCTTCGGCAGCGCCGTACCCGGCCTGGGCCAGCAGGCCGTAGGCCTTGTCCCCCAGGCGGCCCTTGGGCAGCGCAATGTTCAGCCAGATCTTGCCGTCCCGGGGCGATTCTTCCCCGCTGCGGCCGGTCAGACGTTCCAGTTCGTCCAGATACAGCGCGAACCCGATGGCCCGGGCGCCGGGGGTGAAACGCTGCATCAGGTAGTCGTACCGGCCGCCCTTGAGCACCGCCCGCGGCGCGCCGGCCACATAGCCGGTAAAGACCAGGCCGTTGTAATACTCCATCTCATCGGCCAGGCTCAGGTCCAGCTGTGTGCCGCGGCCTTCCTCCCCCAGCCGGTTCTGCAGCGCCTGCAGTTCTTCCAACGCTTCCCGCTGGGCTTCGCAGCGGCAGGCGGCCCGGGCCGCCGTGATGGTAGCCCCCATCGGGCCGTGCAGCGCCAGCAGGCCGCACAGCGCCTCCGCCGCGCTGCTGTCCAGTCCGGCAGCCAATGCAGCGGCCCGGAGTTCGTGGGCGTTCTTGCCGTTCAGCAGTTCCAGCAGACGGCCGCGGGCAGAGGCCGGTACTTCCAGCGCGTCCAGCAGGCCGGTGACGAACCCCATGTGGCTGACTTCCAGCACCGTGGGCACTTCCAGCGCGGCCAGGCTTTCCAGCGCCAGCCGCACCACCTCCGCCTGGGCGGCGGCGTCCACCGCCCCCATACATTCCAGCCCCATCTGGTGGATGGTCTGGAAGGTGTGGCTCTCCCGGCTGGGGCGGCAGACTTCCTCATGGTAGTAAAAGCGCCGGCACTCGCCGGGGGCGGGCTGGGCCGTCTTGGCGATGGACAGCGTCACGTCCGGCTTGATGGCCCGCAGCTTGCCGTCCAGGTCGGTAAAGGTGACGACCTGGGAATCCGGCAGAAAGCGCTGGTACTCCTGGTACAAGGCGTATTCCTCAAAGCGGGAGCAGCGGTACTTGCGGTAGCCCGCCCCCTCATACAGCGCGCGCAGGCGCAGCATGGCCTGCTCGGCGGCGGTAAAATTTTGCAGTTGGATCTCCATCTTTCATCCTGCCTCTCTGATTCGCAGATTGTTCTGCCGATAGGAAAAAGGCGCACCTTTGCCATGACAAAGATGCGCCTGAAGCGTTTGGTTATCAGCCCTTGCAGCCCTGTTCGTCCCAGTCGCCAAAATCCGCCGGGTCGGCGATCCTGGTCGCGTCGTACTTGCCGTCCTCCGTTCTGGGCACTTCCACGGCGCCCAGTTCCACCGGGTTGACATTGGGGGCGTCCTCCGCCGGGGCGGGGTGCGCGGCCACAGGCGGCTGGTCGGCGGCATCATTTTCCGGGAACGCGGCAGCAGAGGGGGTTTCCTCCACAGGCGCATCGGTTTCGGGCTCGGAAGATGCGGTCTCCGCCTCATCCTCCGGGCCCACGATATGCTCGTACTCCTCGCTGTGACCATGCTTCTGCAGCACGTACACAGCAGTGCCCACGGCGGCAGCGCCGACAGCCAGACCAAACAGTTTCTTCAGCAAAGACATCTCAAACCCTCTTTTCTCTTTCCCTGTATGAATATGCAGTTAGTATACCACGTTCCGCCGGAAAATACAAGGGCATTGCGTTTTTTCCCGCTGTTTTTCCTCCGGAACTCCCCGGGGCGCAAAAAACGGCATCCCGCAGGATGCCGTTTTTTGATCCGTATGCTTTAGGCGCTGCGCTTGCGGGCCATGCTGCGCTGCACCAGCTTGACCAGTTCCACGATGGGCAGGACCAGGACCGCCAGCAGCAGGGCCAGCAGGTACTCCGGCAGGCTGACCGGCGTAAAACCGAACGCGCTGGCGATGAAAGGCACTTCCAGCACGATGGTGGTCAGCAGCAGGCTGCCGATCATGGCGCCCCACAGCACCTTGTTGTGGCTGTGCAGCGTGAACACGCTCTTGCGCTGGCTGCGCATGTTGAAGCTGTGCACGATCTCGCACATGCTCATGGTCAGGAAGGCCATGGTCATGCCGTCGTCGGAGATGCCTTTGGGCATCTCGAAGAATCCCACTTCCATGCAGTGACCGAGGATATAGCTGGCCAGCGTGATGATGGTGATGATGACGCCCTGGTAAGCCACGTCCACGCCCAGGCCGCCGGCAAAGATGCCGTCGCTGGTCTTGCGGGGCGGGCGGTTCATCACGTCGGGCTCGGCCTTCTCCATGCCCAGCGCCAGCGCCGGGAAGCAGTCGGTGATCAGGTTGATGAACAGCAGGTGCACCGGCTGCAGCAGCGTGAAGCCCATCAGCGTGGCGAAGAACACGCCCAGCACCTCGCTCATGTTGGAGGCCAGCAGGAACTGGATGGCCTTGCGGATGTTGTCGTAGATGCGGCGGCCTTCGCCCACAGCACCCACGATGGTGGCAAAGTTGTCGTCGGCCAGCACCATGTCGGCCACGTTCTTGGTCACGTCGGTGCCGGTAATGCCCATGCCCACGCCGATGTCGGCGCTCTTGATGGAAGGCGCGTCGTTGACGCCGTCGCCGGTCATGGCGGTGACGCAGCCCGCCTTCTTCCAGGCGGTAACGATGCGGACCTTGTGCTCCGGCTGCACGCGGGCATACACGCCGTACTTCTTGATGTTCTTGTCCAGTTCCTCGTCGGACATCTCGTTCAGATCGGCGCCGGTGATGGCTTCATCGGCGCTCTGGATGATGCCCAGCTCGGTGGCGATGGCCACGGCAGTATCCTTGTGGTCGCCGGTGATCATCACCGGGCGGATGCCGGCGCTGCGGCACTCAACGATGGCGTCCTTGACCTCCGGGCGCACCGGGTCGATCATGCCGGTCAGGCCGATGAAGCACAGGTCCTGCTCCAGAAAGGCCGGTTCGTTCTGCTCGGGTTTATGATCCCAATTGCGGAAGGAAGCCGCCAGCACGCGCAGGGCGCGGTCCGCCAGGCCCTTGTTGTCGGCCAGGATGGCGGCGCGCTTTTCCTCCGTCATGGGCACGGCCTTGCCGCCCTCCCAGCAGGTGGTGCAGCGGCGCAGGATCTCGTCCGGCGCGCCTTTGGTGTACTGCACCCAGCCGCTGTCGGTCTTGTGCACGGTGGACATCATCTTGCGGCCGGAATCAAAGGGCGCTTCATCCACACGGGGCGCGGCGGCTTCCAGTTCGCCCTTGGGCAGCCCCAGCTTGGCGGCGTAGGCCACCAGAGCGGCCTCGGTGGGCTCGCCCTCGGCCTCGCCCTTGTCGTTCAGGTGGGCGTCGCTGCACAGCGCCATGGCGGTGGCCAGCAGTGTTTCGTCGCTGCCGGTGTGGTCCACCACGGTCATCTTGTTCTGGGT
>DXBF01000052.1 GCA_019116705.1 Candidatus Gemmiger avistercoris
AACTGCTGCGCCATGAACTGGAGGCCGTGTACGGTTCCTCCTCGTATAAAATCGGGCGGGCGGTGACCTGGCTGCCGCGGCATGCGGCGCGGGGGCTTAAATATCTGCTGCACAACGGGCCGGTCGTCAGCGTGCGGTACATCGTCACCTACCTGAAGTACCGCAAGATCGCCAACAAAAACTATGCCTACTGGGCCTGCCTGCAAAAGAAGGACTACCCGGAGGCGCTGAAAAAGTGGTTCCTGGAGACCAATTACACCCACACGCCGCTGGACCTGGAACACCCCAAAACGTTCAGCGAAAAGACCCAGTGGCTCAAACTCTACGGCGGCTTTGAGGACGTTTATCCGCTGGTGGACAAGTATACCGTGCGGGCGTGGGTCAAGGAGAAGATCGGCGAGGAATACCTGATCCCGCTGCTGGGGGTCTGGGATCGTTTCGATGAGATCGACTTCGACAAGCTGCCCGACAAATTCATGCTCAAGACCAACCATGGCGCGGGCTGGAACATTGCGGTGCAGGACAAATCCAGGTTCGACAAGGACGATGCCCGCCGCAAGATGGAAACATGGCTCAAGATCAATTACTGCTACCTGATGGGCGGGCTGGATGTGCAGTACATCCACATCAAACCGCGCATCATTGCGGAAAAGTTTATCGAAAACGACGGCGGGGACCTGTATGATTACAAGTTTTTCTGCTTTGACGGTGAACCGAAGATCATCCTGCATATTCTGGAACGCTACACCGACAAGGAAGAGCGTATGATCTTCTACGATACCGACTGGAACCTGCTGCCTTTCAATATCAACGTGCCGCTGGAACAGCCCGATTTGCCCCGGCCGAAGAATCTGGACAAAATGCTGGAGATCGCCCGGACGCTGAGCCAGGGCTTTACAGCGGTGCGCGTGGACCTGTATGCGCTGAACGACGGCAGCATCAAATTCGGGGAGATGACCTTCACGACCGAGAGCGGCATTTCCCGTTGGCACCCTGAGAGCGCCAACCTCTACATGGGCAGCCTGATCCACCTGCCCGGCGTGGACGACGCCCCCGCACAGTAAAAGGTACCGCCATGTTGCAAGAAAAACCGAAAATCAGCGTCATCGTGCCGGTCTACAAGGCGGAAAAAACGCTGGACGCCTGCGTGCGCAGCATCCTGGCCCAGACCTTTGCGTCGTTTGAGCTGCTGCTGGTGGATGACGAAAGCCCTGATAACTGCCCGGCTCTCTGCGATGCCTGGGCGGGCAAAGACCCGCGCATCCGGGCGCTGCACCCGGCCAAGACCGGGCCGGGGCCCTCCGGCGCGCGCAACGCCGGGCTGGATGCCGCGCGGGGAGACTGGATCACCATGGTGGACAGCGACGACACCGTGGCCCCGGAACTTTTCGCCACTTTGTATGCGGCGGCCGGGAACAGCGGCGCGGGGCTGGTGATCTGCAACTGCTGCCGCATGCTGCCGGACGGCGCCCTGCGCCCGCTGCCCGAAGCGCAGCGCTTCCCGGCGGACACGGTCCTGACAGAATCCCGGTTCTGGGATGCTTTCAACACGCCGTGGATCAGCCAGTTCACGGGGACGGCGCACCGCCTGTATGCGGCCCGGCTGTTCGAGGACGTGCGCTACCCCGAAGGAATGGTCCACGAGGATTACTATGTATTGCCGGACCTGATCGCCCGCTGCGGCACGGTCCAGTGTCTGGCCTATACCGGCTACTTTGTGCTGCAGCACGAGGGCAGCATCACGGCCACCGGCCGCAAGGAAGTCCGCCTTGCTGTGACCCGCGGGGACATCCACCGGGCGGAGTATTTCCTCTCCCGCGGGTGGTATGACCGGGCGGAGGGGGCCCTCACCGATGCGGCGGGGTTCCTGTATCGGAACAAGGCCGCCTACGATCTGCGCAAGCCGGGTCACCGGGCGGAGTTTGCAGCGGTGCGCGGGGAACTCTGCCGCGTCTATGCGGCGCTGGCCGCCCGCAAAGGCAGCCGTTCGCTGCGCATCCGCGCCCTGGCGCTGCGCGCCGGAATGCCGGTCTTTCACGTTTATACCCGGCTGCTGGACGCCCGCCGCAGCCGATGATGTTTCTGCAAAAAGGAGAGGTCCCATGCCTGCCATCAGTGTGATCATCCCGGTATACCGGGTCGAACGCTACCTGGACGCCTGCGTGTCCAGCGTGCTGGCGCAGACATTCGGGGACTTTGAGATCATTCTGGTGGATGACGGCAGCCCGGACGGCTGCCCGGCCCTGTGCGACGCCTGGGCGCGGAAAGATCCCCGCATCCGGGTCATCCACCGGGAGAACGGCGGCCTTTCGGCGGCGCGCAACACGGGCATCGAGGCGGCAAAGGGGCAGTTCCTGACCTTTGTGGACAGCGACGACCTGCTGGAACCCGATACCCTGCGCCGCGCCTGGGAAGCGCAGCGGCAGTACAGCGCGGATCTGGTGGTCTATAACCTGGTCTACGTCGATGAAAACAACCGTCCGCTGGCATCGCCGGACTTTACGGTTTTCCGGGACGAAGTGCTGGATGAGGCGGAAGTATGGCGGCGCTATTTCGCGCTGGAGGAACAGAAGATCTACTACGTGGTGGCCTGGAATAAATTGTACCGGGCCGAACTTTTCCGGGAACTCCGCTATGCGGAGGGGAAACGTTACGAAGATCAGTTCCTGATGCCGCGACTGCTGGCACAGTGCGGCAGGATCGCCTGCCTGGCGTATCCCGGTTACCGTTATGTGCAGCGCGGGGGCAGTATCATGGCGCAGGGCTCCAGCCGCAACTATCTGGACCGCAGTGAATTCCTGCTCGAATGGTGCGACTATTTTGCCGGAAAAGGGGATCTCCTGCGGGCGGAAGGGCTGCTGAACGACGCCATCCAGAACCTGAGCGAGAAGGAGCGGTTCGACCTCTCCACACCGCAGCAGCGCGCGCGCTACCGGGCGGATTGCCGCGGCTGTGCGGATGCCTATATGCGGCTGGCCCGGCGTACCGGGCAGAACACCATGCGGCTGCGCGCCGCCCTGCTGCGGCTGGGCCTGCCCGTCTACCAAAAATTTCTGCAAAGCAAAAACGGGCGGTAAAATCTTCGCTCCGGCGTGCGGAGCCGACCCAAAAGGAGTACATTCATGGAGCAGATGCAAAAACAGTACCATGTACACTACAGTCCGGCCAAAGGCTGGGCGCGGGTGGACTTCGGGGAACTGTGGCGTTATAAAGACCTGATCTGGCTGTTCGTCAAGCGGGATTTTACCGTTATGTACAAACAGACGGTCCTGGGGCCCGCCTGGGTCCTGATCAACCCGCTGCTGTCGGCCGCCATGTATACGGTCATGTTCGGCGTGATCGCGGGTATGTCCACCGGCGGTGTGCCGCAGGGGCTGTTCTACCTGGCCGGTACGGCGCTGTGGGGCTTCTTCTCGGCCTGCATCAACAAAATTTCCGGAACGTTTACCACCAATTCGGCGATTTTCAGCAAGGTCTATTTTCCGCGTCTGGCCATGCCGGTTTCCACCATGCTGTCGGCGTTCATCAATTTCCTGCTGCAGTTCGTGATGTTCTTCCTGATGCTGCTGTACTATGTGGCCAAAGGGCAGGTGGAGCCCAACTGGGCGCTGATGCCCCTGACCGCGCTGCTGCTGGTCCAGGTGGGGCTGCTGGGGCTGGGCTGCGGCATCATCGTGTCCAGTTTGACCACCCGCTACCGCGACCTGATGGTGGTGGTGACTTTCGGCGTGCAGCTGTGGATGTACGGCACGCCGGTGGTCTACCCGCTGTCGATGATCAGCGGCATGAGCCGTGTGCTTTACGCGGCCATGATCCTCAACCCCATGACGGCCCCGATGGAGACCTTCCGTTACATCTTCTTCGGCTCGGGTGAAGTTTCCGTGCTGATGTGGGTGGTTTCGCTGGTGTGGACCGTGCTCCTGCTGGCGCTGGGGCTTTCGCTTTTCAGCAAGGTCGAAAAGACCTTTGTGGATACCGTGTAAGGAGGACCGTATCATGCAGCAACAAAAAGACATCATGATCCGCGTCCGCGATGTAAAAAAGAAATACCGCCTGGGGCAGATCGGCGGCGGCACGCTGCGGGGCGACCTGCAGAGCTGGTGGGCCCGCAAGCGCGGCAAAGAGGACCCCAACACCCTCATCGGCACCGATCAGCGGCTGGTGGGCACCACCTTTATGGCCCTCAACGGCGTCAGCTTCGAGGTGAAAAAGGGGGAGGCCGTGGGCATCATCGGCTCCAACGGCGCGGGCAAAAGTACGCTGCTCAAGCTGCTGACCCACGTTACCGCACCCACCGAAGGCGACATCGACCTCTACGGCCGGGTGGCCTCCATGCTGGAGGTGGGTACTGGCTTCCACCCCGAGATGACCGGGCGGGAGAACGTCTACCTCAACGGCGCCATCCTGGGTATGACCCGCGCCGAGATCGACGCCAAAATGGCGGAGATCATCGAGTTCTCCGAGGTGGGGGATTTTATCGACACCCCGGTCAAGCGGTATTCCAGCGGTATGTACGTCAAACTGGCCTTCAGCGTGGCGGCGCATCTGGACAGTGAGATCATGATCATGGACGAGGTCCTTGCGGTCGGCGATATGAAGTTCCAGAAGAAATGCCTGACCAAGATGCGTCAGGCAGCCCGGCGGGACGGCAAGACCGTGCTGTATGTGAGCCACAACATGGCCACCATCCGCGACCTGTGCGACCGCTGCATCGTGCTGGACCAGGGACGCATCGTCTTTGACGGCGATGTGGACGAGGGGATCGCGATCTATCTTTCGCAGAAATCCCAGAGCACCGACTATGTGGATTACAGCGCATACAAGCGGGACAACTGGTTCCGCCGGGACAACCTGCGTCTGCAGAGCGTCCGCTTCCTGGTGCCGTCGGTGGAATCTATCGAACGCACCAAACCGGTGCGGGCCGAGTACGTGATCCTGGCCCGGGAGGAAAGCCGTCAGGCAGGGCTGCGGTTTGAAGTGCGGGACGAGGTGGGCAATCCGCTGGCTACATCCTGTCTGTACGATCTGTCTCTGCATCCGGGCCTCAACCGCTTTACGGCGGAATATGATTTTCAGGTCCTGTCCCCCGGGCAGTACAGCAACTATTTTACGCTGTTCACGCTGGGGGAGGGCGGCACACACACAGTCGAAGACTGGGTGCCGGGCATACAGTTCCAGCTGGTCCATACGTTTATGGCTGGGGAACTGGAATGGAACCCGAAGGAATGGGGCCCGGTGGAACTGCCCCGGACGAAGCTGGTGGAACAGGAGAGCAAAGCATGAAAAGGGTCGCGGCGTTGTATATCTGCACCGGGCAATATCTCCGGCTTTGGCCGGAATTCCTGGCCAGCGCGGAAAAGTATCTTTTAAAGCAGTGTGAGATCCACTATTTTGTCTTTACAGACGCCGACCACCTGGAAGGGGAGGAGGAAAATCCCCGGGTCCACCGTATCTACCAGGAACCTCAGCCATGGCCGTATACGACGCTCAAGCGTTTTGAAATTTTTTTGCGGTGTGAGCAGGAACTGCAGACGTTCGATTACATTTATTTTTTCAATGCCAACTGTGAATTCACACAGCCTATTACCGAGGCGATGTTCCTGCCGCGCGCCGAAAAACGGGAACGCATGGTATTTGTGCTTCATCCGGCTTTTTACTGGCGGCCCAATTATGAATTTACGTACGACCGCAACCCGCGGTGCAAGGCGTTTATCCCAATGGGCCTGGGCCGGGACTATGTGTGCGGCGGCATCAACGGCGGGGAAGCAAAGGCCTACCTTAAATTCTGCCGCCTGCTGAACAAACGGATCAACCAGGACCTGGAAAAAGGGATCATTGCCCTGTGGCATGACGAGTCGCACATCAACTGGTACGCCTTTACCCATCCGAAATACCGCTTGCTGGACGCCAGCTTTTGCTATTTCGAGGGATGGAAAACCAAGAAACCCTGTTATATCCTGATCCGTGCAAAAGAGCGCTACTTTGATGTGGATACGTTCAAAAAAGATCCTCCGAAGACGACTCTTTCGCCCCGCCTGGAGCGGTACAACCATTTTATGATGCGGGTCTCCCGCTATTTACAGCGTCGCATGCCGTGGCTGCCGCGCCGTGAACGGGAATAACGAACCCCCGGCCCTTCTGGACCGGGGGTCTTTTACCTGTAGTTAATCGCCAGCGTGGGCAGGCCGTTCAGCGTCCAGTCGGCCAGGTTGCCGTCCTGGTATTCGTAGTAGCCCTGCGCCGCGATCATGGCGCCGTTGTCGCCGCAGTATTTCAGTTCCGGCAGGTAGATCCTGGCGCCCAGTTTCTGGGCACCATCGTTCACCAGCTGGCGCAGCCGCCCGTTGGCCGCCACGCCTCCCGCCAGGCAGATGGTCCGGGCGCCGGTGTCGGCGGCCGCGGCCAGCAGCTTTTTGGCCAGGATCTGGTCGATACGCTCCTGGAAGCTGGCGGCCATATCGGCCACGTTCACCGGCTCACCCCGCTGTTCGGCGTTGTGCACCTCATTGATGACGGCCGTTTTCAGGCCGCTGAAACTTACGTTGTAGCGGCCTTCCACATGGGGGACCGGCAGCTTGTAGGCTTTGGGATCGCCGCCCCGGGCTGCCGCCGCGATGCTGGGGCCGCCCGGGTAGGGCAGCCCCAGGGTGCGGGCCACCTTGTCGAAGGCCTCCCCGGCGGCGTCGTCCACCGTGCGGCCCAGCACGTGGTAGCGGCACCAGTCCTCTACCAGTACGATGTGGCTGTGGCCGCCGCTGGCCACCAGGCACAGGAACGGCGGGCGCAGGGCCGGGTGGGTCAGGTAGTTGGCGGCGATGTGCCCCCGCAGATGATGCACCGGCACCAGCGGTTTGCCCGCGGCATAGGCCAGCCCTTTGGCAAAGTTGACGCCCACCAGCACCGCGCCGATGAGCCCCGGCGCAAAGGTCACGGCCACTGCGCCCACATCGGCCATCGTCAGGCCCGCGTCGGCCAGGGCCTTGTCCACGGTAGCGCTGATGGATTCGGCGTGGCGGCGGCTGGCGATCTCAGGCACCACGCCGCCGTAGAGCGCCTGTTCCTTCACGCTGGTGGCGATCACGTTGGAGATCACCTTCCGCCCGTCCTCCACGATGGCGGCGGCGGTCTCGTCACAGGTCGATTCGATTCCTAAAACAAACATGGGGTCCATCCCTCTCAATGTGCTTCCAGCCAGGTCTTGCCGGTGCCTACGTCGGTGGTCAGCGGCACGCTGTACTGCACGACCTGTTCCATTTCCTCGCGCAGCACGCGCTTGACTTCCTCCACTTCGCTTTCCGGCGCTTCCACGATCAGTTCGTCGTGGATCTGCAGCAACAGACGGGCCTGCAGGTGTTCGTCCCGCAGGCGCTGCCATACGTGGACCATGGCCAGCTTGATGATGTCGGCAGCGGTGCCCTGGATGGGGGTGTTGCGGGCCATCCGTTCCCCGCTGGAACGCACCTGGAAGTTGGAACTGGCCAGTTCCGGCAGGGCGCGGCGGCGGCCGAACAGCGTCTCCACATAGCCTTTCTCCCTGGCGTGGGCGATGCAGTCCTGCATGTAGCCGTCCACCTTGGGGAAGGCGGCCAGATAGGTCTTGAGGAAGGCGTCCGCCTCCTTGATGGTCACGCCCAGGTCCTTGCTCAGCGAGTATGCGCCCTTGCCGTACATGATGCCGAAGTTGATGGCCTTGCTGGCGGAACGCAGCTGCGGGGTGACTTCGCTTTCGGGAATATGGTAAATTTTGGCGGCGGTCGAACGGTGGATGTCCGCGCCGTCGCGGAAGGCCTGCTGCATGGCCTCGTCCCCGGTGACGTGGGCCAGGATGCGCAGTTCGATCTGGGAATAGTCGGCGTCCACCAGCAGATTGCCGGGGCCGGCCACAAAGTAGCTGCGCAGGTGGCTGCCCAGTTCGGTACGGATGGGGATGTTCTGCAGGTTGGGTTCGGTGGAGGAGATGCGCCCGGTGCGCGCTTCGGTCTGGATGAAGGTGGAGTGGATGCGCCCGTCCTCCCCCAGAGCGTTCAGCAGCCCCTCCACGTAGGTGGAAAGCAGCTTTGCGTAGGTGCGGTATTTCAGGATCTGGCCGATCACCGGGCTGTAGGGGCGCAGGCTCTCCAGCGTTTCAGCGTCGGTGGAATACCCGCGGGAGGTCTTTTTGCGGGGCGGCAGGCCCAGTTTGTCGAACAGGGCTTCGCCCAGCTGTTTGGGGCTGTTGACGTTGAAGGTGTAGCCCACTTCCTCATAGATGCTCTGCAGGATGCCGTCCAGCTGGCCCCGCAGGCTGTCGCCGAAGGCGCGGATGCCGCCGGCGTCCACCGCGAAGCCGGCCCGCTCCATATCGGCCAGCACCCGGGCCAGGGGCAGTTCCACCTCGTCGTGCAGCGGCCGCTGGCCGCTCTCCTCCAGGGCGGCGGCCAGCCGCTCCAGCAGGGCGGCCAGCACCCCGGCGTCGGGGGCGTCCTCACAGGTGAAGGCGGCGGGCACGTCGTATTCGGCCGCCAGGGGAGCCACCGCATAGCTGCTGGCCGAAGGGTTCAGCAGGTAGGCGGCCAGCTTGCCGTCAAAGCGCAGGGCGCTGCCCACGCCGCCATGGTCCAGTGCCAGATGGTAGAGGGGTTTGGCGTCGAAGGCCCAGAGTTCGGCCCCGCTCTCCAGCAGGGCGGCCAGCTGAGGTTCGTCGGGCAGAAAGACCTGGTCCCCCTGCACGGCGTACCAGCGCCCGTCGCTGTTCCGGGCCAGGCACACCCGCCCGGTCAGGCCGTCGGGCAGGGGCGCGGGGGCGACGGCGGGCAGCGGTTTATCCACCGCTGCAGGCGCGCCGGGGGCGGCGGGGTCCAGCTGCCAGCGGCCGATGAGCTTGTGCATCTCCAGCCCGGCCAGGCGGTGGGCGGCGGCTGCCGGGTCGCCGGGACGGCGGCGGTAGGCGGCGGGGTCCGTGTCGATGGGGGCGTCCTTGCGGATGGTGCCCAGCATATAGGAAAGCTCCGCCTTGTCCCGGTTGGCGCCCAGCTTGGCGCGCTGGCCCGGTTTGATGGCGGGGTCGTCCAGATGGTCGTAGACAGCCTGCAGGCTGCCGAATCTCTGCACCAGGGCCAGGGCGGTCTTTTCACCGATGCCCGGTACGCCGGGGATGTTGTCGGAGGAGTCGCCCATCAGGCTCTTCACGTCGATGAGCTGGGCCGGTTCCACGCCGTACTTTTCCCGGATGGCGGCGGGGTCCATGGGGATGGTCTCCTTGTTGGTGGCCAGCAGTACGGTGGTGGCGCCGTCCACCAGCTGCAGGCTGTCCCGGTCGCCGGTGGCCAGCAGGGTGGTGCCGCCCGCGGCCTCGCAGGCGGCGGCCAGGGTGCCCAAAATGTCGTCGGCCTCCCAGCCCGCCCTGCTCACCTGCACAAAGCCCAGTTCGTCCAGCAGCGCTTTCAGTACCGGCATCTGTTGGGCCAGTTCCTCGGGCATGCCGTGGCGGGTGGCCTTGTAGCCGTCGTAGGCTTTATGGCGGAAAGTGGGGGCCCGCTCATCCCAGGCGATGGCCACCGCGTCGGGGGCGTGGGCGGCGAGCAGGTTGAGCAGGATATTCTGGAAGCCGAAGATCGCGTTGGTGTAGCGGCCGTCCTTCGTGGTCAGCAGCTTGATGCCGAAAAAGGCGCGGTTGACCAGGCTGTTGCCGTCCAGTACCATCAGTTTCATAGAAAAAGCTCCTTTGGTGCGATTTACATTTGGAATCAGTATACCACAAACGGAAGAAATGTGGTAGAATGGAATGCGAAATTGAACAACGAGGTATTCCATGCAACTGCGAAATCTGCAAATCCCGGCCGGGGCGGTCTTTGCGCCGATGGCCGGCCTGACCGACGCCGCCTGCCGCCACCTGATGGCGGATCACGGGGCGGCCTGGACCGTCAGCGAGATGGCCAGCGCCAAGGCCCTGACCTTCGGCGACCGTAAATCCTTCGCCCTGCTCCGGGACCCGGCGCCCCACGGCATCTATGCGGCCCAGCTGTTCGGCGCAGACCCCGACACGCTGGCCAAAGCCATCCTGCTGCTGCGGGAGAAGGGCATCCGCTTCGATATACTCGACATCAACATGGGCTGTCCGGCCCCCAAGATCACGTCCGGCGGCGCGGGCAGCCGCCTGCTGCTGGACCCGGCGCTGTGCGGGGCCATGGTGGCCGCCGCCCGCAGGGCTTTGGGGGACGATACCCCGCTGACCGTCAAAATGCGCATCGGCTGGGACGCCGACCACATGACCGGCGTGGAGGTGGCCCGCCAGTGCGAGGCCAACGGCGCCGACCTGCTGGCCGTCCATGGCCGCACCCGGGAACAGATGTACATCCCGCCCGTCGACGCGGAAGCCATCGCCGCCATCAAGCGGGCGGTGCGCATCCCGGTGCTGGCCAACGGCGACGTGACCACCGCCGAAGGCGCGCTGGCGCTGCTGGAAAAGACCGGCTGCGACGGCGTGATGATCGGCCGGGGCGCGCTGGGCGATCCCTGGCTGTTTGAGCGGGTGCGGGCGGCGCTGCTGGGGCAGGAAGCCCCGCCCGCGCCCACCTTGCGCCAGCGGATGGAAGCCCTGCGCAGCCAGATCTATGCGATGTGTGAGGAAAAAGGGGAGTGGATGGCCATGCCCCAGGCCCGCAGCCAGGCCATGCACTATATGAAAGGGCTGCGGGGGGCGGCGTCGCTGCGGCGCTACTGTTCCATGCTGGAACATTTTACCGACGTGGATACGCTGATCGACGCGGTCTACCGCCTGCAGGAATGACGCGCGGGTTCAGAAGCGCCCGCGGGTCAGTTCGTCCAGGTTCTGGGCGTAGCAGGGCAGCATGTGCTCGATGAAATACTCGGCCTCGGGGCAGTCCATGGCGTGCAGGGCGTCCAGCTGCTGCCGCCGCGCGGCCTCAAATTCCCGGTTGCCGCCCTGGCTCTCCTCGATGCACTTGATGAGCGCCGAAAGCCGGTCCGCCGCTTTCAGCACCTTGCGCTCGGCGTCGTTGAGGATGCTGCCGGTCAGGTAGGCTTCGGTCTCGGCCCGCAGCTCGTCGGGGTGCAGGCTGGCCATCACGCGGGCGCTCTCCTGCTCCACGGCCTTGTAAGCGGCGCGCAGAGATTCGTTTTTGTACTTCACCGGGGTGGGCATGTCGCCGGTCAGGATCTCCGGCGCATCGTGGTAGAGCGCCGCGGTGGCCACCACCTCCGGCCGCAGCCCTGCGCCGGTGCCGGTGCACCGGCGGGCGATCAGGCAGAGGGTGTGGGCCAGCAGGGCGGTGTCCGCCGTGTGTTCGCTCAAACTCTCGGGGCGGCCGTTGCGCATCAGGCTCCACCGCGTGATGTATTTCATGCGTCCCAGCAGGGCGCTCAGCGGATATGTTTTCATCTTTCTACGACCTTTCCTGTGTGCTACTATCAGTATAACACGATTTGAAAGGGAAAGACAGCACGGTGAACCGAAAGGTTCCGAGGTCCGAATATGCAGCTCATACTTCCAAGGCAGAAATCACGGTACTGGAAAGTTTTCTGGCTCTGCTTCGCAGTGGCGGCGGCGCTGTTTTTGCCCCACTGCATCGCGGACGCGGCTTTCGGCGGCGGGTATTTCCACTACGCCGGGGACTTCAACGACCAGCAGATCAACTTCTACCAGTACGCCAACGCCTTCGTCAAACAGGGCGGGTCCTTCAGCTGGGCCACCGACCTGGGCAGCGGGTTCGTCAATTCCTACTCCTTCTATCTGCTGGGCAGCCCCTTCTTCTGGCTGACGCTGTGGGTGCCCGCGCGGCTGATGCCCTGGATGATGGTGCCGCTGCTCTGCCTGAAGATCGCCCTGGCGGGCGGCGGCGCCTACCTGTGGGCGCGCCGCTGGGTGCGCCGGGAGGATTGGAGCGTGGTGGCCGCCTGCCTGTACGCATTCTCGGGCTTTACGGTCTATAACATCTTTTTCAATCATTTTCTCGACGTGGTGGCGCTGTTCCCCTATCTGCTGGCTTCGCTGGACGACGCGGTGCTGGACGGCAGGCGGGGCGCCTTCCCCTTCTGGGTGGCGCTGAACCTCGTCAACAACTACTTCTTCTTCGCCGGGCAGGCGGTGTTCCTGATCCTCTACTTCCTCTGCATGCTGGCGGCCCGGGCCTACCGCGTGGGGCCGCGCAGCTTTGCCGTCCTGGCGGGGGAGACCCTCCTGGGCTGCGCCATGGGGTGCGTGCTGCTGCTCCCGGCGGGGCTGTCGCTGCTGCAGAACCCCCGCACCATCGACCCCTTCAACGGCTACGGCTACCTGCTCTACGGCAGCCCCCAGCAATACGGGGCCATCCTCTACAGCGCCTTCCTCATGCCCGACGCCCCTTATTTCAAGGATCTGTTCCAGGAGGGGGTGCTCAAGCACACCAGCATGACGGTCTATCTGCCGCTGGTGGGCGTCGTGGGCGGCGTGGCCTTCTGCCGGGCGCGGCGCAGCCATCCCTTTACCTACATCCTCAAAGCATGCGTTCTGTGCGCCTTTGTGCCGGTGCTCAACAGTGCGTTCTACGCCCTCAATTCCAGTTACTACGCCCGCTGGTATTACATGCCAGTGCTGGTGCTCTGCGGGGCGACGGCCTGCGCGCTGTCCCGCCCGCATCTGGCGGAACGGCAGGTGCCGCGGGCCTGGCGGCTGGTGGCGCTGGTCACGGCCAGTTCCGCGCTGTTCGCCCTGGTGCCCAATACCGACGCCGACGGCAATTTCAAGCTGGGGGTCGTGGACCTGCAGCCGCGGTTCTGGGGCATCTTCGCGGTCAGCATACTGGGCGTGCTGCTGTTCCGGCTGCTGTGGGGCCGGGAACGGAACCGGCGCGACTGGTCCCGCCGCCTGCTGGCCGGGGTGCTGGCGTTCAGTTTCTTCTACGGCACCGTGCACCTGTCGCTGACCAAATACCCCCAGTGGCAGACGGACGGCGACCTTATTGCCGAAACCTGGGACTCGGTGGCGGAGATCGAGGAGAGCCTGCCCCGGGACGCCTTCTACCGCATCGACGCTTACGGCGCGCACAACAACCTGGGCCTGTGGTTCGACCGCAGCTGCCTGCAGTTCTTCAACTCCACCGTGGCGCCCAGCATCATGGAGTTTTACCCCTCGGTAGGCGTCACGCGGGACGTCAACTCCAAGCCGGACGTCCAGAACGACGGCCTGCGGGGGCTGCTCAGCGTGCGCTACATGCTGGTGGCGAAGGACAGCGCCGGCGACTGGGCCGCGGAGGACCTGACCGGCTGGACCGCCTGCGGGGAGACTTCGGTCTATCTGCTCTACCGCAACGACAACTGGGTGCCGATGGGCTTCACCTACGACTACTACTTGACGCAGGAGCAGTTCGAGTCTGTTCCTGAGGAGGAGCGCGCCCGGGTGCTGATGCGGGCGGTGCTGCTGGACAAGGACCAGATCCGGCGGTTGGACGGCCTGCTGGAACCGCTGCCCGAGGAGGAACTGGCCGACCGCAGCGACGAGCGCTACGCCGCCGACTGCGGCGAGCGGCGGCTCTCCGCGGCGCTGGAATTCACCGCCACCCGCACCGGCTTTACGGTCCGCACCAACTATGCGCAGGAGGAACTGGTGCTTTTCAGCGTACCCTATGACGACGGTTTCACGGCCACCGTCAACGGGCAGCCCGCGGACATCGAGAAGGTGGACAACGGCCTGATGGCGGTGCGCGTCCCGGCCGGGGCGGCGGACATCGTCTTTACCTATCACACCCCGGGGCTGGCGCTCTCCGCAGGCGTCAGCCTGACCGGGCTGGCCGTCTACGCCGGGTATCTGCTGCTTTTACATTTTAAGAGAAAGAGGAAACAAAATGCCGACCCATGCTGAACAACTGGCTGCCGAACTGAACCTGCCCGTGCAGAACGTGCAGGGGGCCATCACCCTGATCGACCAGGGCAACACCATCCCCTTCATCGCCCGCTACCGCAAGGAGGCCACCGGCTCGATGGACGACCAGGTGCTGCGCGCCCTGGGCGAGCGCCTGGACTACCTGCGCGGGCTGGACAAACGCAAGGAGGAAGTCACCGCTACCATCACCGAACAGGGGGCTCTGACGCCGGAACTGGCCGCCGCGCTGGAAAAGGCCGCCACCCTGGCAGAAGTGGAGGACATTTACCGCCCCTATAAACCCAAGCGCAAGACCCGCGCCAGCGTGGCCCGTGCCCGCGGCCTGCAGCCGCTGGCCGACGCCATCCTCCGGCAGGACCCGGCCTTCGACCCCGAAGCCGCCGCGGCGGACTATTGCAACGACGAGGTGCCTGACGCGGCCGCCGCCCTGGCCGGGGCGCAGGACATCATCGCGGAGACGGTTTCCGACGACGCGGCCTGCCGGGCGGAACTGCGGCGGTATTACCGCGCCTTCGGGCGGATCGCCAGCACCAAAGCCAAGGAGGAGGACAGCGTCTACGCCCAGTATTACGACTATGCCGAGCCATTGGCCAAGATCCCCGGCCACCGGGTGCTGGCGCTGGACCGCGGCGAGCGGGAAGGCTATCTGAAAATCGGCATCCAGGTGGACGGCGAGCGCGCGGCGGCCATCGCGGTGTGGATGTTCGCCCGCAAAAAGACCGGCGGCGCCAGCGCGGAACTGGTCGAAGCGGCTGCCCGGGACGCCTACGGCCGTTTGATCCATCCCAGCCTGGAAAACGAACTGCGCGGCGAACTGACCGCGAAAGCCGCCGAGGGGGCCATCCGCGTCTTTGGCGACAACCTGCGTCAGCTGCTGCTGCAGCCGCCTATCCGGGGCAAAACGGTCATGGGGCTGGACCCCGGCTACCGCATGGGCTGCAAGGTGGCCGTGGTGGACCCCACCGGCAAGGTGCTGGACACCAACGTGGTCTACCCGGTGCCCGAGTTCAAGCGGGTGGACCAGGCCAAGCGGATCATCAAGGAGATGGTCCTCAAAAACGGCGTGGAGGTCATGGCCATCGGCAACGGCACCGCCGGGCACGAGACCGAGGAGTTTGCCGCCGCGGTCATCCGGGAACTGGCCGAAGAAAAGGGCCTGCACCTGCAGTATATGGTGGTCAGCGAGGCCGGGGCCTCGGTGTATTCCGCCAGCAAGCTGGCCGCCGAGGAGTTCCCCCAGTTCGACGTCAACCTGCGCAGCGCGGTGTCCATCGCGCGCCGTTTGCAGGACCCGCTGGCCGAACTGGTCAAGATCGACCCCAAGGCCGTAGGCGTGGGCCAGTACCAGCACGACATGCCCCAGAAACGCCTGAACGAGACGCTGGACGGCGTGGTGGAGGACTGCGTCAACAGCGTGGGCGTGGACCTGAACACCGCCAGCGCCGCCCTGCTGCGCCGGGTGGCGGGCATCAGCGCGGCCACGGCCAAAAACATCGTGGCCTGGCGGGAAGAGAGCGGTGCCTTTGCCTCCCGCGCCCAGCTCAAAAAGGTCAAGGGCCTGGGCCCCAAGGCGTTTGAACAGTGCGCGGGCTTCCTGCGCCTGCCCGAAGCCAAAAACCGGCTGGACGCCACGGCGGTCCATCCCGAAAGCTACGCCGCCGCCAAAGCGCTGCTGGAAGCCTGCGGCTATACCACGGCCCAGATCGGCACCGACGCGCTTTCGGCACTGCCCGAGGCCGCCCGGCGCAAAGGGGAGAAGGCCCTCTGCGCCGAACTGGGCGTGGGCGCGCCCACCCTGCACGACATCATCTCGGAACTGTGCCGCCCCGGCCGCGATGTGCGCGACACCCTGCCCAAACCCCTGCTGCGCAGCGACATCATGCGCCTGGAGGACCTCAAGCCCGGTATGGAACTGACCGGCACCGTGCGCAACGTCATTGATTTCGGCGCTTTTGTGGACCTGGGCGTCCATCAGGACGGGCTGGTGCACATCTCCCAGATCAGCGATACCTTCATCCGCCACCCGCGGGAGGTCCTCAAGGTGGGCGACGTGGTCCGCGTAAAAGTTCTCAGCGTAGATACGGCCAAAAAGCGGATCGCGCTCACGATGAAGGGGCTTTGAGCGGGAATACAGGCACAGAACGGCCTCTGATATATATTTTTGTTGCATCTGCACAGAAAAGTGCGCCAGTTTTTGGGTGGCAGACGAAGAAAAAAGCAGAGAAAAAGCGAAAATGTGGGCCAAAAACATAAAATCTGCTTTCCAAAAACATAAAAAATGTTAATAGAGTGCTTCCGGGCAGGGAAAAAGTGAGCAAACTCACCAAATCCCGAAAATGCACCTTTGCGCGTTTTGTGCAGGAAATGGAAAAAACTGCCTTTGTGCATTCCGCACAAACAAAGCGGCAAAAATTATGCTATAATGCCAATGCAGGGACGGAAAGACGGGCATGGTGGCCCGGCCGCCCTGCTGACGGACAGCGCGGCGCACGGAGAGAGAACAGCGCCTGCGGCATTTACGTCCGTTGAGGGAAAATGTCTGGAGGTCATTACCATGGTGAAACAAGTCAAGGTTTCCAACTTCACGGAGGTCAAGGGAATCGTGTCTGCTGCCGCCAAATGCTACAACGCGGTCGGCGTGCACGACATGAAGGGCAGCATTGCCGATGCGAAGAGCATCCTGGGCATGATGAGCCTCGACTACAGCCATCCTGTGAAAATCGTCTGCGAGGACGAAGGCGATCTGAGCCGCGTCATCAGCGCGATCAAGCACTGAGTTAAAACGGAAACCCAAACCGGGGCCCGGCCCGCCGGCAAGCGTATTGCTCGGCGGGCCGGGCTTTTTTGCGTTGGGGGAAAACGCTCACTTTGAAAATGGGAAATTAGAAAACGGAAGAAAACGGGAGAAATCAGGAGGATCGAGGAGCAAGAAAAGAATATATTGAAATTTTCCGGCAAAATCGTTGACTTGGGCGGTGCTTTCTGCTATAATCACACTTGCGCGAAAAAGCGCGGCGGTGTGCAAAATGCCGCGGCGCTGTAGAATACCGTTTTCAGAACGGACGTGTTAATTTTTAAATGGAGGTCCCTACTATGAGCACGACTCTCGCAAAGCCCGCTGAAATGGCTGACCGCAAGTGGTATGTGATCGACGCCGCCGGCAAGCCCCTCGGCCGCGTTGCTGCCAAGGCTGCCGTCATCCTGCGCGGCAAGAACAAGCCCACCTTCACCCCCAACGTGGATTGCGGCGACCATGTCATCATCATCAACTGTGATGAGGCGGTCCTCACCGGCAAAAAGCTGGAGAAGAAATTCCACCGCACCCATTCCGGCTGGATCGGCGGCCTGAAGGAGACCCAGTACAAGACCCTGATGGCGGAAGCCAGCGACAAGGCGATGACCTACGCCGTCAAGGGCATGGTCCCCTCGAACACCCTGGGCGCCAAGGCTATGACCCGCCTGCACTGCTACAAGACTGCTGAGCACACCCACGTTGCCCAGAAGCCTGAAGCCGTTGAGATCTGAGTTAAGGAGGCAATAGAAGATGTACGAGACGAAACCTTATTTCTACGGCACCGGCCGTCGTAAGCATTCCGTTGCCCGCGTGCGTGTCTACAACGGCACCGGCAAAATGACCATCAACGGCCGCGACATCAACGATTATTTCGGCCTGGAGACCCTGAAGCTCCTGGTCAACAGCCCGCTGGTCCTCACCGAGACCGAAGGCAAGTTCGACGTTGTCGTCAACGTGGTCGGCGGCGGCTGCTCCGGCCAGGCCGGCGCCATCCGCCACGGCCTGTCCCGCGCCCTGCTGCAGTACAACCCCGAACTGCGCACCACCCTGAAGAAAGCCGGTTTCCTGACCCGCGATCCTCGTATGAAGGAGCGCAAGAAATACGGCCTCAAGGCAGCCCGTCGCGCTCCGCAGTTCAGCAAGCGCTGATTTCAATTCAAAACAGCTCAAAAACCCCGAAACCATGCGGTTTTCGGGGTTTTTCCTTTTCAGATTGTTTGGCCTGTTTTGGCATGGTCTGACCTGTTTTGAACCAATTTTTATGGGTTAAATAAAGGACAACCACCCCTAAAATGAGGGCTAATGGGTTAAATTATAGGACAACTTTTTTGCCCCTGCACCCTCCCATGAGGTCATTTTTGCATTTTTGCCCCTCCGAATTTT
>DXBF01000002.1 GCA_019116705.1 Candidatus Gemmiger avistercoris
CCCGGGATCCCGGGCCGCGCCGCTTTGCCTTGCGGGGGCATTCTGTTTTATTCTCCGGCGTCCCGCCGCAGGGCGGCCAGCAGGCCGTCCGGGGCGCTGCAGTCCGTCAGTTCGCGCAGGGGCGTGGCGTCCAGCATCTGGGCCATGGCCTCGGGGGGCATCAGGCCGTCGCCGTCCCCGCGGCGCCCATCCAACAGCTTCTGCGCCGTCACGGCTGTGCGCGGGTCGGCCAGCAGCAGGCCCAGGGGCGTGGTCCCGTCCACCGTCAGGGGCGGGAAACGCTGCGTTTCAAACTGCAGCGGTACCGTGATGCGGATATCCCGGCTGGAATGGCCCAGCCGCAGCTCATAACGGCCCGGCGCGGCATACCAGCCGTGCAGCCGCTCGTCGTAATGGCTCAGGTCCCGCGCCGTCAGGGTGAAGCAGATCTCGCATTCCTGCCCGGGCTCCAGGCGTACTTTCTGGAACCCGCGCAGGGCCTGGGGCACCCTGCCGCCGGGCGCCGGGGCCCCGGTGGCGTCACTGACGTAAAGCTGCACCACTTCCGCCCCCGGCACGGCGCCGCTGTTGCGGATGCGCACCCGCAGCGTGGCTTCGCCGTCTTCGGTCAGGGTGGGGCGGTCCAGCGCGGCGTCCCGGTACACAAAGCCGGTGTAGCTCAGCCCGTGGCCGAAAGGCCAGCGCACGGCCATGCGGCGTGCGTCGTACCAGCGGTACCCCACAAAAACGCCCTCCCGGTAGTCCGCCGTGACCCCGTCGCCGGGGTAGTCCAGGTAACAGGGGGTGTCCTCCAGCCGCAGGGGCCAGGTCTCGGGCAGACGGCCCGCGGGGTTGGCGTCGCCCCACAGCAGGGCGTCGGCTGCTTCGCCCACGCCCTCCCCGGCCAGATACATGCACAGCACGGCCGAAACATCTTCGGCCCAGGGGCACTCCACCGGCGCGCCGGTGTGCAGTACCACCACGGTGTTTTTCTGCACGGCGGCCACGCGGGCGATCAGGTTGTTCTGGCAGTCCGGCAGGCGCATATGGCGGCGGTCGGCGCCCTCGCTCTCAAAAAATTCCGGCAGTCCGGCAAAGATCACGGCTACGTCGGCGCTCTCGGCCGCCGCCACCGCGCGCAGGAATTCCGGCTCGTCCCGCTGGTCGCGGTCGGCGGGGAATCCCGCTACATACTGCACGGTTCGGCCCCCGCGCCGGGCAGCCTCCAGCGCACCCACGGCCCCGCGGGTGTTCACGTGGCTGGAACCGCCGCCCTGGAAACGCGGCGTTTCGGCAAAGGCGCCGATGTAGGCCACCTTCTGCCCGGGGTGCAGCGGCAGCGCGCCCAGGTTGCGCAGCAGTACGGCGCTTTCCTTCGCCAGTTCCACGGCCAGCGCGTGCCCGTTGGCCGCGCCGTGCTCCGCAGGGGCGCGGGCCAGGTCGGCGGTGCGCAGCACGATGTTCAGAATGCGCGCTGCCGCTTTGTCCAGCGCCGCCTCGTCCAGCGCGCCGCTGCGCACCGCTTCCACCAGGCGCGCGTCGTTCACGCCGCCGGAGCCCGGCATCTCCAGGTCCAGTCCCGCGGCCAAGCCCTGTACCCGGTCGTTGACCGCGCCCCAGTCGGACACCGTGAACCCCGCGAAGCCCCAGCTGTCCCGCAAAAGCTCCGTCAGCAGCTGCCGGTGCTCGCTGGCGTATACGCCGTTGACCCGGTTGTAGCTGCACATCAGCGACCAGGGCCTGCCCTCCCGCACCGCCGTCTCAAAGGCGGGCAGGTAGATCTCGTGCAGCGTACGCTCATCCAGGCGGCTGTCCACCGTCAGGCGGCGGGTCTCCTGGTTGTTGGCGGCAAAGTGCTTGGGGCAGGCGGCCACGCCCTCCCCCTGCACGCCCTGGATGAAGGCGGCGGCCAGTTCCCCGGCCAGGAAGGGGTCCTCGCTGTAATATTCAAAGTTGCGGCCGCACAGCGGGCTGCGCTTGATGTTGATGGCGGGGCCCAGCACCATCTGCACCCCGGCGGCCCGGGCTTCCCGTCCCAACGCTGCGCCCATGCGGCGGGTCAGCGTGGGGTCAAAGCTGGCCGCCGCCGCGCACCCGGCGGGGTAGCACACCGCCTCGATGCTGTCGTTGGGCAGGCTGCTTCCGGGTTTCTGGGCGCGCAGGCCGTGCGGGCCGTCGGACATCATCATGGCCGGGATGCCCAGGCGTTCCACCGCTTTGGTGCGCCAGAAATCCCGGCCCGAGCACAGCCCCGCTTTTTCTTCCAGCGTCAGGGACTGTACCAGTTCTTCGATCGTAGAGTTCATGGGTCGTAAAACTCCTTTGCCTTTTCCGCATTTTGGTACATTATACCACGGGTTCTGTGGTAAAATAAAGGAAATTGTGTAAAATTACAACGGGGTTTGTTACAACTGCGATACAACCAAGTCGTATTCTGAACATAGAAAGGGAGTAGTGGCATGACACGAGTTTTGATCGCGGAGGACGAGCACCGCATCGCACGGCTCATTGAGATGAGCCTGACCCGCGCCGGGTACGACTGCACGGTGGCGGAGGACGGCTGTACGGCGGCAGACCGCATCGAGGAACGTTCCTTCGACCTGGCGCTGCTGGACATCATGCTGCCGGGGCTGGACGGCTACGAACTGCTGGACTACCTGCGTCCGCTGGGGGTGCCGGTGATCTTTATTACGGCCAAAGGCGCGGTGCGCGACCGGGTGGAAGGGCTGCGCCGGGGCGCCGACGATTACATCGTCAAGCCCTTCGTCATCGAGGAACTGCTGGCCCGGGTGGAATCGGTGCTGCGGCGGGCCGGGCGCGGCAACGTCATGCAGGCTTTCGACGTGGTGCTGGATGCGGGCGAACATACGGTGCTGCAAAACGGCAGGCCGGTGGACCTGACGCCCAACGAGTTCCTGCTGCTGGAACAGCTCATGCGCAACCGCGGCGCGGCCCTCTACAGGGACACCCTCTACGAGCGGGTGTGGGGCGGCGACCGGGCCGAGAGCGACACCCGCACCTTGGACCTGCACATCATGCGGCTGCGGCGCAAGCTGCACTGGTATGACCATATCGAGACGGTCTACCGCATCGGCTACCGCCTCAAGAAAGAGGAAAGCTGACGGCCTGCACAAAACCAAAAGGAGAGCTTCATGCGATTTGCACAAAAAATGATCTGCCTGCTGCTGCTCGTGCTCAGCGCTTCCTTCGGGGTGGGCGGGTGCTATCTGCTGTACAGCGATTTCCACGTGCAGCTGGAGCGCACCGGCCAGGCCAATGCGGCGGTCCACCGCCAGACCTGCACCCTGCTGCAGACCGAGATCATCGACCGCCAGCGCCGGGGCGAGGATACGGCGGACGAGACCATCGCCGGGCTGCTGGAGGCCCAGGGCAAAGCCGCCGCCCTGTGGCGCGGGGAACGCTGCCTGACCAATACGCTGGCCGTGCCCTGCGACGCCCCGCTGGCCGACGGCACCATGTACACCGTGTCGGTGGGGGGAGCGGTGTTCTCGCTGTACGGCAGCGACCTGCAGGGGGGCCTGCACCTGGTCAGCAGCTTTAACCTGACCGGCCTGTACCGCGACCGGGACGCCAGCCTGCGGCGGTTCCTGGCGCTGGAAGCCGTGGTGCTGGCCGCGGGGGCGCTGCTGCTGGCGGTGCTGGCGCGGCAGATGACCCGTCCGCTGCGGGTGCTTTCCACGACCAGCGCCCAGATCGCCGGGGGCGATTACGCCCGCCGCACCGGCTTACATACCGGCGACGAGATCGAGCAGGTCAGCCGCAGCTTCGACCGCATGGCCGACGCCGTGCAGGAAAAGATCGCGGATCTGGAAGCCGACGTGCAGCGCCGGGAGGATTTCGTGGGGGCGTTCACGCACGAACTCAAAACGCCCATGACCAGCATCCTGGGGTACGCCGATGTGCTGCGCACCCTGCAGACCGACCCGGAAGAACAGCGGGAGGCCGCCAACGTCATCTACCAGGAGAGCCGCCGCCTGGAAGCGCTGAGCCAGAAGCTGCTGGCCCTGCTGGCACTGGGGGACGAGCCCGTGCGGCTGGAAGATGTGGAACTGGCCGGACTGTGGCCCCGGCTGCGGGCCGCCTGCCCGGGGGCTGAACTGCGGACCCCGGCGGGCAGCTGGGTGGTGCGCGGCGACGCCGACCTGCTGCTGGACCTTCTTTGCAATCTGGTACAGAACGCCGTCAAAGCCAGCGCGGAGGGCGCGCCCGTCGAGGTGCGCTGCCTGCCGGGGGCGGGGACCGTCACGCTGGAGGTGGCCGACCACGGCTGCGGCATCCCGGCGGAAAAGCTGCCCCGCGTGACCGAGCCTTTCTACATGGTGGATAAATCCCGCGCCCGGCGGCAGGGCGGCAGCGGGCTGGGGCTGGCGCTGTGCCAGCGCATCGCGGCGGCCCACGGCAGTTCCCTTGCCATCGAAAGCGCGCCCGGCCGGGGCACCACGGTGCGGGTGGTCTTGCAGAAAGGGGGTGCGGCGGAATGAATCTGTGGCAGCATCCCCGCCGGGTCTGGACGGCCTGCGTCGCCGTAGTGCTGGCCTGCGCCGCCGCGCCGGCCGTCTTTCTGGCGGCGGTGGACGCCTCGGCGCTGGGCCGCCGGGAGCCGGTGGCGGAACCTTACACGGCCCCCACGCCCCAGGGCGAGGACTACTACATCCTGCGGCAGCTTTCCGCCCGCAAGGAACAGCAGGAACTGGACGGCGCGGGCCGGACGGACCCGCTGCGGCCGGAGGGGCCCGGCCCCAAAATGTACATTCAGGCGCAGAACGGCCTGGAAGAAATGACCCCCGCCTACGACCAGCGCGAGGTGGTGGAGAGCGCCCTGCAAAACCTGGCCGCCGGGGGCGTGCTGGCGGCCCGGTGGGTGGACTGGGCCACGGACTGGGGCGACGGGACGGAGGATACCGCGCCCGCCGTTTATGAGTCGTACAACGGTTACTACGACCTGACCATGCCCTACTACGCCACCGACAGCCTGGGGTTTGTCACCCTCAAACGTTTTGCGCTGGAAGAAGGCGCGCTGTATACGGCGTTCAGCATGACGATGGACAGCCGCACCGGGGCTGTAACGCAGCTGTGGATCTCGGCCCCGCGGGAAGGGGACTCGGCCCCGCCGGCCCCGGACGCGGACGCGCTGCGGGCCTTTGCCGCCCAGGCCGGGTTGGAAGCACTGGGCGACTGGGCTGTGCCGGAAAACTGCCCCTACCCCAACGCATTGTACAGCCGCAACGGCGAAGCATTGATCGCGGCGGCGGTAGCGCCCTACCGCTTCAACGGATGGAGCAGCGTCAGCGCGGCCGGGAACGCCGTATCCAGCGACCGCTGGGCGCTGAACCTGACGCTGCAGCCCTGCGCGCCGGAGGAACTGCCCCAGACGACGCCCTGAACGCCGCCGCTTGCGCGGCAGCAAAGCGCAGAAACAAAGGAGATGGATGTATGAAACGCCCGTACTGTATGATGCTGGCTTTGGCGCTGGCCGCTTCACTGGCCGCCTGCGGCGGGCAGGGCGAAAGCGCCCCGTCCGCGACCGCCGCGCCGGAAGTGGCCGCCACGGCCGAGACCGCCCCGGCGGAGGAAACCGCCGCCCTGCCCGCTGTGGCAGGGGAGTTGTATCCCATTCTGCCCGCAGATGATACCCATATGTGGTTCAACACAGGAACACGGGGCTACCAGATGAAGTGGGAAAACGACCACGGCCTTGTAATGGTCATCGACTATGATACGGCTGAACAGCGGGTGCTGTGCAGTGTGCCGGGCTGTACCCATGACGCGGAGCCTTGCCCGGCCTATTTCCCCGGCGTGCGCCAGAACTGCCAACTGTTTGTCGCCGGGGAGGAAGTCTACCTTTACAAGCGGTGGGAGGGGGAATATCTGCCCGATACCTGGGAGGAGTACGAACAGTCAATGCAATTGCCCCAGGGGACCCAGCCGCAGGATGCGGAAGAGGAGATGGCCTTTCGGCGTGCGGCCTATGAGCAGGCGGTGAAGCCTGCCGGTTTGATGGTCGTTGCAGCGGACGGCAGCGCCAAACGGTATGTGGAACTTTCCCAAAATCTGGGGCAGGACAGCTGGCTGCGCTGGTGTGACGGCGCGGCGCTGTATGGCTATAACAGCGACGCACCCGGTTCCGGCGGGCAGAAGTTATACCGTGTTTCGCTGGCGGACGGCACGGTGAGTGCGCTTCCGCTGCGGGACGGGGAATGGCCCAGCGGCGCACTGGGGCGGAAACTGATCGTTGAGCAGTTCGTCACCAAAGTGCCGCTGCCCAATTCCGCTGAAAATTACGAAGCCTATGATGCGGTGAGGCAAAACGGCTATTACGAACTCGATCTGCTGGACCCGGCCACCGGCGAGCGCAGCAAGCTGGTGGCCGACCCTGCTTACAGCTTTGACAGCATGTTTTTGGGGCAGGCGGGCGGCTGGCTGTATTTCAGAATAACGGAAGAACGGGACCCGCAATGGGGCGTAGTGCGTGCCGTTCCGCGCGCCTATGACCCGCAGACCGGCCAATGGAAGGAACTGGGCGGGCCGGAAATGCGGATTTCGGATGTGGAGATCTACGCCCTGCCCGGCACGGCTGCCTGGGAGGGACGCTGGGTCTGGATCCATGGAAACTCTGAACAGATGTGGGTGCTGGACCGGCAGACAGGGGAACAGCATGCTGTCACACAGAAGGTGGAAAAGGCTTCTGCGGTGGATCAACGGATGGCGGCCGCCGCCGTGACCGACGATGGCCGGTTCCTGATTCCCATTCGGGAACGCGAACCGTACACCGACGTCTATGATTATGCCCTCATCGATGCGGACGCCTTTTTACAGGGCAGCACCGACTACACGCTGGTGACGCCGGTGGAGTGAGAGAAAACGACCGGGAAAGACTTTTCCCCCACGACCAAAGGAGAAACGCTATGAAACGCCCGTACTGTATGATGCTGGCTTTGGCGCTGGCCGCTTCACTGGCTGCCTGCGGCGGGGCGGACGGGAACGCCCCGTCCGCGACCGCTGCGCCGGAAGCGGCCGCCACGGCCGAGACCGCCCCGGCGGAAGAAACGCCCGCCCCGGCGGGGGATTTTTACACTTTGACCAACGGCCCTTTCAATACGGGGGACGCCTGCTATGTGCTGGACCCCCATATAGGGTATTGTCTGGTGACAAAGATCGACTACGCCGCTGCCGAACAGCGGGTACTGTGCAGCGTGCCGGGCTGCACGCACGATTCCGACGCCTGCCCGGCGTACGTTCCGGGACGCGGAACGGAAGTGGCCCTCTTTACGGCGGGGGACAAGGTCTATGTGTACCATTCGATCGCCACGATGCACTATGAGGGCAGCTGGGAGGACTACGAGGCCGAGGTCGTCCAGCCTGGCTGGGAGGAAAAGGTGGCGCAGGCCGCGCAGGAGGGCATGACCGAAGAAGAACTGCTGGCCTTCTACCGCGGGCGGTATGTGGAACAATCTTCCCCGGCGGGCCTTTTTATCATCGACGGGGATGGCGCTTCCCGCCGGGATGTGACCTGTACCCGGGATATTGGCCCCAGCGCGCTGCGCTGGTGCGACGGCGTCGCCTTGTACGGGGCCGAAACGGAGCAAAGCAGCGCTTCGGTGGGCTACCGGGTGGCACTGGCGGACGGCAGTGTGACCACCTTCCCGCTCCAGCCTTACGAGTGGGTCATGGGGGCGTGGAAAAACCGCCTGCTCACCTGTCGCATCCTTACCGACACGCCGTTGCCCGACGCCTCGGAAAACTGGGAAGCCTACTGGGTGGTGCTCCAGAACGCAACGGTGGAATATGACTGGCTGGACCCCGCCACCGGCGAGCGGAGCAAGATCCTGGAACGTCCCCATGATGGAAGCACAAACGGCAGTAGGGATTTTTACGGCCTGTGGGACGGCAAACTGTATTTTGAGGAACAAACCTCTGCTTCGGAGGGCGGCCCCTACCAGCGCAGCTACAGTGTCTACGATTCTGCTGCCGGGACGTGGCAGGAACTGCCGAAGCCCCTGCCCGACCCGACCATGACCCTGTCCGACCCGGCGGCGACCGCCCTGCCGGAGATCGCCGCCCGGCAGGGGCGGTATCTTCGGTTCCACGGCAGCGACAACGTGCATGGCGAAAATCTGGCCTGGGTACTGGACCAGCAGACCGGGGAACTGACCGCCATGCCGATGGAAGAAAACGCCGATTCGGGAGCCCCGTGGGCGGTGACGCCCTGCGCCCTGACCAACGACGGGCGCTTTCTGGTGCAGACAACCTACCACGAGGGGCGCTATGCCTACGCCCTCATCGGCGCCGAAGCCTTTTTACAGGGCAGCACCGATTACACACCTGTAAAAATGCTGGCCTGAGCGTTGTGAAATTGCACAAACTGTCCTTTGAGTAAAAACAACTGATGCTGGATTGCGCACGAATTTGATGAAACTTTATGCAAAAATCTTGAAAAAATCCTCATGGCGTGCTACCATAAGGAAGGTGTCAGAAATTTATATAAAGGAGAGTGTCCCCATGTCGATCAAAAATGAGTATCTGCTGGGCATCTACGAAGGTCTTGTTCAGCGTAACCCTGAGCAGAAAGAATTCCTGCAGGCGGTGGAAGAAGTCCTCGAAAGCCTGGAGCCCGTCATCGCGGCCCATCCCGAGTATGAGAAGGCCGGCCTGATCGAGCGCATGGTCGAGCCTGAGCGCGTGGTCATGTTCCGCGTGCCCTGGGTGGATGATAACGGCAAGGTGCAGGTCAACCGCGGCTACCGCGTCCAGTTCAACTCCGCCATCGGCCCCTACAAGGGCGGCCTGCGCTTCCACCCCAGCGTGAACCTGTCCATCATCAAGTTCCTGGGCTTTGAGCAGGTGTTCAAGAACAGCCTGACCGGCCTGCCCATGGGCGGCGGCAAGGGCGGCTGCGACTTTGACCCTCACGGCAAGTCCGACGCCGAGGTCATGCGTTTCTGCCAGAGCTTCATGACCGAACTGTACCGCCACATCGGCCCCGATACCGACGTGCCCGCCGGTGACATCGGCGTGGGCGGCCGCGAGATCGGCTACCTGTTCGGCGAGTACAAGCGCATCACCAACAGCTTTGTCGGCGTGCTGACCGGCAAGGGCATCCCCTACGGCGGCTCCCTGGCCCGCACCGAGGCCACCGGCTACGGCCTCATCTACTTCACCCGCGAGATGCTCGCCGAAAAGGGCATGG
>DXBF01000003.1 GCA_019116705.1 Candidatus Gemmiger avistercoris
CTCAAGATCACCGAATCGAAGCTCTGGAGGCTCATAGCGAAGACCTATCTCCTATGGAGTAAAAATATAATCGGCAGGACGCTTGCGAGTGGGCGAAGGCCGTGGCATCTATAGTGTTGCGATGTTCCAAAAGCAAACCCCCACAGCGTATCCCGCTGTGGGGGCTTGCTTTTGGTTTGCACGCTCGGAGGGTTCGAACAGCTGCGGAGGCGACCGCCGCCTGCGGCGGATGAGGTAAAGCAAACAGTCTTTCCTTGCGTCATGATCGCCTTTTCGGCGATCAAATGCAGAGGTTCGCCCTTCGCTGTTCGCTTCGGCCGTTGCCGCTACGCGGCAAGGCGGCGGTCGCAGAGGTGGCGTCCCGTCCCAAGGGGCGCTGGACGATGCGGGCACCGCAACCCGTACAGTGCCCGCCGTCCGCGACACTAGCGTCCTTGCGGAGCTATTATTCAAAACACGCGTTCAACAGGGGCTTATGATTTGTTGAAAATGAATTCTCGTTGTATGTAAAAGCTGATAATAAACAACAAAATGTCGACTAGAATCTTGGAGGGGACTTCAAATTTGGCCCCAACAAGCGCTACCATGCCGCTAACAAGAACTGCGCTTAAAGTCCCTTGGATAATAGCCAAAACAATGTATTTGACGGTGGATTTCCTATGCTGCGCTTTACTGGAAAATACGATATGATAATTTACAATGTAGTTATAGCTGGCAGAAACGATCCGTGCCAGTGCAGTTGCAATAAGAATATAACCACTTTGCTCTCTCAACAGGGCGCAAAGGATGGCAAACAAGCTCAGGTCGACTATACTGGATGAAAGGGAAGAAATAATAAAATGTAAGAACATTTTGCCTAAGATTCGATAAATACGGATCGAATCTTTTATGGGATCAAAATGCGTTGCATGGTTTTTGGGGGAATCGTATATGGTTTTTATCTTTATTTCTTTGATGAGACAATGATCTTTTGAAGCGATCAGCATATTCGTTTCAAATTCAAAACGTTCTCCGGGAACAACAAGCAACGCCCGCATAAATTGTGCCGGTATGCCGCGAAGCCCTGTTTGCGTATCTGTTATCTTCAACCCACACAAATAGCGAAAAAGTGTTCTCGTAATCTTATTGCCATACCGGCTCTTTTGCGGAACGGAAACATCGTCAAAATCCCGACATCCCAACACCAGGCTATCTGGATGCCGGCTTAACACTTCTCCGCAATGAACGATATCTTCAGGGAGATGCTGGCCGTCGGAGTCTGCGGTCACACATCCTACAAGATCCGGGTCTTGCAGTAAACAGTAATTGAATGCGGTTTTCAATGCCCGTCCTTTCCCCTGATTGACCGCATGAGAAAGGATGGTAACTCCGCTTTTTTGCAACTCCATGAAAATCTGATCAAACTTAGGACCACTGCCATCATTTACAACCACAATATTTGAACATTGTGGCTGTAAACTTCTAATAAGAAGGATAAGACGTTCATCAGGCTCATAAGATGGGATGATGACCGCAATGTGCTCCAAACTAGTTCACTCCTTTGCCAAAAGCTTTCTTATGAACTGTAATCCTGCAGGGTTTCCAATCGAAGATCTTCTCCGTCTTGCAGAACAACACGGTAAAGCGTTCGGTTTTGTATAAGCGTGTCAGACATTTCCCACTCTGCGGAATCGCTGAAATCAAAATAGATGTAACCGAAGTGAAACTGCTTCAACAAGTCCTTTGTTGTTTCAACCAGTTCTCCATCATATCTGCAGGACGCGTTTACCTGGTAATACGTATACGTTTTGGGGGCCAGGATCTGCCAAAAGGAGCGTCGCTGAAGAAATTCCAAATCGTCCTTCTGGTCGCTAATCCAAAGGATACGCGCCGGGTCTTTTGCTGGAAAATGAGCATCTATTTCGGCCACAAGGGCGGAGATCTGGTCTTCTTCCAGCACAGAAGCCCGCACTTCGTTGGCCTGAGCATTCAGTTCTGTGTAATCAATGATATTGCTCTTGGCAAGTTCGACATCAGAGCAGACGAATATGACGGCAGCCACAAGCAGCCATCTTTTTACTTGCAGCTTCTGCCCGTCCTTTTTGCGCAATAGCAAGGCGATAAAATATACGAAGGTCCCAAGGAAAAGGGGCTCTGTATACCGCCCGACACTATAGATCATGGTTTCAGGGTTCAGGTATTGCGTTTCATTAAAAATATAGGTGTGCATAAAAAGCAGCATCACCATATAAACAATGAGGAAGATCGCATAGAGTACTGCAAAACGCAGGGCGCTCGGCTTTTTGAGTATATGGACCCTGGTACAATACCAGCACAAAAAGAGCACCAACACAGCCGCCGCCAAGGGAGTCAGATCCAGCCCGATGGTAGGTGTGCCATGCAGCGGCTGGCCCAGCCAGGCTTTCAGCATGCTGCTTGCATAGCCCGGCAGATCCTCTGTGAGGCTAAAGGTGTGGGACTTTATATCGTTCAGCGTGCTGTCAAAGGCATAAGAAAAGACGTTGCTGCGTTCATAGGCGGTGCAATATATCCGCCATGCCAACGTAGGGGCAAGCGCCAGCAGAAACCCTCTGATCCCAAAAGAGATCGCTGTAGTATTCAGGTTTCCATCCGTTTTGAAGCCCTTCAGAGTGAAATAGAAAAGCAAAACAAACAGGGCGAAAAGGATGCCGGATTCTTTTATCAGCATCAAAAATGCCAGGCCGATGGTAAAACGCAGGAAACGAAACGATTGGCTGTGGGGTTCGCCGTCAAAACACGCAAGCATACATCCTGCGAAAACCATGCTCATGGGCATCTCGGCGATCAAAGTATAGTTCATTGAGCCGTACATGCTGGGCAAAAGGATCAGGATGGCGGTGATGGGAAAGGACAGAAGGACCGACCATCTACGCTTTATATGTACATTTTCAAAGACCGGCGCGATACAGCAAAGAATAATAAACCAGTCGCCTACGAACAGCAAGCCTTCATAAAACTGATCGGGGGAGAAGTGACAGGTCCACCATTCGATCAGCATGGCCCCAGGATGGTATGCTGAATAACCGATAAGCAGGTTCATGTATTTATCGGCGAAACCATCCAGCATATAGAGACATTTGGGTTCCGGGCCCCAAACGCCCAGATCATCGCCGCTTGTTACCAGCTTATTCTTTACCAAAAAGGAAAGGGTGATCACGGTCATGACAAAAAGGATCGCAGGAGAGTCCGCCAGCTTTCTTACTGTGTCCTTGACCGGCAAGCGCTTTTTCCAAACATACAAGAGCAGAGCAAGAAGAAAAGCGACGCTGACCCCGTCGATCCAGGAAAGCTTTTGAAAAAAGGCCAGCCCATATAGCAAAAGCATCCAGATCCCCAGAGCGGTCTGGGCTACGGTGGTCATCCTTTCTTTATAATGAAGCGACAGAAAGCATCCCAGGGATGCAAACCCTAAAATATTAATGACGAACATCGAATTCTCCCGTTTTACAACAAAAAAAGCGCACCCCACCCGCCGTTACAGACGGGCAGAGTACACCATGTTTGGTATAAGTTTACAATTTTCGGGTTGACATAAGGGGCAGAACGGGCTAAATTTTGCGTGCGTGCGGACAACATGCTGCCCAAGACCCCTCTCCCCAAGATATGAAATTATCATACCACAGGGAAAGGGGAAAAGCAAGAAAGAGGCCGTCGATCCCTTGATAGGGCGTTCGAAAAAATTGAGACTGGCACAGGAAACGCAGCCCCGCGCGGCGGGGCTGCGTTTCGTTTTTCTGCCCTCAGGCGGGCGGGAAGGGCGGACAGAAGGCGGAAAAGCGTCTTTTGTTGGGCGGATTGCACAAGAACACGCGTGGAAAACTGGAAATTCTAACATAAAAGCGGGGATTTGCGACAAGAAAACAAAAAGGAAAGTCGGCACAGAGAATTTACCCGGACCGGGCATCTATGGTAGGATTAAATCAACGAAGCGGACGCCTTCCGGCCCGCACAATGAGAAGAAAAGGAGACGATGAGAACATGAAACTGAAGAAACTGACCGCGCTGTTCCTGGCGGGGGCCATGAGCCTCTCACTCGCCGCCTGCGGCGGCGCTGCCAGCAGCACCGCCAGCGGCGCTGCGGACGGCACCGGTGAGACCGCTGCCTCCACCGAGAGCAGCGAAGCCGGCGACCTGCCCACCCTGAAAGTGGCCGTCATGCCCTTCCTGAACAGCCTGCCCATCGAGTACATGGTGCAGAACGGCCTGGACGAAGCCAACGGCTTCAAGATCGAGACGGTCTACTTCTCCAACGGCGGCGCCATGAACGAGGCGCTGGCCGCGGATCAGTGGGAGGTCGGCACCCTGAGCGCCGCCGCCGTCAACTCCCTGGCCATCTACGGCGCGTACTGCATCGCCGACATCGGCCACTCCGAGGGCGGCCTGTACACCCTGGTCAGCCCCGATTCCCCCATCGCACAGGCGACGGGCGCCAACCCCTCCTACCCCGAAGTGCTCGGCAGCCCCGAGACCGTCAAGGACGCGGTCATCGCCACCAGCACCGGCACCATCTCTCACCTGAACATCAACAAATGGCTGGAAGTTCTGGGCCTGACCCCCGACGACGTGCAGATCGTCAGCATGGACTTCCCCGCCGCTTACCAGGCTCTTAAGACCGGCAACTGCGACGTGGCCGCTCTGAACCCGCCCACCTCCTTCACCGCTGAGAGCGAAGGCTATGTGGTCACCTCCAGCCTGAGCAGCCTGGGCGTTCCTCAGTACGACTCCATCATCGTGTCCAACAAGGCGTACACCGAGCGCCGCGACGTGCTCGTGAAGTACGTCAAGGCCTTCTTCCAGGCCTGTGATGCTCTGCAGGCGGATCAGGACATGGCCGCTCAGATGCTGCTCGACTGGTACACTGCCAACGGCAGCGAGACCACGCTGGAAGCCTGCGCCACCGAGATCGAGACCCGTCCCTTCGTGACCAGCGATGAGGCCAAGGGCATCACCATCGGCGAGTCCGTGGCCGTCACCGGCGAGTTCTGGGTTTCTCAGCAGCTGCTGGAAGAGAGCCGCTTCCCCGAAATCGCCAAGCATGTTGACGACAGCATTGTGAAAGAAGCTCTCGGCTTCTGATCGTTCTCGTCCCAACCAGAGGGCAGCCCTTTACCCGGTTTCCGGCGGAGGGCCGCCCTCTCCACTTGAAAGGAGAGATCCGCCTTGAACGAGTACGCAATCCAAAAGCGTAAAGAAAAAATCAAGTTCGGCATTGTCTCGGTCATTTCTCTTTGCGTTTTCTTCGGCGTCTGGTATCTGTGCACTGCGGTGCTGCACCTCAAGCCGGACTACGTTCTGCCCAGCCCGGTGCAGGTCGTGGAAGCCTTTTTTGAAAAACTGACCCAGACCGCACCGGACGGCGCCACCCTGGGCGGTCACATCCTGGCCAGCCTGCAGGTCGCCCTGACCGGTTATCTGCTGGGCGCTGTCATCGGCATCCCTCTGGGCATTGCCATGGCATGGTTCCGCAAAGTGGATATGTTCGTCACCCCGCTGTTTGACCTGATCCGCCCCGTCCCCACCATCGCATGGATCCCGCTGATGATTCTGTGGTTCGGCATCGGCCTGGGCGCCAAGGCCGCCATCATCTTTGTCTCGGCCTTCGTTCCCTGCGTCATCAACGCCTACGCGGGCATCAAGCAGACCAAGCCGGTCCACCTGTGGGTCGCCCAGACCTTCGGTGCTTCCCGCCGCGAGATGCTCTTCACCGTTGCCATCCCCACCGCGCTGCCCCTGATCTTCACCGGCCTGCGCATTTCCCTGGGCACCGCCTGGATGACCCTGTGCGCCGCTGAAATGCTGGCGTCCAACCGCGGCCTGGGCTACATGATCCAGCTCAACCGCACGCTGGCCCGCGCCGACCTGATCGTTGTCGCCATGCTGACCATCGGCGTCATCGGCACCGTCTTTACGGTAGGCCTGGATGCTCTGGAAAAGAAATTCGTCAAGGGAGGCCGTAGAGGATGAAACGCAAATTCGATCTGGAAAAAACCGTCTATGCGGTGGCGGCCATCGCTTTCTTCTTCCTGCTGTGGGGGTTTTTGACCACCTTCACCCCGGTCAAGGAGACCACCCCCGGTCCCATCGAAGTTCTGCAGCTGCTGATCAGCTCCTTCTACACTCCCATCGGTAACAAGGTCATCATCGGCCATCTGCTGGTCAGCCTGCGCCGCGTTCTGGTCGGCTTCTCGGTAGCGACCATCATCGGCATCGTGCTGGGCATTGCCATGGGCACCTCCCGCTGGGCGGAAGCCATCTTCAAGCCCATCTTTGAGCTGCTGCGCCCCATTCCCCCCATTGCCTGGATCTCGCTGGTCATTTTGTTCTTCGGCATCGGCGAAACTTCCAAGTACATCCTGTGCGGCATCGGCGCATTCACCAACGTTACCCTCAACGCCTACACCGGCGCCCAGAACGTGGACCCCGAGCTCATCGGCTGCGCCCGCATGCTGGGCACCAGCGAACGGGATATTTTCTTCCGTGTGATCCTGCCCTCCTGTACGCCGCAGATCTTTGCGGGCATGCAGGTGGCGCTTTCCACCAGCTGGATGGCCGTGCTGGCGGCCGAGATGGTCGGCGCGCAGGAAGGCTGCGGCTGGATGATCCAGCGCGGCAGCGACACGCTGAACATCACGCTGGTCATGGTGGGCATGATCGTCATCGGCCTGGTAGGCATGTTCCTGGCCGCCCTGATGCGTACTATTGAGAGGAGGCTCTGCTCGTGGAACATAATGGAGGAGTGAAACACGATCCTATCATTTCCATGCGGAACGTGTGCAAGACCTATATCAGCGTGCACAAGACCAACGAGGTCGTGCGCGACGTCAGCCTGGATGTGGCCGAAAATGAATTCGTGGTGCTGTTCGGACCCGGCCAGTGCGGCAAAACGACGATGATCAACCTGATCGCCGGCCTGCAGCTGCCCACCTCCGGCGAGGTGGTGGTGGACGGCAAGAAAGTCACCGCCCCCGGCCCCGACCGCGGCGTCGTCTACCAGACCACCGCCCTGTTCCCCTTCTGCACCGTCATGGGCAACGTGGAATTCGGCCCCAAGAGCCGCGGCGTGGACAAAAAGGCCCGCCGGGAGCGCGCCGAGTATTTCATCAAGCTGGTGGGCCTGGAAGGGTTCGAGAAGAGCTTCCCCAACCAGCTCAGCGGCGGCATGCGCCAGCGCGTGGGCATCGCCCGCGCCTACGCCAACGACCCCAAGGTCATGCTGATGGACGAGCCCTTCGGCCACCTGGACGCCCAGACCCGCTACATGATGGAGGCGGAACTGGAGAAGATCTGGCAGAAGGAGAAACGCACCGTCGTCTTTGTCACCAACAACAGCGAGGAGGCCGTCTACCTGGCCGACCGGATCATCATCCTGACCAACACCCCCACCCACATCAAGCAGGAAATCAAGGTCGACCTGCCCCGCCCGCGCCAGTACAGCGACCCCGCGTTCCTGGACATTCGCCGCCAGATCGAAGAGATCTGCGACGATACCCTGTAAGGAGGCACCCATGAGCAGCAACGAAGTCAAGGTCAAAGTTTCCCACATGACCAAAAAATTCGGCGACCTTCTGGTGCTGAACGACATCTCCTTCGAGGTGAAAAAAGGCGAGTTCCTCTGCGTGGTCGGCCCCACCGGCTGCGGCAAGACCACCTTCCTGAACTGCCTGACCAAGCTGGGCGTCTACCAGCTGACCAGCGGCGAGATCCTCATCAACAACGAGCCGGTGGACCTGCAGAAACACAACGTCGCCTACATTTTCCAGGAATATTCCGCCTTCCCCTGGCAGACCGTGGAGGAGAACATCGCCTACGGCCTGAAGATCAAAAAGCGCCCCGAGGCCGAGATCAAGGCCCGTGTGGATGAGATGCTCGACATGGTGGGCCTGACCGAATACCGCAACTACTACCCCGGCCAGCTTTCGGCCAGCATGCTGCAGCGCGTTTCCATCGCCCGCGCCTTTGCCGTGCAGCCCGAACTGCTGCTGATGGACGAGCCCTACGGCCAGCTGGACAACTCCCTGCGCTACAAGCTGGAGGACGACCTGCTGCGCCTGTGGCAGCACACCGGCACCACCGTCATTTTCATTACCCACAACATCGAGGAAGCCGTCTACCTCAGCGAGCGCATCCTCGTGCTGACCAACAAACCGACCGGCATCAAGGAGGAGATCGTCAACGATCTGCCCCGCCCGCGCGACGTGACCGGCATCGCCTTCAACAAACTGCGCGACAAAGTCACCGACCTGATCAAATGGTGGTAATCATGAACAAACGCCCCAATATCATTCTGATGATGGCGGACCAGATGCGCTTCGACGCGCTGGGCTGCTATGGCAACAACCAGATCCACACCCCCAACATCGACAGCCTGGCCCTCAACGGTTCCACCTTCGACAACCATTTTGTCCAGAACCCCGTCTGTTCGCCGTCGCGCTGCTCGATCATCACCGGGCGCTACCCCAAGAACCACGGCACGCGCGACAACGGCATCCCCCTGCGCGACCAGGAGATCTGCCTGGCGGAAGTGCTGCGCGACAACGGCTACCGCACCGCGGCCATCGGCAAGATGCATTTCACCACCCAGTTCGTCCCCAAGGAAAACGAGGAGGACGACTGGCCCGCCGACCGCTACGGCTTCGACGTGGTGCACACCACCTGCGACTGCAAGACCGGCGAGTACCTGACCTGGCTCAAACAGCAGAGCGAGAAGGACTACGAGATCGTCAAGATGCAGGGGGAGCGCAAGGCGAAGGAGGACCGCGCCAGCGCCGCCGACAAGGACCTGAGCGGCCCGCCCCAGGTCTACCCCAGCGAGATCGACCCCCGCTACCATCAGTCGGCCTGGATCGCCGACCGCATGATCGACCTGATCGAAGAGTCCACCCCCGACCAGCCGTTCTTTGCGCTGTGCAGCTTTGTGGACCCGCACCATCCCTTTGACCCGCCCGCGCCCTACTCCACCATGTACGACCCTGACAAGCTGGCGCTGCCCGTGCGGCAGGAGGGCGAACTGGACGACAAGCCGCCGCATTTCCGCCGGCACCGCGTCGGCCAGGGCTGCAGCAACGAAAAGTACGACTACCGCCGCCTGACCGACCACCAGTGGGGCGAGGTCAAGGCCGCCTACTACGGCATGGTCTCGCTGGTGGACTACAACATCGGCCGCATCCTGCAGGCGCTGCGGGACAAGGGCATCACCAACGACACCCTGGTCCTTTTCACCAACGACCACGGGGAACTGATGGGGGACCACGGCCTGCTGTTCAAGGGCCCCTTCCATTACGACTGCCTGATCAAAGCGCCGATGATCCTCTCCTGGCCGGGGGTGATCCCCAGCGGCTCCCGCTACAAGCAGATCACCGAACATGTGGACATCATGCCCACGCTGCTGGACTTTGCCGGCGTGCGCGCCCCCAACGGCGTGCAGGGCATGTCGATGGCGCCCATCCTGCGGGGCGACGGCGGCGCAGGGCGGGAATACGCCCTCACCGAGTTCACCTGCTACGACTGGGGCCTCAACGTCAAGACCATCACCGGCCGCCATTACAAGCTGACCTACTACGCGGGGGAGGCTTACGGCGAGCTGTATGACCGCGACCGCGACCCCAACGAGTTCGTGAACCTCTGGGAGCACCCCGAGTACCAGGAGATCAAGCAGACGCTGCTGCGCAAGCTGCTGGACCGGGTGATCGAGACCGAGGACACCCTGCCGCTGCGCATCGGCAAATATTGAGAGAGCCCGCACAACGGGACGCAACAGCCCACCGGCAGATCCTGCCGGCGGGCTTTTGGGGGTTACACGCTTGTGCGCAGGGGCGCGGCTTGCTACAATAAAAAGGCGCGCCGCCCGCCGCGGGGCGGGCGGACAGGAAAGGCAGGGGGCAACCGTGAAGCAGAAAGACACGCTGAAACACTGGTGGAACAGCATCCGCACCCGCATGATGCTGATGCTGCTGTGCGTCAACATCATCATCATCGGCATCCTGTCGGTGGGGGCGTACACGGTCTACCAGGCCGGCTTCCTGCGGGAACTTTCGGGTTCCCGCGCCGACGTGCTGCGCCAGATCGGCGAGCGCAGCCGCCAGTTCAAGACCAGCCTGTACACCGTTTCCAACCTGTTCGAGAGCAACCCCACCTTCCACACCTACGCCGAGGACCTCAACGCCGACAACGAGGAACAGTTCTTTACCCTGATGGACAGCATCACCCGCCAGCTGCAGGCCTCCTTCCTGCAGCCGGACCTGGATTTCTACGTGGTGTATATCTCGGCTTCCAGCATCGGCTACTGTTCCCGCCCGGTGCCCGAGGGCTACGACTACATGGACCCCCGCCTCAAGGTCTGGAACCAGCAGGTGGTGGCGGCCCGGGGGGACATCGTGGACGTGGGCAGCTACCAGGACCGCGCGCTGGAAACGGCCTCCTTCTCGGCGGCGCGGTCCATCCTGGACGGCGCCGGGGAACTGGTGGGGTTCCTGATGATCAACGCCGACGAGCGCCAGCTCTACCAGATGTACGCCGACGTGATCCGCGACGGCAGCAACATCTATGTGGTCAACAGCAGCGGGCAGGTCATCTCCAGCAGCCGCAGCGACCTGATCGGCTTCAACTATTTCAACATGCAGAACCTGGAGCGGCTGTTCGACGGCCAGGACTACATGCTGACCCGGGCCGAGGGGGAGGACGTGCTCTTCACCCGCTACTACGACGCGGACAGCGGCTTCACCGTGCTGGAGGAGGCCCCCCTGGACGAAGTGCTGCAGCCGCTGCGCCGCACCCGGCAGGTGGTGATCCTGCTGGCGCTGCTCACGCTGGTGGCCGGGGCGCTGCTGGCGCGGCATTTCTCCCGCCGCATCGCCGCGCCCATCCAGAAGCTGCGCGACGATATGCACGAGGTGGAGGCCGGCGACCTCAAGCAGACCTTCGCCATCCGCAGCTACACCGAGCTCAACGAACTGTCCGGCGGCATGGCCGACATGCTGCAGTGCATCCGCGGGCTCATCACCAGCATCCATGAGAACGAGCGCGAGAAACGCCGCATCGAGCTCAACTGGCTGCAGGCCCAGATCAACCCCCATTTCATCTACAACACGCTGTTTTCCATCAAATGCATGGTGGACATGCACCGCAACGAGGACGCCGCCGCCATGCTCTCGCTGTTCATCCAGAACCTGCGGGGGGTGCTCTCCAACCGGCGGGAGATGGTCACGGTGGCCGAACAGATGGAAAGCCTCAAACAATACCTGACCCTGCAGCGCTACCGCTACGACAACGGGTTCGACACGCTGATCGAATACGACGACCAGGCGGCCCGCTGCCTGCTGCCCAAACTGCTGGTGCAGCCTCTGGTGGAAAACGCGCTGCAGCACGGCATCGACCCCCAGGGGCGCGACGGCATGGTCACCGTCATCGCGCGGCGGCAGGGGGACGCGGTCTGCATCGAGGTGGAGGACAACGGCGCCGGCATGACGCCCGAACGGGTGCGCCAGGTGATGGAAACGCCCGACGCGGCCGACCGCCCCCACCTGGGCATCCGCAACGTGAACGACCGCATCCGCCTGCATTACGGGCCGGCCTGGGGCCTGCAGATCGAGAGCGCGCCCGGGCAGGGCACCCGCATCACGCTGCGCATCCCCGCCCGGGAGGAAGGCGCGGACGGCACAAAGGAGGAACGCTTATGCTGAAAGTCCTTGTGGTGGACGACGACAGCCCCATCCGCCGCTGGCTGGAGTACTGCGTCGGCCAGCTGGAGGGGTTCGTCCTGGCCGGGGCTGCCGCTTCGGGCGCCCAGGGGCTGGAACTGTACCGCAAAGAACTGCCCGACATCGTCATTACCGACATCGAGATGCCCGGCATGTCCGGGCTGGAGATGGCCGCCCGCATCCAGGCCATCCGCCCGGCCCACATCATCATCCTGACCAGCCACGACAACTTTTCCTACGCGCGGCAGGCGCTGCACAGCGGCACCGCCGAGTATATCCTGAAAACCGAGGTCAGCCTGGAGACCATGCGCGACCTGCTGCGCCGCGCGGCCCAGACCATCCAGCGCGCGGGCGGCGACGCCGCCCGCCAGGAGCAGGAAGCCCAGGCCCAGGCGCTGGTGCGCCATCTGGCCATGGCGGAGGCCCAGGGCCCCCTGACCGTGCAGGCGCTGCGGCGGCAGGGCATCACGCTGGAGGACGCCCCCCTGGCCGCCGGCGACCTGTGGAGCCGCGACGGCGCGGGGCTGGCCGGGGCGCGGCGGCTGATCGGCGAAAGCCAGACCATGAAAAACCTGCGCTTTGTGCCGGTGGGGTATGAGCACCTGCTGTGGATCGGCAACCTGGGGTACGAAGGCGCGCTGGAGGACCTGGCCCGCAGCTTTGAAAAGCAGGGCGGCGAACTGGGCTGCGTGCTGGGGCTGAGCACGGCCTGCCCCGGCCTGCAGGGCCTGCCCGGGGCTTTGCGGGAGGCCCAGGCCCGCTGCCGCCTGCACTTCTACCAGCCGCAGCGGTGGGCGTTCCTGCACGACGGGTACGGCCCGCAGCTGCTGCGCCGGACCGAGAGCGCCCGCCTGCAGTTCAGCCGGGAACTTTTTGCCCAGCATTACCGGGAGGCGATGGCGGTCAAGGACGAGGTGCTGCAGCGCATCGCCGACGAGCGCCCCACCGACCTGGACGCGGTGAAAAAGCTGTGCGCCTCCTTCTGCACGATCCTGCTGTGCTTCGCCGACGGCGCGGCGGAGGACCTGGACCGCCGCACCGAGGAGATCGAGCGCAGCATCCAGCGCGCCGACAGCCTGCCCGGGCTGTACCGCGCCGTGGAGGAACGCTTCGCCCCCTTTGAAAAGACCGTGATGAAGCAGGCCTATTCGCCGCCGGTACAGGACGCCGTCGAGTATATCCGGCGGCACTACTGCGAAAAGATCAGCCTGGGCACGGTGGCGGCGGCGGTCAATTTCAGCCCGGAATATTTCAGCCGGATGTTCACCCGGGAAACGGGCATGAATTTTACGGCCTTCCTCAATAACCTGCGTCTGCGCCAGGCGATGGAACTGCTGGAACACACCGACAAAAAGGTGTATGAGATCGCCGAGGAGGTGGGCTATTCCAGCCTGAGCTATTTTTCCACGACCTTCAAAAAGAGCTTTGGCCAGACCCCGGCCGAGTACCAGGCGCTCAAACGCGGCGCCAAGTGAGCGGCGGCGGTTTTTGGCTTTCTCGACAGTCCAGGCGGGGGCGGAGCCCCCGCTTTTTTGCGCGCGGCGCAAAAAAGCGACCGTTCTCATGCGGCGTTCATTTTTTTGTGGTATGATGGAACCAGCTTACGAACACAAGGAGGGATCTGCCATGCGAGTGCTGGTGGTAGAGGACCAGCCCGAGATGAACGCGCTGCTGGTCCGGCAGCTCAACGAGGCCCACTACAGCGTGGACGGCTGCCTGAACGGGAACGACGCGCTGGATTACCTGGCGGGCGGGGCGTACGACGCCGTGGTGCTGGACGTGATGCTGCCCGGGGTGGACGGCCTGGAGGTGCTGCGCCGCCGCCGGGCCGCCGGGGACAAGACCCCCGTGCTGCTGCTCACGGCGCGGGACGGGGTGGAGGACCGGGTGCGCGGGCTGGACAGCGGCGCCGACGATTACCTGGTCAAGCCCTTCGCGCTGGCGGAACTGCTGGCGCGGCTGCGGGTGCTGATCCGCCGCCGCAGCGACCAGGTCAGCGACGTGATCGCCGTGGGGGACCTGCGGGTGGACTGCGCCGCCCGCACCGCCGCCCGGGGCGGGCAGAACATCGCGCTTTCGGCCAGGGAGTTCGCCGTGCTGGAATACCTGGCCCGCAACGCGGGGGTGGTGCTCTCCCGCGAGCGGATCAGCCAGGGCGTGTGGAACTATGACTACGAGGGCGGGTCCAACGTGGTGGACGTCTACATCCGCTACCTGCGCAAAAAGATCGACGAAGGGCGGGACCGCAGGCTGATCCACACCGTGCGCGGGGTGGGCTATGTGCTGCGGGAGGAACCGTGAAGCGCTGGACCATCACCGGGCGGGTCACGCTGCTCTACACCCTGTTCATGGTGCTGCTGGCGGCCATCGCGCTGGGGTTCCTGTTTTTTGCCGGGGCCCAGAACGCCCGCCAGGGCAAGCTGGCCCGCATGCAGGCCATGGCGGCGGCCAGCCGCGGCGAGATCGAGGCCCGGGACGGGGAACTGGAGATCGACCGGGACCTGGAGGGCTTCGACGACGGGGTGTACCTGTCGGTGTACGACGAAAAGGGCGTGCCGCTGTACGGCTTCGTGCCGCGCAGCTTTGACAATTCCGCCGTGTTTGCCGGCGGCGAACTGCGCACGGTGCAGAGCAACGGCCATGTCTGGTACCTCTACGACGAGCAGATCCAGGTGGAGGAGTACGGCGCGCTGTGGGTGCGCACCGTGACCGCCGCCGATACCGTGGACAGCACCCTGACCGCCCTGCTGCGCACGGCGCTGCTGGTGCTGCCGGTGTTCGTGGCGCTGGCGGCGGTGTGCGGCTACCTGCTGACCCGGCGGGCTTTCCGCCCGGTGCGGCAGATCACCCGGACGGCGCGGGAGATCGGCGCGGGGCGCGACCTGTCCCGCCGCATCGGCCTGGGGGAAGGCCGGGACGAGATCCACACGCTGGCCGGGGAATTCGACGCCATGTTCGCCCGGCTGGAGGACGCCTTCACCCGGGAAAAACAGTTCACCGACGACGCATCCCACGAGCTGCGCACGCCGGTGGCGGTGATCCTGTCCCAGAGCGAGTACGCGCTGGCGCACCCCGGGGACCCGCAGGAGACGGAAGCCGCGCTGCAGAGCATCCACGCCAAAGCCGGGGAGATGGCGGCGCTGCTGGCTCAGCTGCTGCTGCTGGCCCGGGCGGACAAGGGGCGGCAGGCCGTCGCGCGGGAAGCGGTGGACCTGAGCGAACTGGCCGCCATGGTGGCCGAGACCGAAGCCGAGCAGGCCGCCGCGCGGGGCATCGAACTGCGCACCGGGATCGAGCCGGGCGTGACGGTGCAGGGGGACGAAACGCTGCTGATGCGGCTGTTCATCAACCTGCTGGAGAACGGCATCCGCTACGGCCGCCCCGGCGGGTGGCTGAAACTGACCCTGCGCCGGGAAGGGGACGCGGCGGTGGCCGTGGTGGCGGACAACGGCATCGGCATCGCGCCGGAGGACCTGGACCATATCTGGCAGCGGTTCTGGCAGGCGGACCCGGCGCGCAGCGGCGGCGGGGCCGGGCTGGGCCTGGCCATGGTGCGCTGGATCGCCGAAGCCCACGGCGGCACGGTCACGGTGGAAAGCACGCCGGGGGAGGGCAGCGCCTTCACGTTCACGATGCCCTTGCTTTCCTGACTTACTTTCTTGGAAGAAAGTAAGCAAAGAACTTTCAATTAAAATCGCACGAATGTGCGATTTTGGATAGAGTTTCTTTGGTTCTTTCTTTGCAAAGAAAGAACAAGCTTTGCAAAGAAAGGGCGAAAAAAAAGAAATCTTTAATGCGGGTTTAATCTTGGGCGCGTATACTGGAAGCACAACAAAACACAACGCCCCCATAAAGGAGGAACCCTGTATGAAAAAACGTACCCTTTCCCTGCTTGCCGCGGCGGCCCTGGCCGCCCTTGCCCTGACCGGCTGCGCCAACGCCGCCGCCTACGACGGCGCGCGGGCCGTCGCCCCCCAGACCGGGGAAAGCCCGGCCGCTGCGTCCGACGCGGCGCCCACCCCCAGCCCGGCCGCCCCGGTGGCCGCCCCGGCGGGGGATACCACCGCCGGCGTGGCGGGTTCCGCCGACCCCGACAGCGGCTATATCAGCGAGGAAGCCGCCAAGGCCGCCGCCCTGGAACACGCCGGGGTGGCCGAAGCCGACCTGGACGGCATCCGGGTGCGGCTGGACTACGACGACGGCCGCGCGGTCTATGACGTGGAGTTCCTGCGCCGCAGCGACAGCGGCCTGGAAGAATACGACTACGAGATCGACGCCGCCGACGGCCGCATCGTGAGTTACGACTACGACGCCGAGGGCCTGCGCGACGGCCGCTGGACCGACGATGACGCCGCCGCCTCCGCCGCCGGCACGGCGGTCAGCGCCGAACAGGCCAAGCAGATCGCCCTGGAACATGCGGGCGTGGCGGAAGCCGACGTCTACGGCCTGGAAATGGAACTGGAACACGACGACGGCCGCACCTGTTATGAATTTTCCTGGAAGGCGGACTTCACCGAGTACGACTGCGACATCGACGCCGACACCGGCGAGGTGCTGCACTTCTCCCAGGAGCGGGACGACTGAACCCGGGAAAGAACGACGCCGCCCGGCCTCTTTTGAGGCCGGGCGGTTTTTGTGCGGGCGGGCGCGCTTGCGCCGGGGCGGGGGACGTGGTATCATAGGGGCACAGAGGGCGGGAGGTCCGCCGTTCGCGCGCCGCGGGGCGCAGCCAAAAGGAGGAATACGCGATGAAACGCATCATCACCATCGGCCGGGAATTCGGCGCGGGGGGCGGCGAACTGGGCCGCCGCCTGGCCCGGGAACTGAACATCCCCTACTATGACCGGGACATCATCCTGCGCACGGCCAAGGCCAGCGCCCACCTGACCCCCGAGCAGGTGCGCCGCTGGGACGAGCGGGTGCCCCATGAGTTCGGCTTTACCCAAAGCCTGTTCAACTTCTACGACCGCCCGCTGAGCGAGGAACTGTGGAACGCCCAGGTGCGGGCCATCCGCGAACTGGCCGACCGCGAAAGCTGCGTCATCGTGGGGCGCAACGCCGACTACATCCTGCGGGAGTTCGACCACTGCCTGCGGGTGTTCGTCCATGCCGACCGCAACTGGCGGCTGATGCATATGCGGGAACTGATGCCCGGCACGCCGCTGGAACAGATCGAGGCCGACATGCGCTCCGCCGACCGCGCGCGCCGCAACTACTGCGCCAAGCGCACCGGCCAGACCTACGGCGACAGCCGCAACTACGACCTGACGCTGTGCACCAGCCGCCTGGGGCTGGACAAGGCGCTGCAGATCCTGCTGTGCGCGGTGGAAGGCATGTGAACGCGGGCAAAAAAAGGCGAAAACCGGCGTCCGGCTTGACTTTTTTTGAAAAAACTGTTACAATAGACCCCGTGATGTAGGGGAACTATCAAGGGCGATAGCATCCGCATGGATTGCTGTTGCCCTTGTTTTTTTAACCCCGGCATCCCGGGCGGTACGGCCGCCTGAATTTGGATAGAGAGGAAAGGTATACACTATGAAAAAACTGCTTGCATTCGGTATGGCGGCAGCCATGGCGCTGTCCCTGGCGGCCTGCGGCGGCGCTGCTTCCGGCACGTCCACCGCTTCTTCCGCTGCGGAAGGCGCTTCTTCCGAAGCTGCTTCCGCCGAGACCGCCGGTTCCGGCAAGACCTGGGTCATCGCCACCGATACGGCGTTCATGCCCTTTGAGTACACCGACGCTTCCGGCAACTTCGTGGGCATCGACGTGGACATCGTCGCTGCTATCGCCGAGGACCAGGGCTTCGACTACGAGATGAAGAGCCTGGGCTGGGATGCGTCCATCGCGGCCTGCCAGTCCGGCCAGGCCGACGCCATGATCGCCGGCGCGTCCATCACCGACGAGCGCAAGGAGTCCGGCTGGATCTTCTCCGACGGCTACTATACCGCCACCCAGACCATGACCGTGGCCGAAAACTCCGACATCACCGGCTTTGAGGATCTGGCGGGCCAGACCGTGGCCGTCAAGACTGCCACCCAGGGCGCGGCCTACGCCGAGAGCCTGAAGGACCAGTACGGCTTCAACATCACCTACTTCGAGGATTCCCCCACCATGTACCAGACGGTGCTGGGCGGCCAGTGCGTGGCCTGCTTCGAGGACACCCCCATCATGCAGGCCAACATCAAGAACAGCGGCCTGGCCCTGAAGGTGCTGGAGGATACCGCCAATGAGGGCGGCGACTACGGCTTCGCCATTTTCAGCGAGAACAGCCAGGAACTGCTGGATATGTTCAACGCCGGTCTGGCCAACATCAAAGCCAACGGCACCTACGACGAGATTCTGGCCAAGTACCTGGGCTAATTTCGCGCTAAGCGCTCAAAAGGGGCAACAGTCGCGCACGGCGGTGCCTGACGCTCCTGTTTCCCCTTTTGGATTCCCCTTCGACAAAATTTGACCCAAAACCGCGCACTCGGCGCTCACGCCTCGCACACAATTTTGGGCCAAATTTCCCTGGAGGTGTCGCCGTCGTCGGCGCATGTCCGCCAACGGCGACTGTTTTTAAAATTCCAGGGACGCCTGTTGTCGCAGGCGTCCCTGTTTTTCGCGTCCCATCCGACTTTTTCCTGAAAGGAGAGCTCTGCCCTTGATCCAGATCCTTACCACCTACGGCGGCCTGCTGCTGGCCGCCATGGGCCAGACGCTGCTGCTGGCTCTCTGCGGCCTGTTCTTCGCCTGCATCCTGGGCCTGATCTTCGGCCTGCTCAGCGTGGTCAAAAACCGCGTCTGCAACATCGTCGCCGTCATCTTCGTGGATGCCATCCGCGGCGTGCCCATGATCGTGCTGGCCTACTTCGTCTATTTCGGCATCCCGTACCTGTTCAACACCATCCTGGGCATGCGGGGCGTCACCCTTACCGCCCTGCAGGCCGGCACCGCCTGCCTGGCGCTCAACTGCGGCGCGTACATGGCCGAGATCATCCGCGCCGGTATCGAGAGCGTGGACAAAGGCCAGATGGAAGCGGCCCGCAGCCTGGGCCTGCCCTACTGGCGGGCCATGGTGCGCGTGGTGCTGCCCCAGGCCATCCGCACCATGATCCCCAGCATCATCAACCAGTTCATCATCACGCTGAAGGATACCTCCATCCTGTCGGTCATCGGCTTCCCCGAGCTGGTCAACACCGCCAAGAACGTCAACGGCATCGTCATGCGTTCCTTTGAAGTGTGGGGTATCGTGGGCATCATGTACCTGATCGTCATTACGGCCCTGTCGGTGCTGGCCAAGAAAGTGGAAAGGAGGCTCAACCGTGGGCGTGAATAAGCAGAACGTGAAGATCCATGTCTCCCACCTGAAAAAGAGCTTCGGCAGCCTGGAAGTGCTCAAGGACGTCTCCGCCGACATCTGCGAGGGCGAGGTCGTCGTCATCCTGGGCCCGTCGGGGTCCGGCAAATCCACCTTCCTGCGGTGCCTCAACCGGCTGGAGGAGATCACCGGCGGCGAGGTGGTGGTGGACGGCCACGACCTGACCGACAAAAAGACCGACCTGAACAAAGTGCGGGAGAACGTGGGCATGGTGTTCCAGCACTTCAACCTGTTCAACAACCTCAACGTGATGGGCAACATGACGCTGGCCCCCACCGAACTGAAAAAGGCCACCAGGGCCGAGGCGAAGGAAAAGGCCCTGCGGCTGCTGGCCCGCGTGGGCCTGGCCGACAAGGCCGACGCCTACCCGGCGCAGCTTTCGGGCGGGCAGAAACAGCGCGTGGCCATTGCCCGCGCGCTGGCCATGGACCCCGACATCATGCTGTTCGACGAACCGACCAGCGCCCTTGACCCCGAGATGGTGGGCGAGGTGCTGCAGGTCATGAAACAGCTGGCCGCCGACGGCATGACGATGGTGGTGGTCACCCACGAGATCGGCTTTGCCCGCGAGGTGGCCAGCCGGGTGATCTTCATGGAGGGCGGCTACATCGTGGAGGAGGGGACCCCCGACGAGGTCATCAACCACCCCCGGCAGCCCCGGACCATCGACTTTTTGAGCAAGGTGCTGTAATTCCGGCGCCGTTTTTGTGGATTATGTGGAACACCCCCGGCGGGCGCAGGCCCGCCGGGGGTGTTTTGGGTCATGGGGGTGGGGACGGCGGGGGATGCGGCGGCAGGCGGGGGAGTTGCGGGTCACGCAAAATCCCACGGCGGGGGCAAAACCCCGCCCTACGGCCTGACGGGAATTTGCAATTTGCCATTTTTGGTTGCAAATTCCGTAGATTTGTAGGGCGCGTGTCTTGACCGCGCCGGGGTACGTCCCGGCAGGCGGGAAATTTGCGGGTCATGCAAAATCCCACTGGCACAGCGTTCTTCGGGCGGCGTACACGCCGCCCCTACACGCAATGGGCCCTTGCGCGGCAGATGGGAACGCCGCGTCTGCCAGCCCCCGCCCTACGGCCTGACGGGAATTTGCAATTTGCCGTTTTTGGTTGCAAATTCCGTAGATTTGTAGGGCGCGTGTCTTGACCGCGCCGGGGTACGTCCCGGCAGGCGGGAAATTTGCGGGTCACGCAAAATCCCACTATATCAGCACCTGATCCAATTCCTGAATCATCACATCTGGATGTAATAAAGCATTTTCGCAATGGCCTTTCCCTTTAAAGCATTTTATGACGCTACCGCTATAATTCTTCGCAATAACTTGAGCCGAT
>DXBF01000004.1 GCA_019116705.1 Candidatus Gemmiger avistercoris
ACGGTCACCGCGCCCAGCAGCACAAAGCTGGCCAGCACGCCCTCTTTCAGCCCCTGCTCGTCCTGCTGGCCGAAGCGGATGGAAAACACCGTGCCGCTGCCCATGGCCAGCCCCAGCAGGATGGAGGTCAGAAAGGTCATCAGCGAAAACGCCGACCCCACCGCGGCCAGGGCGTCGGCCCCCAGGAACCGCCCCACGATCAGGGTGTCGGCAATGTTGTAGCATTGCTGCAAAAGGTCGCCCAGGATCATGGGGATGGCGAACCGCAGCATGGTCGCCATCACGGGGCCCTGTGTCAGTTCGTTGCCGTTGACACGCATGAAACGGCGCGCTCCTTTCCTTATGTAAGATAAAACTTCCTATTCGTAACTTATTATAGGGGTGGGGGATTCCCTTGTCAATAGGAACGCGCCGCAGGGACGCCTTCCGGCAGAAAAACAGTTGTAAGTTTGCCGCCGATGGGGTAAGATGGAAGAAAACGGCAAGGAGGGCCCGCCCGTGTTTTTGGATGGATTGGATGAACTGGACCGGAAGATCGTCCGCCTGCTGATCGGCAACGCCCGCATCTCCTACTCGGACCTGGGGGCGCAGGTGGGGATCTCCCGGGTGGCGGCCCGCATGCGGGTGCAGGCGCTGGAAAAAAAGGGCGTTATTGAGGAATATACCACCGTCGTAAACCCGCAGAAGATCAGCGGCGCGGTGTCCTGCTATTTTGAGATCGAGACCCGCCCGGAAACGCTGGCAGAGGTGGCAGCCCTGCTGGAAGGCAACGAGACCGTCACCCAGATCTACCGGGTCACCGGCAAAAGCAAGCTGCACGTCCATGCGGTGGCCGCTTCCGCCGGGGAGATGGAGCAGCTGATGACCGGGGTCATCGACCGGCTGCCGGGGGTGGTATCCTGCGACTGCAACATGATCCTTTCCCGCATCAAGGACATCAAGGGCCTGCGGCTGTAGCGCCTTGCGCGGCGGCGCGGGCCGTGCTATAATAAACAGCCGGAAAACAGCCTGCACCGGCAGGCGGAGGGGGAAAAAGCCATGGTGGAAGTACTGATCCGGGCGGGGTGTTTCGCCGCCGTGATCCTGATGGGGGTCCTGCTGCGGCAGGCCGGTTTTTTCAAGGCGGAGGATTTTGACGTGCTGGCCCGCATCGTCACCCGCATCACGCTGCCCGCGTCCATCGTGGTCAGTTTTTCCGGGCGGGAGATCGACGCCTCCATGCTCATCATCACGGCGCTGGGGTTCGCCTTCGGCGTGGTCTACATCCTGTTGGCCTTTCTGATGAACGGGCGTGCGGGCCGGGAAAAGCGGGCCTTTGAGATCCTGAACTTTTCGGGGTACAACATCGGCAACTTCACGCTGCCCTTCGCCCAGAGCTTTCTGGGCCCGGCGGGCGTGGTCACGGCCAGCCTGTTCGATACCGGCAACGCTGTGATCTGCCTGGGCGGCGCCTACTCGGTGGCCTCGATGGTCAAAGAGGGAAGGCGCTTTTCGCCGTCGGCCATCGTGAAAAAGCTGCTGCGTTCGATGCCTTTCTGCACCTACTTCCTCATGATCGTGCTGGCGCTGGCGCACCTTTCGCTGCCCGGGCCGGTGGTGGAGTTCGCCGGCATCCTGGCGGACGCCAACGCCTTTATGGCCATGCTGATGCTGGGCGTGGGGTTCCGGCTCAGCGGCAGCCGGGAACAGCTGCTGGACATCCTGCGCATCCTGGGCGCGCGCTACGCCGTGGCGGCGGCCGCCGCGCTGGCCTGTTACTTCCTGCTGCCGCTGGCGCTGGAGTACCGTCAGGCGCTGGCGCTGCTGGTGTTCAGCCCCATCTCCTCGGTAGCGCCGGCCTTTACGTCGGAACTCAAGGGCGACGTGGGCCTGGCCAGCGCCATCAACTCGGTGTCGGTGCTCGTCAGCATCGTGTGTATCGTGGCGGTCCTGACGCTGGTACTCTGAGGGCGGGCCACAATACGGCACGGGCCCCGCGCAGCCGTTCGTCTGCGCGGGGCCCGTGCCCTGTTTTATAGATGGAGGAAAAAAGGAGAGTGCCTTATTTGCCAAGCGCCTTGAACATCCAGCATTTGTAGGCTTCCACACCGGGCTGGTTGAAGGGGTCGATGCCCAGCAGGCTGCCGGAAACATAGCAGGCAAACTGGAAGAAGTAGAACAGCTGGCCGAAGTTGTAGGCGTCCAGCGCAGGAATGTCGAAGATCAGGCAGGGCAGTTTCTGGCTGTGGGCGGTGACTGTGGCGGAAAACGCCGCTTTGTTGATGTCGTAAAAGTCCTTGCCGTTGAGGTAATCGAAATGGTCGGCCTTGCCGTCCGGCATGACCACCAGGCTGTCCTGCCGGGCTTCCACATCCAGGAAGGTCTCGAACATCAGCGGCGCGCCGTCCTGGATATACTGGCCCACGGCATGCAGTTCCTCGGAATATTCGGCGCAGACCGGGAACAGGCCCTTGCCGTCCTTGCCCTCGCTCTCGGCAAACAGCTGGACCCACCACTTGTAGAACCAGCGGAACTGGGGCTCAAAGCTGGCCAGCAGTTCCAGCTTATAGCCGCGCTGGTAGTACAGGTTGCGCAGTACGGCGTAGCGCAGGGCCAGGTTGTCCTCCGGCGCGCCGCTGCGCAGGGCCTGTTCCATGCCGGCGGCGCCGCGCACCAGGGCGCGGATGTCGATGCCCGCCACCGCCATGGGCAGCAGGCCCACGTAGGTCATGGCCGTGTAACGCCCCCCTATGTTGGTGGGGAAGGGCAGGAAGGTGTAGCCTTCCTTTTGGCAGAGTTCCTCCAGCGGGGAACCTTCCGTCCCGGTGCAGAGGATGCGCGCGGCTGCCTCCGCGGGGCTGCAGCGCGCAGCCAGTTCGCGGCGCAGCACCCGGAAGGAAGCGCCCGGTTCCAGCGTTTCAAAGTTTTTGGCGATGCAGTCCACCGCAAAGCGCTTGCCTTCCAGACGTTTCAGCATGCGGTTCATGGCGTTGGCGGACAGCGTGTTCCCGGCGTAGACGATCTCGGGGCCGGTGCCGTCGGCCAGCGCTTCGATCACCGAGCGCGCCGCGTTGTTGGACCCGCCTACGCCGATGAGGACGAAGGCGTCGCAGGTCTCGCGAATCTGAGCGGCCAGCTGTTCGATGCGGGACAGCACTTCCTCGCCGGCCCATTCGTCCACGTGCAGCCAGCCCAGGCTGTCGGCATAGGCCGCTTCGCCCTTTTGGACCCGCTCCAGGACGGGGATGCCCTCCTGGACCGCAGTGGCCAGCTCGGCCTCGCTGACCAGCGCGCGCTGGTCGCGGATACTCAGTTTCAACATAGTGTAATCCCTCTTTTCATCGTTTGTGCAGCAACGACCAGCCTGCGTTTCAGCAGCAGCCGCAGCCGCCGTGGCGGTGGCCGTACTCATCCATGCAGTCCTGGCTGGGGTCCTTCATGCACAGGTGGACGCTGGTGGTCTTGAAGGTCAGGGGCAGCGCCAGGATGTT
>DXBF01000053.1 GCA_019116705.1 Candidatus Gemmiger avistercoris
CCCCTTAAGGGGCCGCCATGAGTCAGCAATGCAGTTGGCCGACCCATTCGTGGCCCCTTGAGGGGCGTTGTCCGTATTATGCCCTTCTAGGGCTTACACAAGCCCCCGGCTTTGCCGGGGGTCATGACTTCCCGACCGGGAAACGGGGGATTTATTCGCTTTCGATGACTTCCTTGGTGTCGCGGGCGATCATCAGTTCCTCGTTGGTCTCGATGACCAGCGTGCGCACGCGGGCGCCCCAGGCGGTGATCTCCACCACGTCCTTCTTCTGGCCGCGGACGCCGCGGTTCTTGTCGGTGTCGATGCGGATGCCCAGCCAGTCCATATGGTGGCAGATCTTGGCGCGGGATTCGTCGTCGTGCTCGCCGATGCCGCCGGTAAAGACGATAGCGTCCACACCGCCCATAGCCGCGATGTAGCTGCCGATGATCTTCTTGATCTGGTAATTCAGCATGTCCAGCGCCAGCTGTGCGCGCTGGTTGCCTTCCTTGGCGGAGGTCTCCACGTCGCGCATGTCGCTGGAAACGCCGGAAACGCCCAGCAGGCCGGACTTCTTGTTCAGGATCTCGTCCAGTTCATGGCCGGTGATGTTCAGGGTGTATTTCAGGTAGTTCACGCAGGAAGGGTCCAGGTCGCCGCAGCGGGTACCCATCATCAGGCCGGCCAGCGGGGTCATACCCATGGAGGTGTCCACCACGCGGCCCTGGTCCACAGCGGCGATGGAAGAACCGTTGCCCAGGTGGCAGGTGATGAGCTTCAGGCGCTCAATGGGCTCCGCCAGATATTCCGCCGCGCGGTGGCTGACGTACTTGTGGCTGGTGCCGTGGAACCCGTAGCGGCGCACGCCGTACTTCTCGTAGTAGTCGTAGGGGATGGCGTACATGTAGGCTTTGGGCGGCATGGTGGAATGGAACGCCGTGTCAAAGACCGCCACGTTGGGCTTGTCGGCGCCGAAAGTTTTGTAGGAGGCTTCAATACCCAGGATGGCGGCGGGGTTGTGCAGCGGCGCCAGCGGGGACAGGTCGTGGATGGCCTGGATCACGTCGGGGGTGATGAGGCAGCTCTGCTTGAACTTCTCGCCGCCGTGCACCACGCGGTGGCCGATGGCGTCGATCTCATCGGCGCTGTCGATCACCTTGCCCTCGCCGGTGGTCATCTTCTTGAACACTTCGCCGAAGGCTTCGGTGTGGGTGGGGAAGATCGCGGGCGTGGTGGCCTTGTGGCCGTTGGCTTCATGGGTGATCATGCTGCTCTCCATGCCGATGCGTTCGCACAGGCCCTTGCACAGCACCTTCTCGCCGTCCATGTCGATGAGCTGGTACTTCAGGCTCGAAGAACCGCAGTTGATAACCAGAATTTTCATGGGGTTTCCTCCTTCAAAGTTGGTTGGGCGCCAAACCGCCCCTTTTCCACTGGATGAATTTATTATATAATGGGGTCGGGTAATTTTCAAGAACCAGAACCGTACAAGTCGGACAAAATCATACATTTTTTGCAGGGCGGGAACAGCACATGGAATTTGTGGGCATCATCACGGAATACGACCCTTTTCACAACGGGCATGCGGCCCAGCTGGCGGCGGTGCGCCGTGCAGGGGCGCGCTGCATCGCCGTCTGTATGAGCAGCGGCGCGGTGCAGCGCGGCGGCGTGCCGGTGCTGCCCGAGCCGGTGCGCGTGCGCGCCGCGCTGGCGGGCGGGGCCGACCTGGTCATAGCGCTGCCGGGGCCTTACGCCTGTGCCACGGCGGAACAGTTCGCGGCGGCGGGGGTGCGTCTGCTGGCGGCCCTGGGGTGCGATACGCTGGCCTTCGGGGCGGAAACGCCGGACGCCGCCCTGCTGATGCAGGCGGCGGAAAACCTGCAGGACCCGGAACTTCCGGCGCTGCTGCGCCAAAAGCTGGGGCAGGGAATGACCTACGCGGCGGCCCGCGCCCTGACGGCGGAGGAGCGAAGCCCCGGCATGGGGGCGCTGCTGCGCACCCCCAACAACATTTTGGGGATCGAATACTGCAAGGCCATCCAGCAGCAGGGGGCCGCGCTGCAGCCGCTGGCGCTGCCGCGCTGGGGCGCGGCTCACGGCGGGGCGGCGGGGGAACACGGCGGCGTCCCCATGGCCAGCGCCAGCTATCTGCGGGAACGTCCCCCCGAGGCCTGGGCCCCCTACGTGCCGGGATACGCCATGGAACTGTACCGCGCGGCGGCTGCCGAGGGGCAGCTGCTGGAGCCGCGGCGTCTGGAGAGCGCGCTGCTGGCGCTGCTGCGCGCCCGCGACCCCGGGGCCTTCGCACAGGTGCGCGGGGTCAGCGAGGGGCTGGAGAACCGGCTGGCAGCGGCCGTGCGGGCTGCCGGCGGACTGGAAGACCTGTATGCGCGGCTCAAGACCAAGCGTTATCCACATGCCCGGCTGCGCCGCCTGGCGCTGGACGCCGCATTGGGCATCCCGCAGGAACTGCCCCCGCCGCCCTGGCTGCTGGTGCTGGGGGCCAGGAAAAACGCGCTGCCGCGCCTGAAAAATACCGCCCTGCCTGCGGGCACTTCGCTGGCCGACCTGGCGCGCGCCGGGGCGCAGGCGCGGCAGGCCGCGGAACTGCATAGCCGCTGCGTGGATTTTTCGTCACTTTGCCGGGAAAAAATCTGCCCGATGGGTCTTGCCTTCACCACCAAACCGGTGATAGTATAAGTTATGGAGAAAAAATGCGCAAAACGGAAACTTTGTTGCATTTTTAACGCGCAAAATCGGTACGGAAGCGAAAAAAGGAGAAGACTATGGCACTGCATGTAATGGACGAAGCGAACCACTGCCTGGGCTGCAAGAACCCGCGCTGCCAGCAGGGCTGCCCGATCCACACCAACATCCCGGAAGTGATCCGCCTGCTCAAAGCCAACAAGCTCAATGAGGCGGGCCGGATGCTGTTTGAGAACAACCCCCTGACGACGGTCTGTTCGCTGGTCTGCAACCACGAGAATCAGTGCGAGGGGCACTGTGTCCAGGGCATCAAGGGGACGCCGGTGCATTTCTCCGTCATTGAAAACTACATTTCTTCCACCTACGCCAGCCAGATGACCAAAGGCCCCGCCGAACCCAACGGCAAAAAGACCGCCATCATCGGTTCGGGCCCCGCGGGCCTGACCATCGCCGTCATCCTGGCCCGCTACGGCTACGACGTGACCATCTTCGAAAGTCACGATAAGATCGGCGGCGTGCTGCGCTACGGCATCCCCGAATTCCGGCTGCCCAAGTCGGTGCTGGACGATTTCGAGTACCGGCACCTGCGCCTGAAGGACATCAAGGTCCGCCCCAACACCGACGTGGGCAAGGCGCTGCGCATCGAGGACCTTTTCCGCGACGGCTACAAGGCGATCTTCATCGGCACCGGCGTGTGGCGGCCCAATACCCTGCACATCAAAGGGGAGAGCCTGGGCCACGTGCACTTTGCCATCAATTATCTGCAGAACCCCAACGTCTACCACCTGGGCAGCCGGGTGGTGGTGATCGGCGCGGGCAACGCGGCCATGGACGTCTGCCGCACCGCCCTGCGCAACGGCACCCGCCATGTGGAGTGCTTCTCCCTCTCGAAAAAGATCGCCGCCAGCGACTACGAGGCCAGCTACGCCAAGCTGGAGGGCGTGAACTTCTACTACAACAAGAAACCGCTGGAGATCACCGACCGGGGCGTGGTGTTCTGCGATCTGAACGAGGCGGAGGACGGCACCCTCACCGCCATCCCCGGCAGCGAAAAACTCTACCCGGCGGACAGCGTCATCGTTTCCATCAGCCAGGGCCCCTGCACCACCATCACCGAGAGCGAAAAGAACCTCAAGACCAACGAACGCGGGCTTTTCGTCACCGACGAGGTGGGCCACACCAGCATCCCCGGCATCTTCGCCAGCGGCGACGCGGTCAAAGGCGCCCGCACGGTGGTGGAAGCGGTCGCCTACAGCAAAAAGGTGGCCGAGGCCATGCACGAATACATGCAGACGCTGCCGGCGGACGGGCCGGACGAGTACGCGTCGGTGCCCGTTGTGAGTTACGACGAGGGCAACTGAGCCTTCGGCGTTCTGTATGCGGCAGGAGGGAACGAGGATGAAAAAGCAGCTTTGTCTTGCCGTGGCGGCCCTGCTTCTGACTGCCTGCGCCGCCCCGGCTTCGGAACCAGTGGCCCCTGCGACGGCGGAGGATGCATCCCCGCCGCAGGCGGTGGAAACGCCCGCGGCCCCCACACAGAGCCCCGGGACCCCGCAGCCTGCGGAACAGGCGGTGCCGCTCTACTGGGTGGACGCACAGAACGACGCCGGACGCTATGAAGCGGAGTGGGACTACAACACCGACACCGTTGTGGCGCGGTATCTGGATTTCAACGCCGCCACCGAACAGATCGTCGGCGAACCGCTGGAACTGCCCAATCTCAACGCAGACCTTTTTGCCGACGACGAGTATCTTTACTGGTTCTGGTCCGGCATGGTCAACGATACCCCGGTCCTGCTGCGCAGCGAACTGGACGGCAGCGACCGTGCGCCCCTGTATGAATTTCCCCAGGGGACCTCGCTGGCCGTCTGGAACTGGGACAGCGGCTTTGCCAGCGACGGGGGTTCCCTCTACTTCCGCTATTGCCAGATTTCCGACGATCCGGCGGTGCCTGATGTGTATTCCCTGGTCCGGCTGGCCCCGGAAGCCCAAACGCTGGAAACGCTCACCACCTGGTCGCCCTTTGGCGGCGAACTGGTGGGGGTCTGGAATGACCGGCTGCTCATCACCCGCAGGACGCTGGCAGAGGACTGCCCCGTGGCGCCGGTCTATGGCCACTACCATGTGGACAATCTGAACGACCTTTCCGACTGGATGACCACCTCCCTCTGCGCGCTGGACCCGGCCACCGGCGAGGAAGAAGTGCTGTACGAGTGTTCCGGCAGCTGGCTGGACCGCCGGCTGGAGGACGGCGCGCTGTGGCGCGTGAATGAGCAGCATGAAATCTTATACCGCCCGCTGGGGGAGAACGAAGATACGATGCTGACACAGCTTCCCCAGGGAATGCAGTTCCTGAATGTATATACCACGGATGTGACGTTCAACTCCTATGAGGGAGAACGGGACTGGCTTTATCTCTATGACCGCACCACCGGCAGCCTGACCCGCAGCCCCCGGCGCCGCTGGCTCGGCGGCGAGGACCGGGCCATCTGGGTGGTCTGTGAAGCCGGGCCGGGGCAGTATGTGGTCATCGACGACGCTTCCGCCGGCATGCAGGCGATGGCGGACGCGGACGGCAACCAGTACCTGATCGACGGGTACGCCCGCTATGCCATCGCCAGCCGCGACGCGCTGCTGGACGGCAGCATCCCGCTGACGCCGGTGACCCGCCCCGGCACGGTCTGAATTTTGTATGAGGAAGGTTTCCATGATCTACACCGTTACCCTGAACCCTGCCATCGACCTTGTGGTGCGGCTGGACGGCCCGCTGCAGGCGGGCACGGTCAACCGCGCCGCCGGGGAAGAATACGTGCTGGGCGGCAAGGGCGTCAATGTGTCCGGCGTTCTGGCGGAACTGGGCTGCCCCAGCGTGGCCCTGGGCTTTGTGGCCGGGGCCACCGGCGTCTGGCTGGAACAGGGGCTGGCCGCCCGCGGCCTGCGGACGGATTTTATCCGCCTGCCCGCCGGTATGACGCGCATCAATCTCAAACTCAAGGACGGCCGGGAGACCGAGATCAACGGGGCGGGGCCCACGGTCCCGCCGGAGGCCGTGGAAGCCCTGCTGCGCAAGCTGGACGCGCTGCAGTCCGGCGATGTGCTGGTGCTGGCGGGCAGCCTGCCCGCGGGGCTTCCCGCCGATACCTATGAAACGATGCTGGCGCGGCTGGAAGGCCGCGGCGTGCAGGCGGTGGTGGACGCTTCGGGGGCGCTGTTGGAACAGGCGCTGCGCTGCCGCCCGTTCCTCATCAAACCCAACCGGGAGGAACTGGCCCAGGCTGTCGGGCGGGCGGTGAACACGGAAGCCGAGACCGAACAGGCGGCCCGGGAACTGCAGGCGCGCGGGGCGCGCAATGTGCTGGTCAGCTGCGGGGGCGACGGCGCGCTGCTGCTGGAAGAATCCGGCGCTGTACACTGTGCCGCCGCGCCGCGGGGAACCGTCGTCAACAGCGTAGGCGCGGGGGACAGCATGCTGGCCGGTTTTGTGGCGGGCTGGCTGCAAAGCGGGTCTTTCACGTCTGCCCTGCGGCTGGGGATCGCCTGCGGCAGCGCTACCGCGTTCAGCCTGGGGCTGGCCGGGCGCAGCCAAATCGACGCGCTGCTGGCGCAGATATGAGCCGTTCCGGCGGGGGTTGCCCCTGCCGGATTTTTGTGTTATGATGAGACCTGTATCACGAAGCAGGAAAGAGAGGAAAACAACGATGCAGAACCATCGACCCGCTCCGGGGACCGAGATCCCTCTGCAGGGCGCGGTCAATTTCCGGGAACTGGGCGGCTACCCGGCAGCCGACGGCCGCCGGGTCAGATATGGCCTGCTGTACCGGGGCGGCAATCTGGATGCCCTGTCCGGCCCGGAGGACCAAAGGACGCTGCAAAGCTGGGGCCTGCGGACGATCCTGGATCTGCGCAGCGCCGGGGAAGCGGAAAAGCACCCGGACCCGGCAGTGCCCGGCGCGGCCTATCAGCGGATCTGCGCCATGCGCATGCGGGACGGCGCCGAGATGGACTTCTCCTCTACCGGCATCGAGCGGCTGGCGGCCGAAAAGGCGGCCTTTGAGCGGGAAGCCGGGCGCCCCGTCCATGATTTTGAGTGGTTCAGCGCCATCTACCGCCAGATGCCCTTCCAAAACCCGGCCTATCGGGCGCTGTTTGCCCTGCTGGAACAGCACCAAACGCCCATCTTGTTCCACTGCACCTGCGGCAAGGACCGTACCGGCATCGCCGCCGTGCTGATCCTGCTGGCCCTGGGTGTGGACCGGCAGACCGCGCTGGAGGACTACATGCTCACCAACCGCTACCGCCGCGCCATCATCGAGGCGTCGCTGCGCGGCAGATCCCCGCAGGAACGGGAACTGCTGCAGTCTGTGGAGGGGGTCAGCGCGCCGATGGGCGACGGGGCGATCGACGAGATCCTTGCCCGCTTCGGCAGCTTTGAAGCGTACTTTGCGTCGGAGTATGGGCTGGACGGCCCCCGTCTGGCCGCCCTGCGGGATTTTTACTTGGAATGAAGTGCTGTATAACGAAAGCCACCCGCCGTCGGGTGGCTTTCGTTATACAAAAATGCCCCGGGGCAGGGCTCCGGGGCAAAATATCCTGCCTGACGGCAGGGAAAAGCAGGGAAAGGGATCAGCCCAGGCTGATGCCCATGGCGCGGGCTACGTTGAGCATCTCGCAGTCGTCGGGCACGCCGCGGGTCTTGCCGGCAATGTCCGCCAGCGGGTTGGCCGTCACGTGGCGGTCCACCATGGCAACGGTCACGCCGTAGTGCTCGTCGGCCACCAGGCGGGCGGCATAGGTGCCGAACTGGGTGGCCAGTACGCGGTCGTAGGCGCTGGGGCTGCCGCCGCGCTGCATGTGGCCCGGCACACAGATGCGGGTCTCGGCCCCGGTCATCTTTTCGATCTGCTGGGCGATGCGGTTGGTGGCGGTGGTGTAACCGGCCTCGGCGCGCTTGGCGGTCCACTCCTTGCGCTTCATCTTGGCTTCTTCCACCGAGTAAGAACCCTCGGCCACAGCCAGGATCGAGAAATTCTTGCCGGCCTTGGCGCGCTTTTCTACAGCGGCGGCCACTTTCTCAATGTCGTAGGGGTGTTCGGGGATCAGGATGATGTCCGCGCCGCCCGCGATGCCGGAATACAGCGTCAGCCAGCCGGCTTTGTTGCCCATGATCTCAATGCACATCACGCGGCTGTGGCTGCCTGCGGTGGTGTGGATGCGGTCGATCACCTCGGTGGCGATATCCACCGCCGTGTGGAACCCGAAGGTCACGTCGGTGCCGTAAATGTCGTTGTCGATGGTCTTGGGCAGGCCGATGATGTTCAGCCCCTCCTGGCTCAGCAGGTTGGCGGTCTTGTGGGTGCCGTTGCCGCCCAGGCACAGCAGGCAGTCGAGTTTGGCCTCCTTGTAGGTCTTTTTCATGGCGGCCACTTTGTCGATCTGGTCATCTTCGATCACGCGCATCTTTTTGAACGGGGTGCGCTTGGTGCCCAGAATGGTGCCGCCGACAGTCAGGATGCCGGAAAACTCGCTGGGGTCCATTTTGCGGTAGTTGCCGTTGATGAGGCCGTCGTAACCGTTCTGGATGCCGATGATCTCCACCTTGTCGCCCATGCGGTGATACAAGGCCTTGGCGGCGCCGCGGATCGTTGCGTTCAGGCCGGGGCAGTCGCCGCCGGACGTCAGGATACCAACACGAATTGCCATATGATTACCTCCCGTTTGCCGCGCCGGGCGCGGTTTGCGCGCAGAGTGCCTGCACATCTTTACTCTATTAGAGTACGCCACAGGGCGGGGCTTGTCAACCCCGTTTGGACAAAATGGGAGGGGCGGACGGCGGTTCAAAAATATGAAAAAAATAGAAAAAAACTGTTGACAAATACCTGCCGGATGGCTATAATAGATAAGCGTTGAGGGCACGCCGCCCGCAACAGACCGCGATGGGGATTCGCATAATGGTAGTGCAGCGGACTCTGACTCCGCCCGTGGGAGTTCGATCCTCTCATCCCCAACCACACCGCAGCAGCTCTGCTGCTGCGGTTTTTTTATCGGGGTGTAGCGCAGATGGTAGCGCGCTTGGTTCGGGACCAAGAGGCCGTGGGTTCGAATCCCGTCACTCCGACTTCGCAAAAACCGCAGGGAATTTCCCTGCGGCTTTTTTGCGTCAAATCAAAAAAATGCGGCCCCGCATGGGGCCGCGCAAAGCAGGCGCAGGCACAGATCGGGCGGCGTCTTACCGTTTTCCCGGGTGCAGGCGCTGGTCGGCGCCGAAAAATTTGAACATCTTGCAGCCGCCCAACATGCGGCTGGCGACTTTTTCGGTATAACGCGCCACAAAAACGCCCTGGTCGGTGATGTTGGTGGTGTAAACCGTGGGGCGTTCGGTCAGCATGCGGGTGTTGATGAGCTCATACAGCACGCTGATGGTCAGCGGGGTGATGTACTCGGTGCCCAGGTCGTCCAGGATCAGCAGGTCGGCTTCCTGGCAGGCGTTCAGCCACTCGTCGCCGCTGTCAAAATCAAAATGTTCCCGTCCCAGGCGGGCGGCCAGCGCGGCGGCGCTGGTGTAAAGCACATCGTGGCCGCCTTCCAGCACAGCGTCGGCGATGGCCAGCGCCAGATGGGTCTTGCCCAGCCCCGTGTGGCCCATAAACAAAAGGTTGGTACTCTTGCTGCTGAATTTCTGCACGTACTGGCGGCAGAAATTCAGCAGTTTTTCCATGTAGGCCCGGGGGGAAATGCCCAGTTCCGGCTCCACCGCGTCGGAGTAACGGCCGACGTCGAAAGTGTCGAACTGGCACAGGCCAAGCGGGCTGGCGGCGTTGATCTCGTCCCGGCGCAGGCGCCGGGCGATCTGGGCCACGCAGGTACAGGGGTTGCCGTGGTACATGCCGGTGTCCCGGCAGCGCGGGCAGGAATAGCGCGGCGCAAAGGCGTCCTTTCCATAACCGGCATCCTGCAGGGCGGCGGCCAGGTCCTCTTCGGCGCGGGCCAGGGCGGCGCGGGCTGCCTCGGTGTCGCCGCCCAGAGCGGCGGCTTTGGCCAGGGCCAGTCCGGCGCGCATCTGGGCGTCGTCGGCCCGGGCCAGCGCAGGGTGGGCCGCATAGGCGGCACGGCGGGCGCTTTCCGCCTCGGTGACAGCGCGCTGGCGGCGGGCTGCCGCCTCCCGCTGGGCGGCGCGGAACAGTTCGTCTTTGGTGCGCATCCGTCATTCCTCCTCGTCGAATTGGGCGGCCCAGTTGCGGTTGAACAGGTCGTTCCGGGCGGTGGCGGCGGGCGGGGCACTCTGGGGGCGCTCGGTAGCCAGGATGTTGCTGCCCGCAAGCTGGCCCTGCCCCCGGGCGGCGGCCACCGTCGTGATGCCCTGGGCGCGCCAGCTGCGCAGGATGCCGTCCACATAGCGGACGGTGTTCTTGCTGCCGGCGCGCAGCAGGGCTTCTTCGATCATCTCGCGGCCGACGCCCCATTCCTCGTGCCAGCGGGCGATGGCGCCGCGCTCCCAGCGGGTCAGCGCGCCGGGGTCCATGCCGAATACCTGGGCGGCTTCGGCACACCAGTCCTCCCGCTGCTTGACCCTGCGCAGGTAACGTTCGGCGTCCTCGCCGGTCTCCACGCCGTCCTCCCGCCAGCGGGTCAGCGCGCGGGACACAGCGGCCACGCTCCGGCGTTCCTGGCGGGCGCACTCGGCGCAGCACAGCAGGATCACATCGGGCTGCCAGCCCTCGTTCAAGTACAGCCCGACCAGCCGCTGCAGTTCGCTGCGGCTCAGCGCTTTGCCCAGGGCCGTCTGCGCTTCTTCGCACAGGACCGCCACATACGGGTCGTCCAGGCTGGCCAGGTCGATCCGGGCCGGACGGTCCTCGGCCGGCGCGGCGGGCGCTTTGCCGCCGGCAGATTCCAGCAGCCCGGCGCCCGCCCAGTATTGCAAGGCGCGGCGGGCGGCCTCGATGCTCGGCAGGCCCAGCGCCCGGGCAATGGTACGCGGGTCGGTGTTTTGGGTCTGTAAAATGTATAAGGCGGCGCGCACGGTATCGCCGTCCGCCTGTGCCAGATGGGCCAGCACGGTCTGCGGCACCGCCAGCGTATCGCCATGGTACGGCGCCAACTTGTAGGGCATGCCGTCCGCCTCCTTCCCTTCGGGTCATTGCGCCGCACAGGCGGCAGGGCGCAGAGGCACAAGCCCCTGCGCGTGGTCTTATTATAGCAGTTTGGCAGGGGGGTGTAAAGGCGCTGGGGGTAAAACTGCCTAAAAACCACGGCTGCATTTTGGGCACTGCGTTCCTTGCGGGAAGTAGAAAAAAACTTTACAATATAGGTATAGACCCGGACAGGGTCAAGAAGGAGGCGTACCATGTCTATGAATCTTGTAAAACTGCCCACCGGAAAGACGAATATTTCCCTGCGCGTCAGCAAGGGCCACTTTGCCACCGGCCACAGCCACATCAATTACTATATTGACGTTACGCTGACAAAATGCCGCCTGTCGGAAGCCCGTGCGGCGGCGTCCGAACTGGTACAGGCCTACACCCATACGACCATTGTGGATACGATCCTCTGCCTGGACGGTACCGAGGTCATCGGCGCCTGTATGGCCAGCGAACTGACAAAGGCCGGGTATATCAATATGAATGCCCACCAGACGATCTATGTTGTCACGCCGGAACACACCGTGGGCAGCCAGCTGCTCTTCCGCGAAAACACGGCGCCCATGATCGCGGGCAAGCACGTGCTGGTGCTGGCCGCTTCGGTCACCACCGGGTATACGGCGGAAAGCGCGGTGGAAGCCGTCAACTACTACGGCGGCACGCCGGTTGGCGTGGCGGCCATCTTTGCCACCCGCAAAGAATGCGCAGGGTTCCCGGTCACCAGCATCTTCGACCCCCACGACCTGCCCGGTTACGAGAGTCATGATGCCCATGCCTGCCCCTGGTGCAAAGCGGGGCAGAAAATCGACGCACTGGTCAACAGTTTCGGCTATTCCAGCCTGTAAATCAGGTTCCCTCTGGTCCTCAAAGCTCCCTTCTTTGAAGGGGGCTTTTTCTGTGGGGCAACAAAGGGTGTCGTTTCAACGTTATTTTTGTGTAAAAAGCCCATGTCATTTTTTAAAAAAATGTACTATACTATAATAGAAAGGAAAAATATGCCATAGAATGAAACAAAGAAGAAGGAGGATACGCTATGTTTCAGGTCGGGGATGCGGTCAGTTACGGGACCAGCGGTGTGTGCACCATTGCAGAAAAGAAGAAGGTCTGCCTGGCCGGCCAGCCGTGCGAATGCTATATTCTCAAACCTGTGTACGACCGTACCATGAAGATCTGTGTACCCTGCAACAGCCAGGTCCTTCTGGAGCGCATGCGCACCCTGCCCAGCAAGGAAGAAATCCTGGAACTGCTGCAGGAACCGGCGCCGGAACACAACAGCGACCCGGAGGTCCGCAAGGAACGGTACCGCCAGACGCTGCAAAGCGGCGACCGCCATGCGCTGCTGCGGATGATCCGCGATATTTATACGGAACGCCGCCACCGCCATGCTATGGGCAAACAGCTTTCCAGTTATGAGGACAGCGCGCTGCGGGAAGCGCAGCATATCCTGCACAGCGAAGTAGCCTACACAATGGGGATCGAACCGCAGGAAGTCCCGGAATTTATTGCCGGCGTGCTGGGAAGATCCATCGACTGAAGGCGCAAAGGCAGGCTGTCCAACAGCACCGCCCGTATAGGCCCATGGCAGAGGCCGGCGGGGCGGGGACGCAAGATCCAAAAGTGAATCGCGACAGAGAAAAGGGCGTCGGCGCTTTTGCGCGGCGCCCTTTCCCTGTGCCACAGGCCGTCCTGCGGAAATCCGGCAAGCACAGCCAAAGAAGCATGCTGCCGATGGAATCCGGCGCCGCAGGCCGCCTCCGGCGTCCGCCGCGTCCCGGCCGTTTGGCCGCACGGCGAGGTCCCTGCAAAATATTAGCGCTTTTGTGCCCTGCGCGGCAATTTTTCTCCTTTACTTTTATTGACTGCTTTTGTATAATGGTCAAATAGAAAATACTATCTATACTCTAGGAATTTATCTGCTCCGCCCGGCGGCCTTTTTTTGAGCAATAAAATGACTGTCAATACAATTTGGTCAAAAACCGGGGCCGCCGCCACCGAAAGGCTCGGACGGGAGCGGCGCAGGATCTGATGATTTGCTGCATGGCGGCACACGCCGGAGTATGGGAGATGGAGGTGGGTCCGTTGCGCTTACAGTTTTCCTTCCGGGGAACGTACCGGGCGATACGCCTGTTGCACAGCTGGTAAAAGCTGACAAAGCAAAATACAAAAGAAAAGAACGGGCGCACTGCTGCGCCCGTTCTTTTTGCTGCGTGGCCAAAACAGGGAAGGAGGGGAAAAGGGTCTCTTCTTCCCTGTGTTTTTTACCCGCACACCCGGAAACATGCCGGGCGGCCCGAAAAACGCCAGGGCCGGACCGCTTATGCTTCCCCAAAAATATAGGCGTGAAAGGTGTGGAGCAAAATGTCTGTCGTTTCCTGGATCCGCTCGGCAAACAGGTATTTGTCGCGGCTGTTGTATAGAAGAAAAATGATCGCAGACAGGTTGCTGACGATTTTGGGGTCGCACTGGGACGTGTCCCTGCCAAGAAGCTTGATCGTTCGCAAAAAGAACGATTCCTGGTATTCCTGGAATCGATTCCACTGCTCATCGCTGATTTTTTGCTGTACATAGGCGGCGTCTTCATGGTTGGCAAAGTGCATGCGGTTTTTGAAGATCTCTTTGTATAGTTCTGCGATCTGGGCGGAGGAAACCCCCTTTTTTACAGCCTCTTCCAGCTGCTTGTAGTTTTTTTCCATCTGCCAGGCCAGGGCGTCCAGAAAAAAATCCTCTTTGGAAGGAAACAGCAAATAAAAATATCCTTTAGAAGCGCCGATCATCTGAACCAGCTGATCGACCGTTACATGTTTATAACCGTTTTCCATGATGACGCGAAGCCCGTTGTCCAATAAAAAATTTTTATGGAACTGTTTTTCTTCATCGGAAAAGATCTTTGGCATATAGGCCCTCCTCAAGATATAGAGATGTTGCAAGGCATAAGCCTGTATCCCCTTTATTATACAACAGGAAGCGGCCGATGAATAGAAAAAATATTTTTGCCGCCGGGAACCATTCGGGAAAGGCGCGACGCATAGGCCCGGGTCTTGAAAAAATGCAGCTGCGCCATGAAGAAAAGAACGGCACAGACGCGCCGTTCTTTTCCGTTCCGGCCCTGCCTTTACCGTGGGCAAGGGCTGCGGCCTTATTTCATTTTGCCGATAAAGACCAGGTAAGAGTAGACGTAGATCCATACACTGCCGCCCAGCAGCGCGCCCAGCAGCAGCGCCAGCGTGAGCGTTTCGCCCAGCAGGGTGGCGAACACGGAGACGAGGAGCAGCACCGCGCCCATCACCACGAACACGATGCCGCCCATGCGCTGGGTGCGGTTCCAGTTGTGTTCATCGTTCAGCGCCCAGGGGGTGCGGCAGCCGAAGGTATAGTTCTGCTTGATGCGCGGCATATAGTTGCCCAGCACCAGGAGCACCAGCCCCAGCCCGCCCATGACCAGCGCGTTGACCAGGCTGCCGCCGGAGGGCAGTACATTGTAAACCGTCAGTTCCGAGAGCCAGGACACCCCGCACATGAACACCGTGAGCAGGATCAGAAAGATCCGATAGACCGGCTGGAACCGCTGGAAGTTTTTGCCTTTGGGGTCCATCCGGGGCAAAACGGCAAAGAGCAGCAGCATGGCAAAGGGCAGGGACGCCGTGAAAAGGATCGAGGATTTGCCGCCCCAGCCGTCGGGCTGGCCGTCAAAACCCCAGTGGATGGGCACGGTATCGGGCAGGGAAGGGTACAAGTACAGATGCCCCGCCAAATTGACCAGGCACAGCAGGCCCATCAGAAACAAAAGCTTCTTATTTTTCATTGTCGGGTTCCTCCTTGACAAGATCCACATCGTAGAACCATTTGACCAGTTCCTGAAAGATGGTCAGGTTTACACTGTATACGATGTTCTGGCCGCGGCGCTCGTCGCTGATCAGGCCGGCGGCCTTCAGGATGCTCAGGTGGTGGCTGACAGACGGTTTGGTCATGGAAAAATGGGCGGCGATCTCCCCGGCGCTCAGTTCCCCCTGGGCCAGCAGTTCCAGGATGCGCCGCCGGGTCGGGTCGGCCAGCGCTTTGAATGCATCTGCCATGAACGGGTCCTCCTTTACACAAATAGATAATTAGAGAAACGTCTAATTACTGTATCTGCATTATACTACGCCGTACATCGTTGTCAAGGGGAAAATGCAAAAAAATGCCCGGCGCCGCAGGGCGCCGGGCAGGAAAGGCGGGATCGAAAGATCACTCGTACTGGACGTTGTCCACCAGGTTCTGCATGACCAGGGCGTTCAGCAGTTGGGATTTGACGTAATTCTCGCCGTAGACATCCGTCAGGTAGGACGGGTCGGACATGCCGAACTGCCTGACAAATTCCGTGTTCAGGGTGTCGGTGTCGCAGGTCAGGCCCTGCTTTTCGGCCACGGCCTGCAGCAGCAGCGCCTGCTGCACCTGGGCGTTGATGGCGCTCTCGGCGTCGGTGATGAAGTCCTCCACCGTATCATAGGCGGCGCCGAGCAGGCCGGAGTTCACGATGCTGGTCATGGTGGTGCCGTAGCTCTGCGCATAGTTGCGCACGCCGAACAGCAGCACGTCGCGGTAGTAGTTCACCGCAGACTCGGGCAGTTCCCCGGCAAAGCCGGCCTTGGCATACAGCGCCGAGTAAACGTCGCCGGACTGGTTGGAAAGCGAGATCTGGTTGCTCACAAAGGCGTTCAGTTCGCTGACATCGGCAAAGCCCATGGCGTCGGTCAGGTTCGCCTGCACCCATTCGTCGGTCAGTTCGGGCAGCACGGTCTCGCTGATGTAGTTCAGCGTGGTGCTGAACACGGCGTCCTTGCCGGCGACGTCGGCGTTGCCGTAATCTTCGGGGAAGGTGACGTTCACATCGAAGGTCTCGCCGGGGGTGTGGCCGACGATCTGTTCCTCAAACCCGTCAATGTAGGCGCCGCTGCCCAGTTCCAGATCGGTGCCCTGGCCCTGGGTGTCGCCGCCTTCAAAGGCCACGCCGTCGATGGTGCCCACGTAGTCGATGTTGACGGTGTCCCCGTCGGCCGCGGCGCGGTCGGTGATCTGGTTGACGGTGGCGAAGTTGGCCAGGATGTTGGAGTTGATGTAATCGGTCACATCCTGCTCATCGACCTCGCCCAGCGCCGCGTCGATGGTGATGGCGGCGTAGTCATCCGGCAGGGTGACGTAATCGGCGGCGGTCACGCCTTTCAGGTAGCCGTTCTCGTCAAACCCGTCGGAGTAGTTGAAGTCCGCCAGGTAATCGTAGGCGGACTCATCCACGGCGGTCTCGGCGGTGGCGGTTTCGGCGGTAGCGGTCTCCGCCGTGGATCCGCTCTCGGCGGTGCTGCCGCAGCCCGCCAGTGCGGCGGTCAGGCTTACAGCCAGCAGGCAGGCGGCAGAGCGCAAGAATACTTTCTTTTTCATGGGGTTCTCCTGTATAAATAAAAATTGCATACGCAATTCCTATTATACACGCTTTTGGAAAAAAGTACAGCAAAAAAATCGGACGCCCCGTAAAGCGGGCTTGACTTCAAGTGTACTTCAAGTTGTATAATACAAACAATAAAGCGCACTGCGCCGAAAATGGGGGTTGTGAACGATGGATATTTTCAACAATGCCAAAAAACTGGGGTTCGGCCTGATGCGGCTGCCGCTGACGGACCCCAACGATGCGGGCAGCATCGACATCGGGCAGACCAGGCAGATGGTGGACACCTTCCTCGAACGGGGGTTCACCTACTTTGACACGGCCTGGATGTATTGTGCGTTCAAGAGCGAGAACGCCGTCAAGGAGGCGCTGACCAGCCGCCATCCGCGGGACAGCTTCACCCTGGCGGACAAATTGCATGCGGGCTTCATCCATACGCTGGAGGATCGGGACAAGATCTTCAACACCCAGCTGGAAAAGACCGGCGCGGGGTATTTTGACTACTACCTGCTGCACGACATGGGCGCCGAGCACTACGAGATCTACAAAAAGCTGGACTGCTTTACCTGGCTGCAGCAGAAGAAGGAACAGGGTATGGTCAGGCACATCGGCTTTTCCTTCCACGACCATGCGGACCTTCTGGACCGCATCCTGACCGAGCACCCGGAAGTGGAGTTCGTACAGCTCCAGATCAATTATCTGGACTGGGACAGCGAGGGCGTGCAGTCCCGCAAATGCTATGAGGTAGCCGAAAAGCACGGCAAGCCGGTCATCGTCATGGAGCCGGTCAAGGGCGGCACGCTGGCCAAAGTGCCCCGGGCGGTGGAGGAAATGTTCAAAGCCCACGCGCCGGAAGCCTCGGTGCCGTCCTGGGCCATCCGTTTCGCGGCCAGCAAACCCAACGTGAAGATCGTGCTCTCCGGCATGAGCGATATGGCCCAGCTGCTGGACAACACCGGCTATATGCAGGATTTCCGCCCGCTGGACGCCGGGGAGGAAGCCTGCGTCGAGAAGGCCGTGTCCATCATCAACGCGAACATCGCGGTGCCCTGCACGGGCTGCTCCTACTGCACCGAGGGCTGCCCCATGCACATTGCCATCCCGCGCTATTTCTCGCTGTACAACACCGACCTGCAGGAACTCCCCGGCAAGGACTGGACGCCCCAGCGGGAATACTATGACAACCTGACGAAAGAGTTCGGCAAGGCCAGCGCGTGCATCGCCTGCGGCCAGTGCGAGGGCGCCTGCCCCCAGCACCTGCCTATTATCGAGACGCTGAAAAAAGTGGCGCAGCATTTTGAAAACGCCTGACGCCGCCGCGTTCCTTACATGGTAACAAAAGCCGCCCCGGCCGGGGCGGCTTTGCTTTATGTGGCGTATTCTCCCACTTCGGTGTAGTTGGGCACACCGTTGAGGAAGTCCTCGATGGAGATCAGGCCCAGATAGATGTGGTTGGTCTCCACCGTATAGGGGGTCCCGTCCGTGCCGACGCCGGTGCGGGTATAAGGCTCGTACCGGCAGTCCACCAGCAGGCGGTCTTTCAACTGCAAATAGATGCCGGGCTGGTGGCCGTAGCCGTTCCAGTAGTTTTCCGGCAGGTCGATCCGCTGGCGCACCTCGCCGGTCTCCACGTTGACGATGACCGGCAGGTCATAGAACACCATCCAACTGTCCAGCACGGCTTGTGGCATGTAATTTGCATAGGTGCCCGACGCGGTGGCCGGGAGTTGGTCGGTGATCTGGCGTACCTCGCCGGTGGCGGGATCGATCGTGTTCAGCGTTCCCGCCACACGGTCGATTTGATAATACCGCCCGTTTACGACGTAGGCATCCAGGGTATCAAGGTTCCAATCGTCCGAAGAATAGGTGTACAGTTCACGCACTTCGCCGGTGTCTACATTCAGCAGGCTGTGGGTGACGGTGCCGGTGGGCGGGGTGGTGGCGTCAGCGATCAGGTCGCCGGTAGGGGCGGGGTAGGTCAGGTCGGAAGTTTTTACCACGAAATCACGCCCGATCACGCCCGGAACGGGATATTCCGCCCCCTCCCACAGAACAGCCAAGGAACCGTCGGCAAGGGAAAGGCGGCAAATCTTATACGTGCCGCCTTCTATTGACATGAGGAAATACAGCGAAGTCCCATCGGTGCATTGTTGAGCAATCCCCATCGCATCTTCTACGGTGGCAAAGGGAGTGAGATTCTGGCAATTTCGGTCGGCAAAAGAAAATACGGTCTTGTTGGGTTCGGAGGTGCTGGAAAGGATCAGCAGCGTATCTTCGTCCAGTACCCAAGCCGCAACACCAAAATCCCAGGTCGCACGGGACCAGACGGCCGGGCAGTCCTCACTATCGTGGGTGCAGCCTTCCACGTCGCAGGGGATCGCGTTTTCGCCCGTCGTCAAATCCACGATACGAAACCGTTCCAGCGTCTGGTCGGCGTTGGCCGGTTCGGTGAGATAATACTGCTTTTCATCTCCCGTTTGCAGTAGCCGCAGCGGTTCGGTGCTGGCCGTCGCGGCGGGCGCTTCGGCGGTATCGGTGCTTTCGGCGGCAGGGGACGGGGCGGGTTCGGTGCTTGCGGCGGCGTCACTGCTGGCGGCGGGGGCGGCGGTGCAGCCCGCCAACAGCAAAGCGGTGAGCGCGAGAGAAAAGGCTCGTTTCATGGCATATCCTCCTTTTTTATAAAAACATCAAAATTCCGCGTAGGCTTCCGGCGATACGGATGTGACGCTCAGGTTGAAATAGCCGCGGTCGATGTTGGCCACCAGATACAACTGCGCGTCGGCGCTGTACAGGGGCGCCGGGTCGCCGTACCCGAGCGGGTCGGCGTCCTCCCAGTCGGCAAAATCGTCCAGCCCCAGCATGGTGCGGTAGGCCGCGGCGGCTGCGGCCGGGTCGAACCCGTCGCCGCTGCCCACGTTGCCGTTCACCTGGACCAGCGCCCCGCCGTCACTGTACCAAAGCCACAGGAACCGCTCCTCCCCGGCTGAAAAATCGTAGGCCGTCATGCCGTCGGCGGGGTGGCTGACGGTAACTTCCGCAGCTTCAGCCACCAGTTCTTCGGCGGCGGTCTGCATGGCGTCGGGCAGTACCCCGCGCAGCGCTTGCAGGCCGGGCAGTACGGTCTGGCGGGCAGCGGCGGCATCCACCGGCCCGCCCGCGTCGTAGGTGGGCACGCCGTCCGATCGTTCCCGCCAATAGTACAGTTCCCGCGCCACCGGGTTTTCCCGCCCGGCGGCGCTCAAAAATTCCGGCCGGGCGGCGGCAGTCTGCACCGCGCCGTCCAACTGACGGTCCCGCAGGGCAAACCATAAAAAGGGCAGGGCGGTACACAGGGCCATCAGCGCCAGCGTGCCCGCCAGCGGCAGCAGGGCGTTACGCAGTTTCATGGCCATCCTCCTTTGCTTTTTGCAGGGTAAGGTGTACGCGGGTCCCCGCGCCGGGGCGGCTTTCCAGTTCCAGGCGGGTGCCGTGCAGTTCCGCAATGCGGGCGCACAGGGCCAGCCCCATGCCGCTGCCGCCCTGGTCCCGCGCGCGGGACTTGTCCACCATATAAAATGGTTCGGTCACATGGGGCAGGTCCCCGGCGGGAATGCCGCAGCCGGTGTCCCGCACGGTCAGCGTCACGCGGTCCGCTTCTTCCTGTACTTCCACGGCCACCGTGCCGCCGGCGGGGGTGGCCCGGCGGGCGTTTTGCAGCAGGTTGTACAGCAGGTCGCACAGCAGTTCCCGCTGGGCCAGCACCACGGTGCGGCAGTCGGCAAATACCGGCATGGGCGCGCCTACGGGCAGCGCCCGCTCCAGCTGGCGGAACACCGCGTCCAGCCGCACAGGTTCCAGTGCCGGGGGCGTTTCGTGTTCCAGCTGCATCAGTTCCATCAGGCGGCCGCTCAGGGCTTCCAGCCGCTTGCTTTCATGGTAGATAAAGTCGGCGGCTTTGCGCCGGGTGGCGGCGGGGACCTCGGCCCCGCGCAGCAGGTCCGCATACCCCAGCATGCTGGTCATGGGGGTCTTGAGTTCATGGGTAAAGGCCGCCACAAAGGCGTCCCGCGCCTGCAAGTGCCGCTGCAGGTCGTTGACCTTCTCCTGCACGGCGGCGGCCATGGCGTCAAAACTGCGGCTCAGGCCGGCGATCTCGTCGCTGCCGGGCAAGGCGGTGCGCCGGTCGTAGGCGCCCGCCGCGATCCGGCGGCTGGCGGCCTCCAGCTGTTCCAGCGGGCGCACCATCCGGCGGCAGAACAGCAGCGTCAGCAGGGCGGCCACCGCCAGGGCAGCAACTTGCGTCAGCGCGGCGTCCCGCAGCCGCAGGGCGCGGTCGGCAAACAGGCCGTCCAGGCTTTGGGCGCTCACCAGCGTCACACATTCCTCCGGCAGCAGCACCAGCCCGCTGCACAGGAAGTACCGTGTGCCGTCGGCGGCCACGGCGGTCAAAAGCTGCAGGTCCGCATCCCCCGGCACGGCGCGGGCCAGTTCATCCTGCGCCAGCGTTACCGGCATGCTGGACGCCAGCAGCGTCCCGTCCTGCCCGTACACCGCCAGCGCGGCGCGGGGGGCGCCGGGCTGCATCAGGTGGCGCCATGCGCGGCTGTACAGTTCTTCATTATAATTGCTGTACTGGTCGTCGGGCAGGAGCCCCTGTTGCAGGGCGTCGGCTTCCCGCTGCCAGTCGGCCAGCGCGGCGCTGCGGGCGTCCTGCAAGGCCCGTTCCCATTGGCGGTCCTGGGTCCACAGCGTACACAGCCCCAGTACCAGCGCCAGCACGCACAGCAGGGCCAGCGTCAGTTTGTGTCCCAGTTTCATGGCGCGTCCTCCTGTTCCAATCGGTATCCCACGCGGAATACGGTGTGGATCTCCTCTTTCCAGCCCAGCTTTCTGCGCAGCCGGGCGATGCACAGGTCCAACGGGCGGGTGTCAAAGGCTTCGTCGTCGCCCCACAGGCGTTCGTACAGAACCTCGCGGTACAGCGTCAGGCCGCGGTTGCGCATCAGCAGTTCCAGCAGTTCAAATTCCCGCGGGGCCAGGTGCAGCGGCTGGCCATCCCGGGTCACTGTGTGGGCGGCGGGGTCCAATTCCACGCCGAAGGCCCGCAGCACCACGTTGGCGCGGCCCGTGCGGCGCAGCACGCTTTCCACCCGGGCCACCAGTTCCAGCGGTTCAAAGGGCTTGGTCAGGTAGTCGTCGGCCCCCAGGTTCAGCCCCCGCACCCGGTCCTGCAAGGTGGTCCTGGCGGTGACGAAGATCACCGGCGTGCCGGTGCTGCGCAGGTAGCGCAGCAGTTCATAGCCGTCGATGCCCGGCAGCATGATGTCCAGCACGGCCAGTTCATAGTCGTGTTCCGCGATCAGGTCGGCGGCGGTCCCGCCGTCGTTGGCCTGTTCGCAGGCGTAGCCCGCGCCGGTCAGGGTCAGTTCGATCAGGTCCGCGATGGGCCGTTCGTCTTCTGCGATCAAAATAGGGCGCATGGTCCCGTCCTCCTTTCAGTGGTTCCCAGTTTACTTTATACTTCTTTCCAATATCTATCAATGGCCGGACAGCGGGATGTTCACAATTTTTTTACCGATCCCCTATTGACAGCGGGAGTGGATGTGGTACAATATTAGCAGTCGGATGCATAGAGTGCTAATTTAACGACGGCGGCGAGAAGGGGCTGCAAGACGAAACTGTGGGAAAGCTGGCGGCACAACGGGCATCCGTTTAAAATAGATCTCCCCGCTTGGGGAAACGCAGGCGGCGCACGGTGCAAAAGCACTTGGCGCCGTGCGCTGCTAAAAGAAAGAACGCGTGTATCTGCACAGTAAGGAGGTACGCACTATGAACATGAACCAACTGACGCAAAAAACCATCGAAGCGCTGCAGAACGCCCAGCGCATCGCGGTAGAATATTCCAACCAGGCGGTAGAGCAGGAACACCTGCTGGCCGCCCTGGCCCGGCAGCAGGACGGGCTGATCCCCCAGTTGCTGACGAAACTGGGCGCAGACCCCAACGCTTTCGCCCAGGCGGCGCTGCAAAAAGTGGAAGCGCTGCCCCGGGTGACCGGCTCCGGCCGCGATCCCGACAAAGTCTATATCTCCGGCGACCTGGACCGCGCGCTGAACGCCGCCGAGGAACAGGCCAACCAGATGAAAGATGAATACATCAGCGTGGAGCATGTGTTCATCGGCATGCTGCGCCGTCCCGGCAAGGCGGCGGGGGAACTGTTCAAGGCATTCAACATCCGGCTGGAAGACTTTATGAAACAGCTTTCCGCCGTGCGCGGCAACCAGCGCGTCACCAGCGACAACCCCGAATCCACCTATGACGCCCTGAAAAAGTACGGCCAGGATCTGGTGGAGATGGCCCGCCAGAACAAGCTGGACCCGGTCATCGGCCGTGATTCCGAGATCCGCAACGTCATCCGCATCCTCTCGCGCAAGCGCAAGAACAATCCTGTGCTGATCGGCGAGGCCGGCGTGGGCAAGACCGCCATCGCCGAGG
>DXBF01000054.1 GCA_019116705.1 Candidatus Gemmiger avistercoris
GGCGCAGTTCGGGAAAGAAACCGCATAGACCATACCCTCGGCGGCGATGCGGCCAGCCTTTTTGCTGGCGGTGGCCAGGCCCTGCTCGCGCAGGATCTCAATGGCCTTCTCGAAATCGCCCTCCGCCTGGGTCAGAGCCTTCTTGCATTCCATCATGCCGCAGTCGGTCTGGCGGCGCAGTTCCATAACGTCTTTTGCAGAAATAGCCATGTTTCTATTGTCCTTTCTGTCTTGTACGCGTGTATGCTTGCGATCAGGCTTCGGCGCTCTCCGCGGCGGGGGCGGCGGGTTCTTCCTGAACGCCCTGCTTGCCTTCCAGCACGGCGTTCGCCATGGCGCCGGAGATCAGCTTGACGGCGCGGATGGCGTCGTCGTTGCCGGGGATCACGTAATCGATCTCATCGGGATCGCAGTTGGTATCCACGATGGCGACGATGGGGATGTGCAGCTTGCGGGCCTCGGAAACGGCGATACGCTCCTTGTGGGGGTCCACGATGAACATGGCTTTCGGCAGGCTCTTCATGTTCTTGACGCCGCCCAGGTATTTATCCAGCTTGGCCATCTCGAGTTCGAGCTTGACAACTTCCTTCTTGGGCAGCAGGTCGAACGTGCCGTCTTCCTGCATGGCTTTGAGCTGCTCCATACGGTCGATGCGCTTGCGGATGGTGCGGAAGTTAGTCAGCATACCGCCCAGCCAGCGGGCATTGACGTAGTGCATGCCGCAGCGGGTAGCCTCGTCACGGATGGACTCCTGCGCCTGCTTCTTGGTGCCGACGAAGAGGATCTCGCCGCCCTCGGCTGCGGTGTCGCGGACAAAGTTGTAAGCTTCATCCAGCTTTTTCACGGTCTTCTGCAGGTCGATGATATAGATGCCGTTGCGCTCGGTGAAGATGTACTTCGCCATTTTGGGGTTCCAGCGGCGGGTCTGGTGACCGAAGTGGACGCCAGCCTCCAGAAGCTGCTTCATAGATACGACTGCCATTGTTTGTTTCCTCCAATAAATTTAGTTTTACCCGCCGCATTGCGTTTTATGTTTCCTAACCCATTTTTGAAAAATGGGCACAAAAAAACAACGCAATGCGTGTGTATTGCCGTAGTATAATATCACATGTTTCCGCAAATTGCAAGTACCTTTTTGCAAAAAGACGGAAAGTGCCTCGACATTATGCAAAGTCCCGCCCCGTCTGGTCGTACAAATGGGTACGCAGCACCCGGCACTGCCAGGCGGGGGCGCCGCCAAGCCCCTGCAGATACTGCATGAGCAGCGCCGGGTTCAGGTTCAGCGCCTCGCCGGAGCCGCAGGGCAGCTGCACAGCAAAATGCAGCTGTTCCCCCTCGGCCTGCCAGTCGAGCCGGGGCAGATACGCTTTGAGATCCAGGGCCTTTTGGCCGCGTTTGGTCTTTTTGGTGACTTCGGCGGCGGGGGCCGCGTTGTAAGCTTCCAGCGCCGGGGCGCTGGAAAGAGGCATGGTGACCTCATAAACAGCCGCGGCGATCGCGCTGACCTTTTCTTCCGCGCGGGCCACTTTCGTGATCGTGATGCCCCGCGGCATCAGCGGCTGCAGCGCCGCCTGCCAGGCCGCGCCGTCGATCGTTTCCCGCTCGGTCTTTACTTCGCAGCTTTCGCACAGGCTCTCCTGCCCCAGTGACAGCGGGCAGGAAAAGGACAGGTAAATATGCGGGTTGAAGCCCTGGGTATACCATACCGGCAGGCCGCTGATCTTGAGCAGACGGTGGAACACCCGCTGCAGGTCCAGCAGCGAGATATAGGCCGCTTCCCCTCGCTTTTCAAAAAAGATCCTTACTGTAGTCAAAACACGGTCCTCCCAGCAGTTTATTGGCGCCGCAGCCGCTGCACTGACGGTTGCAGGGCTGCGTGGTCTCCGCCCTGAGCGCCTTTTCGTATTCCCGCACCAGATGGGCGTGGCTGACGCCCACGTCCAGATGATCCCACGGGGTCGCTTCGTCCGTCGCCATGGCGCGGTAGTTGTAAAAGTCCGGGTCGATGCCGCAGGCTTCAAAGGCCGCCATCCAGCGGTCATAGTCAAAATATTCCTCCCAGGTATCAAAGAACGCGCCGTTCTCAAACGCCGTTTCGATCACGCGGCCCAGGCGGCGGTCCCCTTTGGCGAAAACGCCTTCCAGTACGCTGGTGGCGCTGTCGTGATAGTTGACCTTGACTTTGCGGGAGTGGACGCAGCTGAGCAGGTACTTCTGCTTTTCCCGCAGCGTTTCACGGCGGTCCTGCGCGCAGAACTGGAACGGCGTGTCCGGTTTGGGGACGAAGCAGGCCACGCTGATGGTCACCTGAACGCTTTTGCCTTTCGGCCGGTCCGGGATCTGATAGAACAGGTCCACCACTTTCTGGGCGGTGTCCGCGATGCCTTTGATGTCCTCCATCGTTTCGGTGGGAAGGCCCATCATGAAATACAGCTTGACCGACGTATAGCCTTCCGAAAAGGCGATCCGGCAGCCGCGCTCGATCTGTTCCCAGGTGACGTTTTTGTTGATGACATCGCGCAGCCGCTGGGTCCCGGCCTCCGCCGCGAAAGTCAGGCCGCTTTTGCGCACTTTGGAAGTTTTTTCGACAAGGGACTGAGAGAAGTTGTCCACCCGGAGCGACGGCAGCGCAAGGCTGACGTGATCCGCTTCGGCCCAGGCGTTCAGCTCGTCCAGGATCTCCTCCAGGCGGGAATGGTCGGAAGTGGAAAGGCTCATCAGGCTCAGCTCATCATAGCCGGTAGTGCGGCAAAGTTCCCGGGCGCTGTCGCTGATCAGTTTGGGGGAACGTTCCCGGAACGGCCGGTAGATCTGTCCCGCCTGGCAGAAACGGCAGCCGCGCACGCAGCCGCGCAGCACTTCCACGCAGGCGCGGTCCTGCACGGTGCCCACCATGGGAACGACAAAATTTTTCGGCGGTTCGTAATCGTCCATGTTTTTGACGATGGCTTTCGTTATGCGTGCCGGAACGCCGGGACGGTTCGGCGTCACCGATTCGATGCGCCCGTCCGGCAGATACGCCACATCGTAGAACGACGGCACATATACGCCGGGGATCTTTGCCAGTTCCAGCAGCAGCGTTTCTTTGTTCCACCCCTGCTTTTTCCCGCGCTCCACCACGGCGCAGATCTCCTGCAGCATCTGTTCGCCTTCGCCCAGCTGCATCACGTCAAAAAAGTCCGCCACAGGCTCCGCGTTGCAGACGCAGGGGCCGCCCGCGATGACCAGCGGCCAGCTTGCGTCCCGGTCCGCAGCGCGCAGCGGGATGCCTGCCAGACGCAGCATGGCCAGCACGTTCGTGTAACACAGTTCGTATTCCAGCGAAAAACCCACGATGTCGAATGCTGTCAGCGGGTCTTTGCTTTCCAGGCAGTACAGCGGGATCCCCAGCCGTTCCATCTGCTCCTTCATATCCGTCCATGGCATAAAGGCGCGCTCACACCACCAGTTTTCGTGCCGGTTGAGCAGATCGTAGAGGATCTTTTCCCCCAGGAAGGACATGCCGATCTCGTAGGTGTCCGGGAAGCAGAAAGCCATCCGCACATCCACTTTGTTTTTGTCTTTATAAATGCTGCCCGGTTCGCCGCCGGTATAACGGCCCGGTTTCTGCACAAGGCTCAGCGCCTCTTTGAATGTTGGGGAAAATTCCGCCATTTTCGTGAACCATCCTTGTTGTTGAATTGTTTTTATTGTACCGTATGCGACCGGGAAATGCAACCTTCCGTTACCAGTAGCGGAAGGCGCGCAGCATCCTTGCACCGTCCAGGCCCGGCAGCGGCAAAAGATTCATGCCGCCTACCAGCAGGTTGACGCTGGCGAACCAGTACCCCAGGTAACTGCAGGCCCCTGTCAGTTCCATTCCTCCCAGCACAGCACAGCTTGCCAGCAAGTTGCACAGCGGGCCCGCGGCGGCCAGCAGGAACTCACGCTGCGGGGTGAGCGGGACGCCGCGCAGCCGCAGACAGACGCCGCCCAGGGAGATCTGCAGGTCCGGCCAGTAGCCCCACTGCCAGCGGAACATCAACACATGCCCGCTCTCGTGCAACACAGCGCAGAGCAGGCTGATCCGCACCAGCCCCGCGCCGTCCAGTGCCAGTGCAAAACAGAGGATGAACAGCACCGCCAGCGGCGCGCGCACGCGGATGCGCAGGCTACGACGCCGCCTGCAGGACCTCGGATGGATCATAACGCAGCCCCTCGTGCAGAATCTCAAAATGCAGGTGCGGCCCGGTGGCGTTCCCCGTTTCCCCCACCGTACCCAACATCTCCCCGGCGCTGACGGGCTGGCCGCTGCGCACAAAGACATACTGCATATGCGCGTACAGTGTCTCGTCCCCATCCGCATGCAGGATGCGCACATAATTGCCGTAGCTGCTGTGCACACCGGCATAGCGCACCACGCCGTCGGCTGCTGCGGAGATCGGGGCGCCTTCCGCCGCCGCCAGATCGTTACCGAGGTGAAAATCCGAGCCGGAACCGCCCATGGGATCGGTCCGCCAGCCATATCCCGAAGTCCGGGCGCTCCCGCCGCCCGGCAACGGGCAACAGAGTGCAAAGTCCGGCAGATAGCTTTCTTCCCTTGCGCCGGAAGGTATTGCCTGCGCCTTTGCATGGGCAGTACGCGCCGCCGTTTGCGCCGCTTCTGCCCCGAACGCGGCAAAGCCGTTGTTGAAGGTCTCGATCACATCTTCGGTAAATTTGGCCAGATTACGCCCCTGCGCCAGAAAAAGTTCCTGCTCAGGCTGCATTGCCGTCTCGAATGCGGTCCGCAGCCGGGGCAAAATGGGCCATTCCATGGATCGTGCGCACAGTGTAAGCCCCACGGCCGCCAGACAGAGCAGGATCTGCGCCCATAAGACCAGATTTTCTTCACTTTTGCGCTTCTTTCGGTTCTTCTTGCGGGGGATCGCGGCCTGCGGCGGCGCGCCGGTTTCTTCCCACATGGCAAACACCTCCTTTTGCATGTATACGAGGAGGGACTAAAAAATATCCGTGCCGGTCCCCAAGGACCGGCACGGATCTGTGCAGTCAGATCACGCGCCCAGCGCGTTATGCAACATCGTCAAACGCTCCTGCAGGAGCTTCTGCGGTTTGGCGAACAGCCCCAGCCCCTTGACCTCCATGGTGCATTCCAGGCTGGTGGAGTCGCCGCCCCCCAGCAGGATCGCCGTGAATGTGCCGGAAACCTTCCCGTTTTGGAAGTTGCAGCTCAGGCTGCGCGGTTTTTCACGCCGGGTAAATTCCATCTCGGTGGTACTGCCGTCGGTGTGGCGTTCCACCACACGGCGTCCGCCGTTGCTCTCCTCATAATCGCGCACGTCCTTGCGCCAGCCGTTGAGGGTGGGCTTGGTCAGGTAAAGCCAGACCTTGCTGGGATCGCAGGAAAAATTTTCGGTAACAACACACGTTTTCATAATGCGGAGGAGTCCTTTCTGGTTTTACTTTTTGCTGCGGCCAAAGAGATTCTGCCACAGCCCCGTGCGGGCAGGCCGCAGCGAGGAGGTCTGCCGTCCGCCCGGTTTTGTCCCGGCCTTTTTGGCGACCACCTTGGCCGCGGCCGGTTTGGGCTTATCCTGCTCCATGACGAACCCGTCTTTAAAGTAGCCGAACATCGCCATTTGGCTGTCTACCGGCGGCTGCCCCGGAGCAGGCTTTACTTTGGTATAAGAGCCGTCCGGCTGCATCTCACGCGCGTTGACGGTATCGCGAAGCTGCAGATCCAGGATGCCGCGCAGCTTTTTGGCGATCGCGGGATCGTCCACCCGCACGCCTACCTCTACGCGGCGTTCGGTGTTGCGGGTCAGGAAGTCGCCCGATGCGATATAGATGCGCATATTGTCCCCGCTGCCGAAGCAGTAAATACGGGAATGCTCCAGGTAACGCCCCACGATACTGCGGATGTGCACATTTTCGGTGCGGCCCGGCACACCGGCCCGCACGCAGCAGATCCCGCGCACGATCATGTCTACCCGCACACCGGCGCAGCTTGCCTCGCTGATCTTGGCGATGATCTGCGGGTCGTTGATGGAATTGTTTTTCAGGATGATAGAGGCCGGTTTGCCCTGCATGGCCAGCGCGATCTGGCGATCCATCTCCTCCAGCAGCACCGTTTTGAACCGAAGCGGCGCGACCAGCATGGTGTCCGCTTCGCTGGTCAGCCGCTGCAGCGCCATGTTGTTGAACACTGCGTTGGCTTCCTCGCCGATGCTCTGGCGGGTGGTGATGAACGAAAGATCGGTGTACAGCTCGCTGGTCTTTTCGTTGTAGTTGCCGGTGCCGATCTGGGTCAGATAGTGGTATTTTCCATCCACGCGGCTGGTGATCAATGTCAGCTTGGAATGGACTTTGTAGTCGTCGAAACCGTACAGCACCGTGCACCCGGCATCCTGCAGCTGCTTGGACCAGTCGATGTTGTTCTGCTCGTCAAAGCGTGCACGGAGTTCGACCATCGCCACGACTTCCTTGCCGTTTTCGGCGGCGTTGATCAGCGCGCTGACGATCTGGGAGTCGCTGGCCATGCGGTACAGCGTCATCTTGATGGAGACAACGTTGGGGTCGGCGCCGGCACGCAGCAGCATTCGGATAAAGGGGCGGATGCTCTGGTAAGGGTAGGCCAGCAACACATCATGCTTGCGCACTTCGGTATAAAGGTCGTACCCCGCCGGCGCCTGCATCGGCCGGGCCACCGGGTAAAACATCTCCCCGTGTCCGCCGTCGTTGGCGATACGGCTTGCCAGCTTGAAAAGACAGCCGGTATCCAGCGGCGAAGTCTGCGCATAACAGCGGGAAGCCGGGACCACCAGCTTGTCCCGCAGGAACTTGGCGATCTCTTGCGGCGCTTCGGGCCAGAACTGCAGGCGGACGGCCGCCAGTTTGCGGCGCTTTTTCAGCAGTTCGCTCATTACGTCGCGGAAGTCGATGTCATGGTCCATCATGCCTTCATCGACGGTGATGTCGGCGTTACGGGTCACGCGGAACAGGCATTGTTTCTGAATGGTGCTGGTATTGAAAATCGCGGCGGCGTAATGCGCAACCAATTCTTCAATAAAAGCAAAACAGGTCGTCTCGCCGTCTTTGATGAAAAGCACCCGCTCAAAGCGGTTGCTTACCGGGACGATGCCGAAACTGACGCCGTCGCCTTTGTTATAAAGCTGGGCGATGTAATAGATGTCCTTGTTGTTGAGGAACGGGAACGGATGGCGCGAGTCCACGATCTGCGGGCTGAGCAGCGGCAGAAGTTCCCGGTGAAAATATGTTTTCCAGAAATGTTCCTGCTGTTTGCTCAGCTTGGCAAAGTCCACCTTTTTGTAACCGGCGTCCGCCAGCTGCCCGACCAGGTGCTGAAAATATTTGTCGCACTTGGCCTGCAGTTCGGCGACGCGGGGCGTGATGGCCGCGATCTGTTCGGAAGCCGTCATGTGGGTGACCACATCCGGCTTGTTGTTCTTGAGCAGGGTCTGGTCATACAGAGAGCCGACGCGGACCATAAAGAACTCGTCCATATTGCTGCCGAAGATCGCCGCAAATTTCAGGCGTTCCCCCAGCGGCACATTCTTTTCCTTGGCCAGCGCCAGTACGCGGCTGTCGAAATCGAGCCAGCTCAATTCTCGATTGATGAAAATACTTTCGGACTTTTGCTTTTCCAAATCCTGTTCCTCCCTGTTATTTTGTGCCCGGGGATTCCTGCGTGCCGACTGTGGCCAGCCCCGCCCAGCTTTCGGTCATGCGGGCCGATATTCCCTTCACTTCATCCAGTTCTGCAAGCGAAGCAAAGGGGCCGTGTTCTTCCCGGTAGGCAATGATGGCGGCCGCTTTGGCCGGCCCGATCCCCGGCAGTTCAGCCAGCGCTTCGGCGTCAGCGGTGTTGACGTTGACCGGCCCGGCAGCATCGTCCGCCTGTGTGGGTTCGTCCTGCGTGGAGGCGGGCGGCTGGTACGGCGCTGCAGGGGCCCGAAACTGCCAGATCGGTGCGATCAGAAACAGAGCGCCCCACAAGATTACGCCGGCAGCCGCAACCACCGCAGCGGCCAGAAGGCGGTCTATGCGACACCCGCTTTTCTTCACGATAAAGACTCCATTTCTGATTTTATGCTTATTATAGCATGGCTCTCTTGAAAATGCACTCAAAATCTTGTCTTTTACGCAAAATATACCGCTTACTGACAACGGCGCCTGCTTCCCGGCCGGACCGGATCCGTTTCCACATCGGTCATGATCGCATCCACGCCGATTTTTTTGATGGAATGCCAGGGAATGACCAGGTCTTCGTCATAGCCCATCAGGCCAAAAAAGTGGCTGCGTCCCCGCAGCACCACGGATTGCAGCGCGGCGTTGCCCTCATCAAAAATCACGTCATCGATCCGCCCCAGCTTTTCTCCCGTCTGGATCTGGATCACATCCTTTTCGCTCAATTCACGCAGAGTCATTCCGGGCACCTCCTCTCGACGTTTCATTGTATGCAGAGAAAAAGCGATTGTTTACCGGCGGCTTTCTGTGTATAATAGAAACAGCGAATCCATTGACCGGGAGGAAACGACTCTTATGTATAAAAACATCCTGTTCGACTTCGGGGGCGTTGTTGTGGATTTCAACCCCCGCAATTTTCTGATGGACCGTTTTATGAACAAGCACGCCGAAGAAGTCGTGTATGACCTCACTTTCGGCAGTCAGGAATGGCTGGATCTGGACCGCGGCGTCATCACCCGCGAGGAAGCCAACCGCCTGATGATGGAGAATGCCGCTCACGTCAACCGTGAATTTGAAGTGCGCACCGTTATTGAAGAATGGGCTTCCATGCTGCGCACAAAAAAAACGACGGTCCGCACCATGAAAGAACTGAAAGCGGGCGGCTACCATTTGTTTTACCTGACGAACATCCCCACGGATATTATGGACGAGCTCCGGCAGCGCGACTGGTTTGCGCTTTTTGACGGAGGGGTAGCCTCCTGTGACGTACATTTATGCAAGCCGGAGCCGGAGATCTATACGACGCTGATGCGGCGGTACGGCCTGGCCTATGACGAGTCCATTTTTGTGGACGACAGCAAGACCAATGCCCAGGCCGCTTACAACCTGGGCATCACCGGGATCTTATACAAAAATCCGAAATCTTTCCAGCGCGCGCTGCGGGCCTGCGGCATTGCCCTGGAATGAACCTGCCCCACCCCGCCGGCAAAGAAGCCGGCGGGGTTTTAGTTGGCGGCGATCTGTTCTTTGATCTGGCGCAGCGCGCCTTTTTCCAGCCGGCTGACCTGTGCCTGACTGATGCCGATCTCCCGTGCGACCTGCATCTGTGTTTTTCCGTTCAGGTAGCGCAGGGCGATGATGCGCCGTTCCCGCGGTGAAAGCGCCTTGACGGTATCACGGAACATGATGTCGCTGATCCAGCTTTCTTCCCCTGTCGCGTCGTGCAGCTGGTCCATAAGTGCCAGGCTGTCCTCCCCGTCCGAATAGATCGGTTCATACAGGCTGGCCGGCTCTACTACCGATTCCAGCGCCATGGCCACATTTTCCGGCGATGCCCCCACCTGTGCGGCAATCTCGGAGACCCGTGGCTCGCGCCCTTCCCTTTTTTGCAATTCCTCTCGCGCCCGCATGGCATGGTAAGCGAGATCCCGGATGGAACGGCTGACCCGCACCGTGTTGTTATCCCGCAGGAAACGGCGGATCTCCCCTACGATCATGGGGACCCCATAAGTGGAAAAGCGCACGTTCAGGGCGGGGTCAAAGTTGTCGATCGCTTTGATAAGACCGATGCACCCCACCTGAAACAGATCGTCCGGATTTTCTCCCCTGTTGGAAAATTTCTGTACGACACTGAGTACCAGACGCAGGTTGCCCCGGATCATTTCCTGCCGCGCCTGCGCGTCCCCGGTCCGGGCGGCGCGGATCAGGGCGCTTTTTTCCGCCTCGCTCAAGACCGGGAGTTGTGAGGTGTCCACACCGCACAATTCCACCTTCCCTGGATACATTTTACCATCCTCCTTTTTCTTTCAGGAGTATGGGCGGAGAGCACTTTCGGCAAACAGCGCATCAGCTGGTAAAATCTTCTGCACACAGCGGCTGCGGCGCAGCATAGCATGAACCAAAGGAGGTCCTTGCTATGGTCGAGTCCATCTGGTTCGTAATTGTACTGATTCTGCTCGCCGCTGTTTCCGTCGCGTTGGTCCTGGTACTGGTTCTGCAGGCGGACCGCCGGTCTTCCGAGCGGGAAAGCCGCACGCAGTACCTGGCGCCCAATTATTCCCGGGAGGCAGGGTTCCGGCTCACTTCTTACCCGAATAACGATCTTGTGATCCTGCAGCGCTACTGGCTGATCGAAGGCAGTATTGCGGCGTTGGATTATACCATCGTTCCGGGCCGTTTTACGACCCTTTTTGTGTCTAAAAAAGGCCGGATGCATTACCCGTCTTCCTATTCGGCAGGCGCATTCGACAGCGTGGAAGAATATAAGATCGACGGTTTGACGATCACGCAAAGCCAGAAGCCCGGGCGGCGCACCGCAGTGTACTGGGTGCGGGATGACTTTGAATTTCTGCTTTACTCGGAGGAGCCTGAGATGAACATGATGAACGGTTTGGCTTACTACTTTGTCAACAGTACGCGCGCCGAGAAAAGTTAACCGGCGGTTTCCAGCTCCTGCCGCAAGCGCCTGATGATCCGCTTTTCCAGCCGGGATATATAGCTTTGCGAGATCCCCAGCGCATCCGCCACTTCCTTTTGCGTATGTTCGGTTTCCCGGTTCAGGCCGAAGCGCAGTTCCATGATGCGCCGTTCCCGCGGCGCCAGTTTTGCTACGGCGCAGCGCAGTGCAGCGCGTTCCGCATGGCGTTCCAGTTCTTCCCCCACCTGCGGCTGGTCGCTGGTCAGCACATCCATCAGCAGCAGTTCGTTGCCGTCGTTGTCTGTGTTGAGCGGTTCGTCGATACTGGCGTCCTGGCGGCGGTTGGAGCTTTTGCGCAGGTACATCAGGATCTCGTTCTCGATGCAGCGGCTGGCATAGGTGGCCAGTTTGATCTTCTTGCTGGGTTCAAAAGTGTTGACCGCTTTGATCAGGCCGATGGTTCCGATGGAGATCATGTCTTCGATCCCGGCCGAAGGCGTTTCAAATTTTTTGGCGATGTACACGACCAGCCGCAGATTATGTGTGATCAGGAGGTCCCGCGCCCCGGCCCGGCCCGCCGCGAGGTCGGCCAGCGCACGCTGTTCTGCCTGCGCGTCCAGCGGCGCTGGCAGGGTGTCCGACCCGTTGATGTAGTGGAATTCCTGCGGAGCCAGCAGCCGCAGCCACAGGGCCTGGAGACAACGGTTCATCTGCTTCAGTGTTTGCATGGTTCGCTCCCTTCTGTCTTACAGGAAATCCTGCCCGTATAACGCTTCATATCGTTCACTGCCAAAAGACTGCGGCGCAAAAGCCACTGCGGTACGCCCCAGGCCCAGAACTCCCTGTGCGGTGATCAGGCCGATGTTTCCCACAGCAAATCCCGGCAGCAACCCGCTCTGGGCGGCGGTCTTACAGGGGATCAGCCGCAGTTTCATCCCCTCGGGCGGCTGTTCGGGGGCCCGGCCGTCAAACCAGGCCTTGAGATAGTCGCTCACCGGCTGGGGGATTCGCGCCGCCGCATCCGGGAAACTGACCACCAACACCGGCAGGCAGGTGATGGGGTCGGTCAGATGGCAGCCGGTGTCCAGTGCGGCCCGGAGATGGACCGGTACGCCCGCCAGTTCCACTTCCAGTCCCACGGACTGGCGGAGCGCTTTGCCGCCCGCCAGCAGCCGCATTCCCAGTTCTGCCGCCAGACAGCCCGCGCCGGAAAGCACCACCATCAGCAGCGGGGAGACCCGCAGATAGACCGTCAGATTCCCGGTCTGCAGGGCCCGCGTCCCGGTGTTGAGGATCACCAGCATCACGAGTCCGGCCAGCGCAATATTGAACGCGGCGTACCAGCATACGGCCGTTGCAAAGCGCCGCTTGTTCCGGCAGCCGAACGCCGCTGCCACGATCAGCAGAGCGGTACCGGCTTTGTAGGCCAGCTGGATCAGAAACGGCTGCTCCGGCGCAAACAGGATCAGCGAAGAAAGCGCCGCCATCGCGCTGCCCAGCAGCATGCGTCCGCCACCGGCGCGCTGCCCGCTGAGCAGACCTGCTGCCAGCAGCAAAAAATAGGCGGTCAGGAAATTGACGAGCAGAAGCACGTCCAGATAGATCACGGTCTTGATGCTCCCACTCCCCTTCCGCCGCAGCCGTTTCTACCAGTCTATGTGCGCAGGGCAGAGAAAATGCGCAAACGGTGAAAGGCGCAAAAAAGCGACCCGCCCTTTTTAGAGCGGATCGCTTTTTCCAATATTCGCGATTTATTTCAGTTCCACGACGGTCACGCCGCTCTCGCCTTCCCCATAGCGCCCCAGACGGAAGCTTTTGACCGCCTTGTGGGTGCGCAGATGCTTCTGGATCGCGCTGCGCAGCGCGCCGGTCCCGTTGCCGTGGATGATGTACAGCGTCTGCTGCCCGCGCAGCATGCTGCTGTCCAGGAACTTGTCCACCTCGCCCAGCGCCTCCTCGACCGTATAACCCAACAGGTTCAGTTCCATGCTGGTCTTGCGCCCTTTGTCCAGCTGCACGCGGGTGTTGGCGCGCCGCGGTTCCTGCCGGGGGCGTTTCTCCATCTTGTCGGGGGCGCGCAGGTCCGCAAGCGGGACCTTCGTTTTCATGATGCCGGCCCGTACCTCCACCATGCCGTCCCGGTCCGGGCGTGCCATCACGGTGGCAGGCTGGTTCAGTTCTGCGATCACCACTTCCTGCCCGACCTGTACTTCTTTCAAGGGCACATATTCACGCACAGCCGGTTTGGAATCGGTACGTCTGAGCAGCGTTTCGGTGTCCTTGCGGGCGATCTCCCGGGCGCGGACCGCGCGCTGGGCAGCACTGGCCTTTTCGTCTTTCTGAATACGGCGCAGTTCGTCGGTAAGGGCATAGGCCTCGTTCTGCACCTGCTGCATCAGGTCGTGGGCCTGACGGCGGGCGTTCTCCAACTCCTGCCTGCCCTGCTCGACCAGCGCGTCCCGTTCCTTCTCCGCCTTTTCCAGCGCATGCTCCGCCTCATACCGGGCCTTTTCGGCCTCCTCCCGTGCGCCTTTCAGCTGCAGTTTCAGGTCGTCCAGCTGGGCCAGCACGCTGTCCAGCCGCTTGTCATCGCTGGACATATGATCCCGCGCCGCATCGATGAGGGCCTGCGGGATGCCCAATTTGGCGCTGATCAGGAAGGCGTTGGATTTTCCCGGGACGCCCACACTGAGTTTGTAAGTGGGCATCAGGGTCTCCACGTTGAACTCGCAGCTGGCGTTGACCACGCCGGGCGTCTCCAGTGCGTAAACTTTTAGTTCTGCATAGTGGGTGGTCGCCATGACCAGGCTTCCCTGCCGCCGCAGCTGCTCCAGGATGCTGACCGCCAGCGCCGCGCCCTCCGCAGGGTCGGTGCCTGCGCCCAGCTCGTCGATCAGCGCCAGCGTCCCGCTGCCGGCGCGCTGCAAGATGCCGCTGATCCGGCTCATATGGCTGGAAAAGGTGGAAAGGCTCTGCTCAATGCTCTGTTCATCGCCGATGTCCACCAGATATTCCCGGAAATGGCAGACGACGCTGCTCTCGTGGGCGGGGATCAGAAACCCGTACTGGGCCATGGCGTTGAGCAGGCCCGCAGTCTTGATAGAGACCGTCTTGCCGCCGGTATTCGGGCCGGTGATGACCAGCGTATCGTATTCTTCACCGAGGGATATATCCACCGGCACCACCCGGTCTTTCGGGATCAGCGGGTGGCGCGCCCGGTTCAGCCGGAAGCGCACCGTGTCGCTGACGGCGGGCATAAAAGCATTCTGCTCTACCGCCAGCCTTGCTTTCGCCAGCAGAAGATCGATCTGCAGCATGGCTTCGTAACTGTAGGAGAACTGGGGTTCCAGTGAACCGACCTGGGCCGAGAAGGCCGACAGGATCCGGGTGATCTCCTCCTGTTCCTGGGCGCGAAGCTGCATGATGCGGGCGTTGGCTTCCACCACCGCTGTGGGTTCCACAAAGATCGTGGCGCCGGTGGAAGATACGTCGTGGATGACGCCCCCCACTTCGCCGCGGTATTCGGCGCGCACCGGCACCACATAGCGCCCGTTGCGCAGCGACACGACGGCGTCCTGCAGGAATTTGCTGGTGGTGGAATTTTTGATGATGTTATCCAGCTTGGTGCGGATGGAATCCTCCGTCTGCCGGATCTTGCGGCGCAGGTCCTGCAGCGTTATGCTGGCGGTATCCGCCATTTCTTCCGGGGAAAGGATGCTGTCGGTGATCTGCCGTTCCAGCACCGGCTGGGGCGCCAGCGCATAGAACAGATCGTCGGTCGGCAGCATTTCATGTTCGCTCAGGCCGTACCACTGGGACAGGCCGGAAAAATTGCGCAGCGTGGCGGCGACTTCCAGCAACTCCCCCATCGAAAGGATGCCGCCTTTCTGCGCATGGGCGGCGATGCGGCGCACTTCCCGCACGCTGCCGAAACGCGGGCTGCCGTTTTTGATCAGCAGCGAATTGATGGCGTCGGTCTGCGACAGCGCGTACCGTTCTTCCTCCGTAGACGGGCAGGGTTCCAGGGCCTGCATGCGGACCTTTGTTTCCTGGCAGGTACAGAGCTGTACCGCCCGCGCAATGATCTTATCCAGTTCCAGTGTGGTTTTGTAGGCTGTATCCATACAGGGTATCGTTTCTCCTCATTCCAGTACAGTTTTTAAAAAATCCAGGCTTTTCAGCCCATGCTCCAAGTGCGCCAGTGTATACTGCTCGCTGACGCGGGCCAGGTTCGCCAAGCTGGCCGGAGCCAGTGTGAAGGAAAAGACCTTTTTGTCCTCCACCAGACAGATATGCCGCAGCGCATGCAGCGCCCCGGCATCAAGATTGGGGATATGCCGCGCCCTGTCGGCGCAGCCCGCGCAGAGCAGCCGCCCCTCCACAGGGTCAAAGTAAAAATCGCCGCCCTCATATTTGCCGCACCCGGCGCAGGCCAGCAGGTCCGGCTGGTACCCGGCCATGCTCATGGCCCGCAGTTCGTAGATCGCCTTCAGCTGGCGCAGCGGCATCCTTTTGGCGCCGATCATATACAGGCAGTTCAACAGAAGCCGCAGCTGCGGCTCCGCTTCCTGCGGCGCCGGGGAGAGCGCCAGGGCGACTTCCGCCATATAAGCGGCCAGGCTCATACCCTCCACCGTCTCGGAAACGCCGTAAAACCCTTTCTTGAGCTGGGCGGATTCCACAAAATAGTGGCTCCGGCCGCTGGTCAGGGTGAATTCCGAGTAGCAGAACAGCCCCGAGGCGCTGAACAGCTTGTTTTTCAACCGCAGGCTCCCGCGCGCCGAAGCCGATACGACCCCCAGGTCAGGGGTCAGCAGAGTCAGGATCTGATCGGCCTCCCCCACCTTGACCTGTTTCAAGACCAGCCCCGTCGTTGCGATCTGCATCTTCATCCTCCCGCAGTTCGCACTGATGCGATTTGTAATTCAGATAATCATAGACGCTCCCGGTCTGCATGAACCGTGCCCAATCCCCAGACAGACAAGCCATCGCGGTCGCCGCCCCCTTTCCTCTGCCTCCGATGATAGCACAAAGAAAGGGGAAAAGTTGTCCAACCGGGGCGCAGAACATCTGTCAGGGCTTCGAGAACCCCAGCGCGTTGAGCAGCTGCTCGTTATCGCGCCAGTCCTCCCGCACCTTGACCCAGCATTGCAGGTTGACCTGTACGCCCAACAGTTCTTCCACGTCCAGCCGGGCGGCCGATGCGATCTTTTTCAGCATCTGCCCGCCTTTGCCGATGATCATGCCTTTATGGCTTTTACGCTCGCAGTAAATGTCCACGTCGATGTCGATCAGGTCCTTGTCCGGGCGCTCCTTGAAGCGTTCCACCACCACGGCGATTCCGTGGGGGATCTCCTCCCGCAGAAAAAGCAGCGCTTTTTCCCGCACCAGTTCGGCGACCAGTTCCTTTTCCGGCATATCGGTAAAGGCGTCATCCTCAAAATAGTGCGGGCCTTCGTTGCCGTAGGGTTTCAGCAGCGCGAACAGTTCCTCGCAGCCCGTGCCGTCTCTGGCGGAAACCGCCGTCACCGCATCAAAGCAGCCGAAATCCCGGATCTGCTGCTTGCGCTGTTCCAGCGCCGCAAAGCTGTCCAGCAGATCCACCTTGTTGATGACGGCGACGGCAGGGCCCGCTTTCTGCAGCGCACCGATCATCGTCAGTTCCGACTCGGTAAAATCCCCCGCAGGTTCAAAGAGCATCAGCGTCACATCCACGTCCTTCAGGCTGGCCGCCGCCGTCTGCGTCATCCGGCTGTCCAGTTTGTTGCGGGCCTTGTGGATGCCCGGGGTGTCCATCAGCACGTACTGCACCGGGCCCTTGGTGATCACGCCGGTGATGCGGCTGCGGGTGGTCTGGGGCTTTTTGGTCACGATCGCCACCTTTTCCCCCACCAGATGGTTGGTCAGGCTGGATTTGCCCACATTGGGACGGCCCACCAGCGCGACAAAGACACTGCTGGAAGGTTCAGGGATCGTTTTTGCCATTTGGTGTTTCACCTTTCTGTTCGCTTTTGTGGTAACGGAAAATAAAAAGATAGGCGGGCAGCAGCGCCACTGCGCACAGCACGGCCAGCCACGGCCTTTGCAGCAGGTTCTGCCACAGCACCGGCAGACGCGGCAAAAACAGGCACAGCCCCACCGTCAGGCAGCCCGCCGCCATGACCAGAACCGCCCCCGCCGCCATGTCTTTGGCGGCGCCCGCGCTCCACCAATGCGTGGTGTCGGGCTTGTCCACCGCGCGCTCCACCGCAGAATTGACCAGTTCCAGCGCCAGTACTGCGGCAATGCACAGCACGATCAGGCACCATTCCGCCGCCGCCAGTTCCGCCAGCCAGGAGGCCAGCAGCGCATAGCAGGCCGCGCAGAGATGGAAGCGGAAATTCCGCTCCTCCTGGGCGGCGGCGCGTATGCCGTTCCAGGCATAGACAAAGCCGTATCCAAAGCGTTTGATCTCAGATCTCATCCGACGTATACGAAACCGTGCGCGGCAAGCCGAGCTTGATGAGCACCGCTTCCTCCTTTTCCCGCATATGTACGGCCTCCAGGCCGCTGGCCTCGTGGTCGTAGCCCAGAAGATGCAGCATCGAATGGACGGTCAGGTAGGCCACTTCCCGCTGCAGGGAATGCCCGTACAGTTCAGCCTGCTCCATGGCGCGCTCCATGGAGATCACGATGTCCCCCAGGATCTTGCAGCCGTTGTCCTCATCGATGTCATACTCGCCGTTTTCCCCCATGGGGAAGCTGAGCACGTCGGTGGCGGCGTCTTTATCGCGGTACTGTTTGTTGAGTTCCTGGATCCGGCGGTTGTCCACAAACGTGACGCTGATCTCCGCCGGACCATCAAATTTTTCAAAGTCCAGCACAGCGTTGCAGCTTCTGCGGATCAGGATGCGCAGCCCGGAAGGAATTTTGACGGCGTTCTGCTCATTGGTAATCAGCACTTTATTGGACATGGAAAATCAACCTCCTGTATGTATTCTGGAACGCCGGGCAGAATCCCCGGCAGCTTTTTCATAGGCCTTGATGATCTGCTGCACCAGCCTGTGGCGCACAACGTCCTTTTCCGTAAGGTAGATCTGGGCGATACCGTCCACGCCGCGCAGGATCTCGAGCGCATCCACCAGGCCGCTGCGCACTTTGTCCGGCAGATCCACCTGGGTGACGTCGCCCGTCACGACCACCTTGCTGCCCACGCCCATGCGCGTGAGGAACATCTTCATCTGTTCAGGGGTTGTGTTCTGCGCTTCGTCCAGAATGATGAACGCATCGTCCAGCGTGCGCCCGCGCATGTAGGCGAGGGGGGCCACTTCAATGATCTGCTTTTCAAACAGTTTCTGAAAAGTCTCTGCCCCCAGCATATCGAACAGTGCGTCGTAAAGCGGACGCAGATACGGATCCACCTTGTTTTGCAGGTCGCCGGGCAGGAAGCCCAGCTTTTCCCCCGCTTCCACGGCGGGCCGCGTCAGGACGATGCGGCTGACGTCCTTGGACTTGAATGCCTTGACCGCCATGGCGACCGCCAGGTAGGTCTTGCCGGTGCCCGCCGGCCCCACGCCGAAGGTGACGGCATTTTTGCGGATCGCCGCCAGATACTCCCGCTGGCCCAGGGTCTTGGGATGAATGGGGCGCCCCTTGGTGGTCACTGCCACAAAATCATCGGTGAGTTCCCGCAGGCGTTTTTCCTCTCCGTCCCGCGCCAGACTGATGCAGTAACGCACCGTCTGCTCCTCCAGCGGGGTATGGTTCTGCATCAGCATCACCATGCCATCCACTGCATGGGCCGCAGCCGCCACATCCGCCTCTGCGCCGGTAAAGCGAAGCTGCGAACCGCGGCAGACAGCTGTGACCCCAAACTCCTTTTCCAGCAAATGGATATTCTGGTCACAGTTCCCAAAAATTGCGGCGGCCAGTTCGATGCTGTCCAGTTCCATGGAGCGTTCTGCCAAAATTACCCCTCCTGCTCGTTGCATATCATACTTACCCATTAAGATTATAGCACAATATTTCCCAAAAGAAATTGTCTAATGTGCACAAAATTTTTTATCCCCTTTTGGTATCGGACGGGCACGGTTTTCAATTTTCCGCGGCGTTTGCCGCAGTGGGCGGTGCAGGCGTGGCAATGTCGGCGCAAAAACGGTACGTCACCGTGCACGCCTCACCTTCCCCGGCCGTCTGCCAGCGGCAGGTCTCCGCTTCCACCACTGCATCGGGGAATTCCGCCAGAAGAGCATCCCGGCAGGCGCGGCGCGCCAGCGCGCGGGCCTGCGCGGCAGAGTGGACGATAATGCGGCGGGCACGGGGCCAAGCACTCTCGAAGCGGATGCAGGCGGGCAGGCTCAGGCGCCCCAGACGTACCGGCTCCCAGGAAACGATCCGTTCTGCTGCCGTTTCCAAAGCGGGCCCGCCGTTTCCCAAGGGTCGCCCCAGCACATACAGTTCCTCCTGTGTCGCACAGGCCCCGGTAAGGATCTCCGTTTCCTGCCGAAACGGCTGGAAGGAGGTATAGCTTTTTTCCACCCGCGCGACCACCTCCCCCGACGCCCCCTGGTAGACCGGGTCGCCGTCGTGGTCCGGCCGCACGCTGCCGACCAGCATCTGCCCCTGCTCCACCATCTGCCCCGGTCGCACCGCTGCAAAGCCGCTTTCCGCGTTCATGGCGGTGATCTCCCCCGCCTCCCGCGCATACAGGGCCTGCAGGGGTACTTCTGCGCGCAATTCCTGGTAGCGGGCTTCGGTGCTCTCTACAAACAGGCAGCCTCCCGCGAAATTCAAGGTGATCCAGCCGAAAAGGTCACTCTGCTGCAGTGCGGCCTGCCGGGCGGATTCCAGCGTTTTTTCCTCCATTCTGGCGCCCTCATAGATGCCGTATCCGGCCAGCAGCGTGCGGAGCCGGTACGCTTGTTCCTCGCCCAGACCGCCGAAGTCGATGGTCCAGAGCAGCTGCCCGAAACATTGCAGGAGCACCAGAAACAGCGCGCCGCCTGCGATCAGGCCGGGCCGGGCCGCGATCCGCTCCGTCAGAAGGCCGGGTCCCCGGCGTTCCAGAAGCGAAAACCGCCACCCGCCTTGCACCGCCAGCTGCTCGATGCGGACGCGGGAGTTCCCCGGCGCACTGGCGGACAGGCCGTCTTCTTCCCGGCGCAGATGGAAAAGCCGGACGCCGTGCCGGGATGCGAGGTTCAAAAACCGCTGCGGGTCCCGTCCATTGATGCGGAACGTGATTCGATCCAACCCCCAGATCCCCTGCTTCATGTGCGCCCTTCCTCCCATTTGTTCTGAAAGGTGATGGCCGTGATGCGGCCGGTCAGCAGCAGCCTTCTGCCGTTCAGCGATTCTATTCGCAAACCGCCGCCATACAATGTTACTATAAAGTTGCCCATGTCCAGACAGATCTTTTCCGGCGCGAAATCCAGGACTTTCCGGCAGGCCTGCGTCACAAGGCAGCGGCCGCGTACCTCAAAAGCGGGCAGCTGGTAAAACCCGGACGGGGGTTGCCCCCACATCCCCCGGAGACTGTCTGCCCAGCGGGAATCCTTCGGTCTCTTTTGTTTCTGGCGTTTCATGGGCGTCCCCTCCCCGAGGCATAGCGGCCTGCCCCAATATACGCCGTCGGAGGTCTGTTCTATGAGTCAATACCGTATCAAGAACCGGGTCGTCGCCGCGCTCTGCCTGTTGCTGAGCGTTCTGCTGCTGCGCGCCCCAGCACTGGCGGCCGAAGGGTTTGCCGAAGGGCTGCGCCTGTGCGTGGAAACGGTGCTGCCGGCGCTATTCCCGTTTTTTGTACTTTGCGAATGGTTGATCTCCCTGCGCGGTCCTCACCCGCTGCTGCGCCGTGTTTCCCGCTTTCTTGGGTTTGGCCGGGAGGAGGGCGTGCTGGCGCTGCTGCTTTCCTGGTTCGGCGGATACGCCGTCTGTGCCCGCCTCACCGGCCGCCTGACCCGGAACGGAACGCTGACGGAGCGGGAATCGGTCTTTCTGCTGATGCTGGGCTGCTGTTCCAGCCCCGGTTTTGTCATCGGCTGCGTGGGCGGGCTGATGCTCGGAAGCATAAAACTGGGGGTACTGCTGTACGCTCTGCAGCTGGCCGCCAATCTGATCAGCACGCTGGCCTGCCTGCCGCTGCTGCCTGCCCGGCGCGGGGCGGCCGGCCGGGGCGCCTGTGCCGAAACAGCGGAACCGGCAGGCTTTTCCCCGGCCGTAAGCAGCGCCGTGTCCAGCTGCCTGAATGTCTGCGGCTGCGTGGTGTTTTTCCGGACGCTCGGTGCGGCGGCAGAACCCTTTTTGCCGCACATCTCCCAGGTTCGGCCCTTACTGAGCGCTTTGCAGGAGATCACGGCCGGATGCGCCGATTTTGCCGCCCTTGGCGGGCGTGCAGCCCTCTACGGCTGCTGCTTGTGCCTGAGCGTGCTGGGGCTCTCGGTATGGGCTCAGCTGGCGCTGCTGCTGCAGGGGGCCGCTTCGCTGCGGCTGCTTGCGCTCAACCGCCTGCTGCACCTGCTCCTGTTGCCGGCCCTGACGGCGGGAGCGGTGCGGCTGCTGCCCGGCGTCCTGCCGGTCTACCGCTCGCTGCCAGCGCGGGTCATCCCTGCGCACCGGCTCGCCCCCGACGCCGCATTGGTTGCTTTTCTCTTCCTTTGCGCGGCACTTTACAAGCTCCGGCAAAACTTTTATAATAGGAAGAATCAATAGTATATTTCTGTGTTTTGGGGTGAGGCTATGTTCAAAAAGCAGTATTATGGCAGCAAGATCGCACCCGCCTGCGCGTATTGCCTGTACGGTATGCCCGCCTCCGACCCCAAAATGGTTCTGTGCCGGTTAAAGGGGGTCGTTTCCCCTTACTACAGCTGCCGCCGCTTCTGCTATGACCCGCTGATGCGGGTCCCGCACCGGCAGGTACTGCCGGAACTGGACCCCAAGGATTTCACACTGGAGTAAAGGAACCCCCGCAAAGCGCCCCGGAAGGCGCAAAGGAGTTGTCTATGAAACCGTGCAAGCCCCGTGTAAGCGAAACACTGCGCGACCTGTGGAAAGAAAAGAAGGCCGTGATGATCCTTTACACGTTTCTGCGCATCTCGGTGATCCTGGTGATGCTGGCCCAGCTTTTCAATCGGAATTTTGAAAATGTATTTCTCTGCCTTCTCACCCTGATCCTGTTTGCCCTGCCTACCATGCTGGAGCGCAAACTGGACATTGACCTGCCCAATACGCTGGAAGTCATCATCCTGCTGTTTATCTACGCAGCGGAGATCCTGGGAGAGATCGGCGCTTACTATGTGACCTTCCCCCATTGGGACACCGTGCTGCACACCATCAACGGCTTCCTGTGCGCGGCCATCGGTTTTTCACTGCTGGATATCCTCAACCGCAACAGCCGTGTGCGCTTCCACCTTTCGCCGCTGTACCTGGCCATCGTCGCCTTCTGCTTCTCGATGACGGTCGGGGTGGTCTGGGAATTCTTTGAATGCACCATGGACCAGCTTTTCTTCCTCGATATGCAAAAGGATACCGTCCTGCAGAATTTCGGCACGATCCTGCTGGACCCCACCGGCGGCAACCACCCGGTCGTTCTGCGCGGCATTTCCGATGTGATCGTGGTCTTTTCGGACGGCTCCCAGAAATCGCTGGGGCTGGGCGGATATCTGGACCCCGGGCTGCTGGATACGATGGAGGATCTTTTCGTCAATTTCATCGGCGCGATGATCTTCTCGGTGATCGGGTATTTTTATGTGCTCAGCCGCGGCAAAGGCCGCTTTGTCCGCCGCTTTATCCCGGTAGCCAACCACAGCGCGCCGCCGGAACCGCCCAAGCCGCCGGAATCCTGAACGCGCCGCCTGCCCCCCAGGGGGGCATTACAGCCCGGATGCATCGCTCCGGGCTGTTTTCCTCCCTGCAGGCCGGTACCGAATAAAGGTACGCGGGTAAAATTTCCCGGTACGCAAACGGTGTGCTGCTGGTGAACGCTTTTATACAAAACCGGGGTGCGCAGGCAAACCGCTCCTGGCCGCTTGGCCCCGTATCTTACCGCGCCGCTCACCACCGGCGGCGGTATTCTCCCGGCGTGATCCCTTCGATCTTTTTAAAAAGGCGCGCAAAATAGTTGGCGTCGTGCAGGCCGCATTCAGCCGCCACCGCTTCCATGCTCCAGTCGGTAAAGCGCAGCAGCCGTTTGGCCTGGGTGATCCGCAGCTGGACCAGGTAGCTGGTGACCGAAAGCCCGACCTGCTCTTTAAACACGCGGGTCAGGTAGAATTTGTTGATATAAAACCGTTCGGCCAGATCGTCCAGCGTTATTTTTTCGGTGTAGTGCGTGTCAAGAAAGTCTTTGATCTCCTGCACGCTCTGCTGCTTGCCGCGGCGCACCGGCCCGCGACCCGGATGCCAGCTTTCCTCCATCAGCAGCGTCAGCAGGTCAAACAGCCGCGCGCAGATCTGCATATCCCGCACATAAGCGTCCGAACCGGCCAGTGCATACAATTCTTCCAGCAGCGCCTTGTACCGTTGGGGCTGGACAGTACGGAAAGCGGGCTGCCCGCCGCGTTCTTCATATTTTTTATAGATGCCGCCCATATTGGGACCGTAAAAGTGCGCCCAGCGCAGCTGCCACAGATCCGCCCCCGTGCGGTGCCGGTACGGTTTGCGGCAATCCAGGAAAACGCAGTCCCCTGCCTGCAGTGTGCGCTGCATACCGCCGTATTCCAGCGTGCCGCTGCCGCTTTCCACCAGAAAAACCAGGTAGGACGCCAGCCCCTGTCGGGCGCTGGCATGAGGCCGGCGGGCTTGCAGGCTGCCGACCTCCTGCAGATGCAGCAGGTTGGTACGCGCAAAGGGCGAAGGGGTATAAAGGATCCGGCTGGAATGTACCAGTTCGCCGTCAAACATCGGGTTCTCCATGCCCGGTCACCTCCCGTTTCCCGTCTACTGTAGCGGAAAACGCCAAAAAAGTCAATATAATGCTAGTCTTTTGCAAGATTTCCTCTGTTGCTTCTCCAAAAGAAACGATAAAATAGCAAATACAAAGCTAAAAGGGCCTCAACCAATCTACCAAGAAAGGCGAATGAAGTTATGAAAAAGGCATTGATCACCGGCGTGACCGGCCAGGACGGCAGCTATCTGGCTGAGTTCCTGCTGGAAAAAGGCTACGATGTGCACGGTATGATCCGCCGTTCCTCGGTGGACTACCGGGAGCGTATCGCGCATCTGGAAGGGCATCCTCATTTTCACCTGCACTACGGGGACCTGGGGGATTCCATGAGCCTGATGGCCGTCATCGGCTCCGTGCGCCCGGATGAGATCTATAACCTGGCCGCGCAGAGCCATGTGCAGGTCAGTTTCGACGTGCCGGAGTATACCGCCGACGTGGTGGCCACCGGCGTGCTGCGCGTGCTGGAGGCGGTCCGCCTGTGCGGCCTGGCCGGGACCTGCCGCGTTTACCAGGCTTCCACCAGCGAGCTCTACGGCAAGGTGGAGCAGGTCCCCCAGAACGAGGACACCCCTTTCCACCCCTACAGCCCCTACGCGGTGGCCAAGCAGTACGGGTTCTGGATCGTCAAAGAATACCGGGAAGCCTACCACATGTTCTGCTGCTCCGGCATCCTGTTCAACCATGAATCCGAGCGCCGCGGCGAAACCTTCGTCACCCGCAAGATCACGCTGGCCGCCGCCCGCATTGCCCAGGGCAAGCAGGACAAGCTGTATCTGGGCAACCTTTCCAGCCTGCGGGACTGGGGCTACGCCAAAGACTACGTGGAGTGCATGTGGCTGCTGCTGCAAAACGATGAACCGGAAGACTTTGTGATCGCCACCGGCGAGCAGCACTCCGTGCGGGAATTCTGCCAGCTGGCGTTCCATTATGTGGGTATCGAGCTGGAGTTCAAAGGCGAAGGCATGGAAGAAAAAGGCATTGACCGCGCGACGGGCCGGGTGCTCATCGAGGTCAGCCCCGATTTCTACCGCCCCACCGACGTGGTCAATCTTCTCGGCGACCCCTCCAGGGCCAAACGGAAACTGGGCTGGAACCCCACCAAGACCAGCTTTGAAGAACTGGTGCGGATCATGGTGGACCATGATATGAAAAAAGTGGCGGTGGAGCGCGCCGAAGAGCACATTAAGACCAACCTGGCCGAATATCTCGAAAAGGGCGTCATCAAATGAGGCCCCCTGCGCTCCCGCTTTGCAACAGTTTGCTTATAAAGAAAGAAGACGAAAACGATGATGGAAAAAAACGCGAAGATCTATGTAGCCGGGCACCGCGGCATGGTGGGCAGCGCCATCGTGCGGGAATTGCAGCGCCAGGGGTACACCAACCTGATCACCCGCTCCCACCGGGAACTGGATCTCTGCCGTCAGGAGGCTGTGGAAGCCTTCTTTGCCGCTGAAAAGCCGGAATACGTCTTTCTGGCTGCGGCCAAGGTGGGCGGCATCGTAGCCAATGAGGAAGCACTGGCGGATTTCATGTACGACAACATGACGCTGGAGATGAACGTGATCCATTCCGCCTGGAAAAACGGCTGCAAAAAGCTGGAATTCCTGGGTTCCAGCTGCATCTACCCCCGCATGGCGCCGCAGCCCATGAAAGAGGATTGCCTGCTGACTTCAGCCCTGGAAAAAACCAACGAAGCCTACGCGCTGGCCAAGATCTCGGGTTTGAAATACTGCGAGTACCTCAACCGCCAGTACGGCACGGACTATATCAGCGTCATGCCTACCAACCTCTACGGCCCCAACGACAATTACCACCCCACCCACAGCCACGTGGTCCCGGCGCTGATCCGGCGCTTCCATGAGGCCAAGGAGCAGGGCCTGCCCAGTGTGACCTGCTGGGGCGACGGCAGCCCGCTGCGGGAATTCCTGTACGTGGACGACCTGGCCAACCTCTGTGTGTTCCTGATGAATCACTATTCCGGCAACGAGACCGTGAACGCCGGGACCGGCAAGGAACTGACGATCCGGGCGCTGACGGAACTGGTCGCCAAAGTGGTCGGGTACACCGGCAGGATCGAGTGGGATACCTCCAAGCCCAACGGAACTCCCCGCAAACTGCTGGACGTCAGCAAGGCCACGGCTCTGGGCTGGACCTATAAAACCGAACTGGAGGACGGGCTTCGCCTGGCCTACGAGGACTTCCTGCACAATCCCATGCGCGCGGAGCGCTGAGCGCCCCGGAAAGGAAACGCACTATGAATATCATCCTGCTCTCCGGCGGTTCCGGCAAACGCCTGTGGCCGCTGTCCAACGACATCCGCTCCAAACAGTTCATCAAAATTTTCAAGACCGGCGACGGCTACGAGTCTATGGTCCAGCGTGTCTACCGCCAGATCACCGAGGTCGACCGCGGCGCCAACGTGACCATTGCCACCAGCAAGACCCAGGTCAGCGCCATCCACAACCAGCTGGGCGACGCGGTGGGCGTCTGCGTGGAGCCCTGCCGCCGGGACACCTTCCCCGCCATCGCCCTGGCCAGCGCCTATCTGCGCGACGTGAAGGGGGTCTCGCCGGAGGAGCCCGTTGTCGTCTGCCCGGTGGACCCCTATGTGAACAACGACTATTTTGAGGCGCTGAAAGAACTCGCCCGCCTGGCCGCGGAAGGAAACGCCAGCCTGACGCTGATGGGCATCGAGCCCACCTACCCCAGCGAGAAGTATGGGTATATCATCCCGGAAAGCGCCGGTACGGTCAGTCCGGTCAAGACTTTCAAGGAAAAGCCGGACGCAAAGACAGCCGCCGAGTATATTGCCCGCGGAGCGCTGTGGAACGGCGGCGTTTTTGCCTACAAGCTGGGGTATGTGCTGGGCCGCGCCCATGAACTGCTCGACTTCACCGATTACCAGGATCTGTACCAGCGGTATGATACCCTGCCCAAGATCAGCTTCGATTACGCTGTGGTCGAAAAGGAACCCAAGATCCAGGTCATGCGTTTTGCCGGCCAGTGGAAGGATATGGGGACCTGGAACACCCTGACGGAAGCCATGGAGGAGCCCAGCATCGGCAAGGCGATCCTCAACGGCACCTGCCAGAACGTCCACGTGCTCAACGAACTGGACGTGCCGGTGCTCTGCATGGGGCTGCACGACGTCGTCGTTTCGGCCAGCCCGGAGGGGATCCTGGTTTCCGACAAGGAACAATCCAGCTATATCAAGCCCTATGTGGACGCCATCGACCAGCAGGTCATGTTCGCCGAGAAGTCCTGGGGCAGCTTCCGGGTGCTGGACGTGGAAGACGAAAGCATGACCATCAAGGTCACGCTCAATCCCGGCCACAGCATGAATTACCACAGCCACAGCCGCCGTGACGAAGTCTGGAACGTTATTTCGGGCCGGGGCCGCGCGATCGTGGACGGAATGGAACAGCCCGTACAGGCCGGCGATGTGATCACGATGCAGGCAGGCTGCCGGCACACGATCATCGCCGACACCGAACTCAAGGTCATCGAGGTCCAGCTGGGCAAGGAGATCAGCGTCCATGACAAACAGAAATTCCCCCTTGAAGATTGAACCGTTTTTGCTGCGTCCGGCGGGCAAGGACTATCTCTGGGGCGGCAACCGGCTGAACGATGATTTTGCCAAAGGGATCGACATGCAGCCCCTGGCCGAGACCTGGGAATGTTCCACCCACCCTGACGGCCCCAGCACCGTGGCCAGCGGCCCTTTTGCCGGACAGTCGCTCCCCGAAGTGCTGCGCGCCCACCCGGAGTTTCTCGGCAGCCACATCCATAGTTCCGACGGCCAGCTTCCCATCCTGATCAAGTTCATCGACGCCAGGCAGGATCTGTCCGTCCAGGTGCATCCTTCCGACGCTTACGCCAGGGAGCATGAAAACGGGCAGCTCGGCAAAAGCGAAATGTGGTATGTGCTGGACACCGTCGGGGATGCCAGCCTGATCTGCGGCTTCAACCGCACCATTGACCGGCAGACGCTGCGTCAAAGCCTGCTGGACGGCAGCGTTGAGCGCTATCTGCAGAAGGTACGCATCCAAAAAGGCGATGTTTTCTTCATCCCGGCCGGGATGGTCCATGCCATCGGCGCGGGCGCGCTGGTGGCGGAGATCCAGGAAAGTTCCAACCTGACCTACCGGATGTACGACTACGGCCGCCCTGACAAGGACGGCAAACCGCGCCCGCTCCACATCGACCGCGCGCTGGACGTGGCGGACCTGACGGGAGGGATCACTCCACGGCAGCCTCTGCGCGTTCTACGCTACGCCCCCGGCCGGGCCAGCGAGCTGCTCTGCCGCTGCCGGTATTTCGTGGTCGAACGCTGGGTGATCAACACCGAACGTATCCGGGCAATGGCCCCTTTGGCTGCAACCGACCGTTCTTTCCAGGTGCTGTTGTGCGTGGACGGATGCGGGGTGGCCTTCCCCGAAGGCGGCGACGCGCTCCCCTTCTTCCGCGGGGACTGCCTGTTCGTACCGGCAGGGTCCGTACCGCTGCGGCTGCATGGGCGCGCCCAGTTGCTGAACGTCTTTTGCTGAATGCAACGGCAACGTTTTTTCAGGTTTTTTCACCGCAGGACTTGACTTGCGCCCAAAAACCTGTATAATAGGGATGTTGCCTTTGCGCGCTAGTATGGCTCAGTTGGTAGAGCAGCTGATTCGTAATCAGCAGGTCGTCGGTTCAAGTCCGACTACTAGCTCCATGCGGCGCCCGCCTGTTGCCGGTCTTGCGGCGCAGGTGGGCATTTTTGTTGCCTGCCTCCCAGCCGGACGGCAGGCCTTTTTTCTTTCGCGGACGCAGCCAGGCGCCCCGAACTCCATGTTCATAAAAATTTTATATAAAAACCTCTTGATTTTTCCGTAGAAAGTGTATATTATATGTTTAGCACTCAAGAGAAGCGAGTGCTAAACCAAATCTTTGAAGAGAAATCTTTTATAAGGGAGGATCTTTCATCATGAAAATCAAACCTCTTGCAGACCGTGTTGTCATCAAGCTGGTCGAGGAAGAAGAGACCACCAAAGGTGGCCTGATCCTGTCCGGCTCCGCGAAAGAAAAGCCGCAGGTGGCCGAGGTCCTGGCCGTTGGCCCGGGCGGCATGGTCGACGGCAAGGAAGTCGAAATGATTGTCAAGGTCGGCGACAAAGTGCTGACGAGCAAATATGCCGGTACTGAAGTCAAGGTGGACGGCGAGGAATGCACCATCGTCCGCCAGAGCGATATTCTCGCCGTGGTGGAGGAGTAATCCCCTCCCCTTTTCCGTTGATTCTTTACAATAAAAGGAGATAATGCTTTATGGCTAAACAGATCAAACAGGGCGCTGACGCCCGCAAGGCGCTGTGCGCCGGCATCGACCAGCTTGCTGATACCGTCAAGGTCACCCTGGGCCCCAAAGGCCGCAACGTGGTGCTTGCCAAGAAGTTCGGCAGCCCGCTCATCACCAACGACGGCGTGACCATCGCCAAGGAGATCGAGCTGAAGGACGAGTTTGAGAACATGGGCGCTCAGCTGGTGCGCGAAGTGGCCACCAAGACCAACGACGCCGCCGGTGACGGCACCACCACCGCGACGGTTCTGGCCCAGGCTCTGGTCAACGAAGGCATGAAGAACGTGACCGCCGGCGCGAACCCCATGGACATCAAGCGCGGCATGCAGAAGGCTGTCAGCGCCGCTGTGGAAGCCGTCAAAGCCAACAGCCAGAAGGTCAACGGCAGCAAGGACATTGCCCGTGTCGGTACTGTTTCTGCCGGTGACGCTGAGATCGGCCAGCTGATCGCCGATGCGATGGAGAAGGTCACCGCCGACGGCGTGATCACCATCGAGGAGAACAAGACCACTGCTGAGACCTACACCGAGGTCGTGGAAGGCATGCAGTTTGACCGCGGCTATGTGACCCCCTATATGGTCACCGATACCGAGAAGATGGAGACCGTCTATGAGGACTGCTCCGTGCTGATCACCGACAAGAAGATCAGCGTCTTCCAGGATCTGGTTCCCCTGCTTGAGCAGGTCATCCAGTCCGGCCGCAAGCTGCTCATCATCGCGGAAGATGTGGAGGGCGATGCTCTGTCCAACCTCATCATCAACCGTCTGCGCGGCGGCCTGAATGTAGTCGCCGTCAAGGCGCCCGGCTTTGGCGACCGCCGCAAGGAGATGCTGCAGGATATCGCCATCCTGACCGGCGGCACCGTGATCAGCAGCGATCTGGGCTATGAACTCAAGGACGCCACCATGCAGCTGCTGGGCACCGCCCGTCAGGTCAAGGTCACCAAGGAGAACACCACCATCGTCGGCGGCAACGGCGACAAGAACGCCATCTCCGACCGTGTGGCCCAGATCCGCAACCAGATCACCACCGCCACCTCCGATTTCGACCGTGAGAAGCTGCAGGAACGTCTGGCAAAGCTGGCCGGCGGCGTGGCCGTCATCAAGGTCGGCGCTGCTACCGAAGTGGAGATGAAGGACAAGAAGCTCCGCATTGAGGACGCTCTGAACGCCACCAAGGCGGCTGTTGAGGAGGGCATCGTCGCCGGCGGCGGCACCGCTACCATCAACGCGATCCCCGCTGTCGACAAGATCGTTGCTTCTCTGGAAGGCGACGAGCGCACCGGCGCCAAGATCGTCCGCAAAGCCCTGGAGGCTCCCCTGCGCCAGATCGCCGCGAACGCCGGTCTGGAAGGCAGCGTTATCATCGACAACATCCTGAAGGCCAACAAGCCCAACTACGGTTTCGATGCGCAGAAGGAAGAGTATGTCGATGACATGATCGAGGCCGGCATCGTCGATCCCACCAAGGTCACCCGCTCCGCTCTGGAGAATGCTGCCAGCGTTGCTTCGATGGTCCTGACCACCGAGAGCCTGGTCGCCGATCTGCCGGAGCCCCCGGCTCCGGCCGCTCCCGCCGGCGGCGACATGGGCGGCATGTACTGATAGATAGCCATTACGCACCCATACGAAACAGTCAGGACCCCCGGCTTTGCCGGGGGTCCTGACTGTTGAAGTGGCCCCGTTTGGGTGCGGAGTGCAGGATGTTTTTGCGTCCCTGTTCCGCTTTATCCTGTTATGCAGTAAAGAGTCAAAAAACGGCGCTGTTTTTGGGGACTTGCTTTTGCCATCCCTAAAACGCCTTTATTGCGCCCCCCTCTATCACAGTTCTTGTGCAGGGACTTGATTTTTTGCACGCTTTTTACCAATAAAGTTGCGCAGAACGGCGCTTACCGGCACAACCACAGGAACGCGAAGCCGAGGCCGCACCCCAGCCAGTTCAGACCCACATCCCGCCATGAAAAATGGCGGCCGCTTACCAGGGGCTTGGTGGCTTCATCCACCCAGGACCAGACCAGCACGGCCCCCAGCGGCCAGTACGGCAGCCCGCCCAGTGCCCGGGTGATCCCCAAAAGCAATACCAGGATCAGATAGGTCACCACATGGGCCGCGCACCGCAGCCTGTAGTTCAGGGTCTCTTCATCCTCTTGCAGAAAAGAGAGTCTCTCTGCCAGTTCCCTGCTGGTTTTGCTTGTATCTTCCCCGTTCTGATGGGAGAGCCAGGTCATAAAAAGGAACCAGAGGGCCGTCAGCCCCAAAGATAGTGAAAACGCCAACGGTAGTCCCCCTGTCCGTCTTTGAGTGCAGGCACAAAGCCCGGTTTGCCCCGTCCGGCCTTCTGCCGGGGCAGTTTTTCTTTATTGTATCAAACCTTGGCCCGGGATTCAATCGCTTTTTAGGCGCAAGCGCCGGCTTTCGGCCCCCTCCCCGCCCTTGCTCAAGCCGTTCCGGGTACCCGGGTGCAAAGGCTATTCCAGCGCCCGCATCTCTTCGATCAACGAGCATTTTTTCTGCCTGCGGATCGTCCAGAGGGAAAGGATGAGTTCCAATCCAAACAGCGCCAGAAGGAACAACCCCATTTCCAAAAACGGAAACCGATAAGCAACGATTTTCCCTCCGTAGGTCATCGCGCTTACTGCCCTGCAGGCAAGCAGCGAAACCGGCACGCCGACGAGCAGCGTCATCATGGCGGCAGTCAATGCATAGCAAAGGCCTTCGCAAACGATCATCTGATACAGTTGCCTTTGTGTCAGGCCCACGGCGCGGAAGATGCTGTTTTCCCGCCTTCGTGCCATCTGGTTCGATAAGGTGGTGTTGATAAGGTTCACAACGCCAAACAGCAAGATCAGCCAGGACAGGATTTGGAAAGACCCGAAACCAACAGCGTCCACCTGCTCAAAATACTCTGCCTTAGCGGCCATCGTATCCAGGCCGAGATAGGCATTCCCGGCCACAATATTTTCCAGCCCTGCTTCTACGCTTTGAGAAAGTCCCGGGTCGCTGATGATATGAGAGCGCCAAAAAGGCCTTTGAAACATCCTTGCAGAAGCTGGGGCTGGACTACCTCGACCTGTATTTGATCCATCAGCCCATGAACGACTACTACGGCTCCTGGCGGGCCATGGAAGAGTTGTATGAGGCAGGAAAGATCCGTGCCATCGGCGTATGCAACTTTTACCCGGACCGTCTGACCGATCTGTGCCTGAACGCCCGCATCGCTCCGATGGTCAACCAGGTGGAACTGCACCCCTTCTTTGCCCAGACCGGCGCCATCAGCAACATGAAAACTCTGAACGTCCAGCCGGAAGCATGGGGACCGATGGCCGAGGGCAAACACGGCATCTTTACGCACCCGATACTGACGGAAATCGGCCGGAAATATAACAAGACAGCCGCCCAGGTGGCACTGCGCTGGAACGCCCAGCGGGGAGTCGTCATCATCCCCAAGTCCATCCACCGGGAACGGATGGAGGAAAACTTCAATATCTGGGATTTCAACCTCAGCGATGCGGATATGGCCGCCATTGCCAAACTCGACCTTGGCCACAGCGAGATCATTGATCACAGCACCGCAGAAACAGCCCGCTTTCTCAACGGCTGGAAGATCCACGACTGAACAAAGGCAAGCCCGTCCCCCGACAGGGGGCGGGCCTGTTTGCCGTCGTTCAGAGGCTGCGCTTTCCTTTATTTGACGGCGTCCTTATGGTGCTGCACATAATAGAAAGCATATTGCTGCATGATCCCCGCATTTTCCCCGTAAGGAGCAAACGGATCTGCACCTGCATACCGTTCCTGCATGATCCGCTGAATCCAAACATCCACCGGCACGCGCGCCGTCCGGCCATAGGCAAAGAGCATCACACAGTTTGCGACCTTGTCCCCTACGCCCTTGACCCCCTTGAGTGCGTCCAACAGTTCGCCATCGCTTTTTCCCGGCAGTTCATCCAGGCGGAGCGTCCCGTCGCATACTTTCCGGGCAGCATCCTGCACATACGGCACGCGGTACCCAAGGCCGCATTGCCGCAGCCCCGGCTCCCCTGCCGCGCACAGCGCCTGCGGCGTGGGGAAAGTATGCAGCGTCTCGTGTTCCGTCTGCAATGCCGTCCCAAAGGCCGATGCCAGTGCCTCCACCGCCTTCTGGATCGCCGGGATACTCTTTCTCTGGGAAATAATAAAGGTGACCAGCATCTCCCAGGGGTCCTGCCGCAAAACCCGCACGCCGCGTCCGCTTTCGGCAGCCTGCCGCATAAAGGCGTCGCCAGCGATGCTCCTGCGTACAGCCGCGTAGTTTCTCTGCAAATCAAAATAGGGCGACCAGACCTGCTGCCACTCGCTTTCCGAGCAAGCGGCTTCATAACGGCCTGCGCCCAGCGGCCGGATGTAAAGGACTTTGGAGCCGGTGATAAAACGATATTGCCCCGCAACCTGCGCCACACGGAAACACTGGCCGCTTTCCGCAATTTTGGAAAGATCCAGTTCGTCCTGAATTTGAATTATCATCACTGTTTCACCCGCCTGTATTGTACATCATCCTGCTGCAGACAGGCAAGGGCTTCTGCTCAGGAAAAGCCTTGTGTTTGGTACGGCAAGCCCCTATAATAAAAGAGTCGGGCCGCAGGTCCGAAGACTTACAGACAACAGCCCGGCCCGGCGCCGGGTCCGGAGGCAAACATGCAATACCGCAACGATAAACAGGGCCGGCCGCTCTCCATTCTGGGGTACGGCTGTATGCGATTTACCCGCAAGGGCACAGGCATCGACCTGGACAAAGCCGAACAGGAAGTCCTGGCTGCCATCCGGGCAGGTGTGAACTATTTCGATACCGCATACATCTACCCGGGCAACGAAGCTGTGCTGGGCGAGATCCTGGACCGCAATCACTGCCGGGACCAGGTCAACATTGCCACCAAGCTGCCCCAGTATCTTGTGCGCAGTTCCGCTGACCTCGAACGCTATTTCACGGAAGAATTGCGCCGTCTGCGCACCGACCATGTGGATTTCTACCTCATGCACATGCTCACCGACGTGGAGAGTTGGCGCAAACTGGAAGCTGTGGGCGTCCGGGAATGGCTGGGCGCGAAGAAGGCATCCGGCCAGATCCGGCAGGTAGGGTTCAGTTTTCACGGCGCTACCGGGATGTTCGTGCAGTTGCTGGATTGCTATGATTGGGATTTCTGCCAGATCCAGTACAATTATATGGACGAGAACAGTCAGGCCGGACGGGCCGGACTGCAGGCTGCCGCCGCCCGGAGGCTCCCGGTCATCATTATGGAACCGCTGCGCGGCGGCAAACTGGTCAACCTGCTGCCCGAAGGGGCCCGCCGCCTGTTTCGCGAGAGTGCGCGGGGCTGGAGCGCGGCCGAGTGGGCGCTGCGCTGGCTTTGGGACCAGCCCGAGATCACCTGTGTATTATCCGGCATGAACAGCCTGGAAATGTTGGAAGAAAATTGCCGGATCGCCGGCAGCGTACGTCCGCACGAATTGACAAAAGAGGATTTTGCCCTGTTGGACCGGGTAAAAAAGGAGATCAGCCGCCAGGTCAAGGCTCCCTGCACCGGCTGCGGTTACTGCATGCCCTGCCCCAAAGGCGTGGATATCCCCGGCGCGTTCCGCTGTTATAACGAGATGTTCACCGAAAACAAACGCACTGGCCGGCGGGAGTACTGGCAGGTCGTTTCCCTGCGGCGGGAACCCGCTTTTGCGACCCAGTGCGTGGGCTGCGGCCGCTGCGAACAGCATTGCCCGCAGCATCTGCCGATCCGCACGCTGCTCCGGGAAGTCGACAAAGCTCTGCGCCCCTGGCATTACCGGCTGGCGGGATGGGTCTCCAGAAAATATCTGTTCGGCAAAGCCAGAAGGGAACCGTGAAGGGAAGCGGCTGTTCCACCCGTTTTTCCACACCTGCCCTGGACTTGATTTCCATCGCGGATAGAGTATAATTTTTATAAGATTCCTGCATGCTACGGAACATTTTTCATCGCTGGCCCGCCGTGGAGGACGTGAACCGGGCGCGCTGCGCACATACAGGCGGATACAGTGGAACTGTCGGAACTGACGGCGTGCGCCGCGCAACAAGATGAGCAACGCAGTCTAATCCACACGTTGCCGCCCTTCCCTGCCCGCAATTGTTCACCTGACAGGAAAATCCGCCTTGAATTTGCCGCCTGTATCTTGAACGCGAGTCTGGACGCAGCCGCGGCCTCCTTGCAGGGGCGGCGTTATTGTTCCATCAGTTTCATCCACCCTGCCGTGTAGAAGGTTCGGAGCTGGTCTACATTTCGTACAGCCTGGTCATGAGGCATATCATGTACCACGATTTCGAAAACCCCATTGAACATTCCGCTGGCTATGATGTGGCACAGTGAGCGATCCAGTTCCGGGATCTCCCGTCCCAAGCGCCGCAACACTCCCATATAGCGAATGGTATACTCCACCTCCTGCTCCACCATGTTGTGAACGAAGTGCTCGTAACTGGTCCCTTCGGCTTTGCACAGCAGCAACTTCACCGGCTGGCGATGGGCACAGATATACTCCACCATCCAATTCAGACACTGGCTGGATTCTATGCCCATGTGCTCCGGCTGCTCTTTTTCCGGCAGTTCGGCAAACGTGGTCTGCGCTTCCATAAACTTGCCCATCAGTGCGGCTGCGTGAGGTTCCACAATAGACGCGAACAGGGCCTCCTTACTGGAAAAATAGCCATAGAAGGCCCCTGTCGTTACCCCGGCATTCTTAACGATTTGCCGCAAGGAAGCGCCCAGAAAGCCCTTCTGCGAAAACTCTTCCAGCGCGGCCTGCTGGATCTTCTCCAAGGTGTCCGGCGCTTTTACATCCATACTGTCCCTCCGTATAGCAGCGTTATGTGTTAGCGGTATGATATAACGATCCAGGGCCGTTGTCAAGGCGTGCTCCATTTTGAATAAAACTCCTGCAGATGACGGCGAAAAGATCCCCCGATGACAGGAGTGCACGCCTGCCGCTTTCTGCGATATACTGAATATTGCCCTTTATGATGCGTGATACGGAACACTTCCTCGGTCTGCGCGGTGTTCCCTGCCGCTCCGACCAGTCTCTTCCCATAAGTTGCACCGCATACGGCCGCGCCCCCCTCATCTTTGCGCCGATGAAACCCAATCTTTGATTTTTACTGTAGCAGGAGGTTGTACAAATGCAGGAAATTCGAGTCACCGATATCGAGCACTTCAAAATCGGTCAGGCGGAAGACCGTGCTTCCGGGACAGGATGTACTGTCCTTCTTTGCCCGGACGGAGCCGCTGCGGGGTTGGATGTCCGCGGCGGCGGGCCGGCGTCCAGAGAGTCTGAGTTGCTCCGCCCGGTAGCAGCCGCAGAAAAGATCCACGCTGTACTGCTCAGCGGCGGCAGTGCTTTCGGCCTCGACGCCGCCGGCGGCGTTATGCGCTGGCTGGAAGAACGCGGCGTTGGTTTTGACACCGGCGTCGCCAAGGTCCCGCTGGTCTGCGCTTCCTGTCTGTACGATCTGACAGTCGGCTCCTGCACGACACGCCCGGACGCCGCCTTGGGGTATGCCGCCTGCGAAGGGGCCGCGGCAGGCAATTATCAGGACGGATGCTTTGGCGCCGGCACCGGGGCCTCCGTCGGCAAATATTACGGCATGGAACAGGCCATGAAGACCGGGATCGGCAGCTATGCCGTACAACTCGGGGAGCTTAAGGTCGGAGCGGTAGTTGCGGTCAATGCCCTGGGCGATGTTTTTGACTGGAAAGACGGCCGTCAAGTGGCGGGTCTGCTGGCTGCCGACCAGAGCGGTTTCCTGCGTACAGAGGCAGAAATGTACCGGCACACGCAGATCGTGAAAAACAAGTTCGTAGGCAACACGACCATTGGCGCCGTGCTTACGAACGCATGCTTTAGCAAGACCGAAATGAACAAAATCGCCGCCATGGCACAAAACGGTCTGGTCCGTGCCATTCGCCCGGTCAACACGACCGCAGACGGCGACAGCCTGTATGCCCTGTCGGCAGGGAGCCTGGAGGCCGATCTGGATGTAGTGGGCACGCTGGCCGCGCAGGTGGCTGCCGAAGCCATCCTGCGCGCCGTATCCAGCGCGACAAGCAGTTACGGGCTTATTGCCCGACGCGACCTGCCCTGGGCTTGATGCCCCCTTCTGTTGTTGGTGCAAAGGAGCCTCTATCATGGAACCGAAAACGTTGATTCAGTATTTTGAGTGGTACCTGCCCGATGACGCCGGACACTGGAAGCGCGCCGCCGAAGACGCCCGGCATCTTCGGCAGGACGGATTTACCGGCGTTTGGCTGCCGCCCGCTTACAAAGGCGCGCAGGGCGTCCATGATGTCGGATATGGCGTATACGACCTGTATGACCTGGGGGAATTCGAGCAAAAAGGCACGATCCCTACCAAATACGGGACCAGGGACGAATACCTGGCCGCGATCTGCGCGCTTCAAAAGGAGGGCTTACAGGTTTTTGCAGATATCGTACTGAACCACCGCATGGGGGCCGACGCCTGCGAAGAGGTCAGCGCACAGGGAGATGACCCTGGGGACCGTCGGAAAAAGCTGGGCGCCGGAGGACAGATCTCCGCCTGGACGCGCTTCACCTTCCCCGGCCGTGGCGGCCGTTACTCCGATTTTCAGTGGAACCACACCCACTTTGACGGTGTGGATTGGGATGAGCGCGCCAGGAGGAAAGGCGTATTCCAGTTGGATGGAAAGAACTGGGAAGGCGAAGTGGACGATGAAAACGGCAACTACGACTATCTCATGGGGGCCGACCTTGATATGAACAATCCGGAGGTACTGGCAGAACTTGACCGTTGGGGCGCCTGGTATCTCGCTTTGACCGGGGTGGATGGTTTCCGCCTGGATGCTGTCAAGCACATCCAATTTACGTTCTTCCTGCACTGGCTGGAAAATCTCCGCACGGTATCCGGCAAACCACTTTGGTCTGTGGGCGAATACTGGAGCCCGGAACTTGCCGACCTGACGCACTACCTGGATAGCTGCGGGCAGACCATGTCTCTTTTTGACGTTCCCCTGCACTTCAATCTGATGAAGGCATCTTCCAGCCAGGGAAATTTCGACATGCGCCGTATTTTTGAGGGCACGCTGGTGGAGGCCCGGCCGAAACGGGCGGTCACCTTTGTCGATAACCACGATACGCAGCCTGGTCAGGCGCTTCAATCCTGGGTACAGGGCTGGTTCAAACCGCTGGCTTATGCACTGATCCTGCTGCGGCGGGATGGTATCCCCTGTGTTTTCTACGGAGATTATTACGGCATCCCGCATGACGGGATCGGCGCCGTAGGCCCGCAACTGAATACCATGCTGCGGTTGCGCCGGGATGTCGCTCTGGGTGAACAGATCGATTATCTGGATGATTTCAATATCATCGGCTGGACCCGTACCGGCGAGGAAAACAAACCGGCTTCGGGCTGCGCGGTGATCCTGTCCGACGGCCCCGGTGGGCAGAAAGAAATGTGTTTAGGCGCCAGGTTCGCCGGAAAGCACTTTGTGGATCTGCTGGGGAATTGTCCCGGGGAGTTGGTGTTGGATGATACCGGCAGCGCCTGTTTCGCCGTAAACGGAGGTTCTGTGAGCGTCTGGGCGGAGAAACAGCCGTAAGTTTGCCCCACACTGCTTTTGCGCAACGGTCTTCCCCCGGAAATGCTCTAATCCACTACTTGCAGCCGCAACGACTGTACAGAGGGAACGGGAACGCCGCTGCGGGTCTTGACAAACAAATTTCTGTATGCTATTGTATAAACACTAAAATTCGTGTGGATTTTTTACAGTTTTCACAAGCTATTTTTCGCCACACAATGATCCGAACGGATCATTGTGTGGCTTTTTTGTGTGAAAGGCAGGATTTGCATATGCAGGACACCTTTATGAAAGAGCGCCCGATTTTCCCGCTTCTGGTTTCTATGGCGCTGCCCATGGTCGTTTCCATGCTGGTCAATGCGCTGTACAACATTGTGGACAGTTTCTTTGTTGCGCAGATCAGTGAGGATGCCATGACCGCGCTCTCGCTGATCTACCCCATGCAGAATCTGGTCAACGCCATTGCCATCGGCTTCGGTGTCGGCATCAACGCCCAGATCGCACTGCACCTGGGCGCCGGTTCCAAAAGCAGAGCCGATACAGCAGCCACCCACGGGATGGCATTCTCCCTTCTTCACGGCGTGCTTGCAACGATCCTCTGCATCGCCCTGGCTCCTTGGTTTCTGGGGCTGTTTACCCAGAACGCCGCCGTGATCCGGCTGGGCACGGTCTATGCTACGATCGCCTTTGCCTTCTCCACCGTCATTATGGCTTCCCTGACTTTTGAGAAAATCTTTCAGGCCGTAGGCCGCATGAAGCTCACCATGCTCGCACTGCTGGCCGGCTCCCTCTGCAACCTGATCCTCGATCCCGTTATGATCTTCGGCCTCGGCCCTTTTCCCCGCATGGGCATCGCAGGCGCAGCGCTGGCGACCGGCTTGGGCCAGCTGCTGACGCTTGTCGTCTATCTGATCATTTATATCCGCAAGCCCACGCCCGTACAGCTGCGGCGATCCGCATTGCGGGCGGACCTGCGCATGGATCTGCAGCTGTACGCCATCGGCGTTCCCGCCATCCTCAACCTGGCGCTCCCCTCCGCCCTGGTTTCCTTTCTCAATTCGATCCTGGCAGCGTATTCCCAGAGTTATGTAGTTGTGCTGGGCATCTACTATAAGCTGCAGACTTTCCTCTATCTTCCCGGCAGCGGGATCGTGCAGGGCATGCGCCCGTTGATCGGCTACAATTACGGCGCCGGGGAATACCGGCGCGTACAGAAGATCTACGAACTGACGGCCGCACTTTGTGCCGGCATCATGGCCGCCGGCACCGTAGTCTGCCTGGCCTTTGCCCCGCAGCTCATCAGTTTGTTCACCGCCAACCCCGAGACCATTGCCATCGGACAGAACGCCCTGCGCATCATCAGTCTTGGCTTTATTGTGTCCTCTGTCTCGGTTGCCGCCTCCGGGGCCCTGGAAGGGCTTGGCAAAGGGGCGCAGTCGCTGATCATTTCCCTCTGCCGTTATACGATCGTCATCATGCCATTGGCCTGGGTCCTGTGCCGCTTTCTCGCTGCGGAGGGCGTGTGGCATGCGTTCTGGATCACCGAAGTGCTGGCTGCCGTGATCTCCGCTGTGGTATATCGCAAAAGTGTAAAACTTTCGTAAGTTTTTTGAAACCGCTTGTACTGTCCCGCCTGTTGCGGTATCATAAAAGCGACATTCTACAGGGAGCGATGGGAAATATGCCGCTGAATCTGGAACAAATCAAAAAGAGCGAAGAGATCAACAGCTACATCCGCAAAGCAGACGAAAGCCTGTCCGCGCTGGGGTATACGGAGCACAGCTATGCCCATGCGGGGCGGGTTTCCTCGCTGGCCAGCGAGATCCTGCTCACCCTCGGCTACGACGCACGTACCGCGGAATTGGCCGCCATCGCAGGCTGGATGCATGACATCGGCAATATCGTCAACCGGCACGACCACGCCCAGAGCGGTGCGATCATGGCTTTCCGCATCCTGGACAAGATGGGGGCGGCCCCCGATGAAGTGGCGACCATCATCACCGCCATCGGGAACCACGATGAGGAGACCGCCTACCCGGTGAACGCAGTGGCCGCCGCACTGATTTTGGCGGACAAAACCGATGTGCGCAGCAACCGCGTGCGCAACCAGGACCCGGCCAGCTTCGACATCCATGACCGGGTGAACTACTCTGCCAAAGAGAGCCGGGTGCTGGTACAGGACGGCACGATCCTGCTGCGCCTCCGTATTGATACCAGTATCTGCTCCCTGATGGATTATTTTGAGATTTTCCTGGATCGCATGCGCCTGTGCCGCGAGGCTGCGAAGGTACTGGGCCAGACCTTTGCCCTGGAGATCAACGGCCAGCGCATGATCTGAATCCTCTTCCCCGTTCCGCACGTCGGAGCGGGGATTTTCTTTGCAGGCTCCCGCCCTGCGGCGGTTTTCCGCTTGCTGTGCGGCATTCCCGGCTTTTCTTAAATCTTTCACAACATATCCGCGGAAAGTTGTGGACGAATCCGTCTATAAGTGTTATACTTTCATTTGTAGACGATCCCGTCTACAATTCAATACAAGGAGCGACCCCTTATGGAATTTCTGACCGGCCTGCTTCGGCTTTTGGCATCTATTCTGATCGCCTTTGCCGCAGGCAAACTCATCTCAAAATTGAAGCTGCCTTCTATTCTGGGCTGGCTGATCGCCGGCATGATCATTGGCCCGCATGCGCTGAATCTGTTGAGCAATGCCGTGTTGGAATCGACGTGGTTCAGCGTTGCGGAAAGTATTCTGGAATGTACGTTTGGCCTGATGATCGGTACCGAACTTATCTGGAAACAGATGAAAAGTGCAGGGTCGCAGATCCTGATCACAACGATCACGGAATCCCTGGGGACGTTTGTGGTTGTCAGCCTGGTGTTCGGCGTCATTTTCTGGTTTACCGGTACACCGCTGTACCTGGCCTTCCTGTTCGGCGGTATTGCGCTGGCCACAGCGCCCGCCCCCTCTCTTTCCGTGGTGCGTGACTTGAAGACTTCCGGCCCGGTTACCAGGACGCTGATCCCCATGGCGGCATTGGATGATCTGGTGGGGGCGCTGGTGTTCTTTCTGGTGATCGCCTTTGTTTCCGCGCATCTCTCCACGTCCGGCATCCCAGTTCCCATGGTGCTCTTCCTCGTGTTCCTGCCCGCCATCATCGGCGCGGTCACCGGTTATATCACAGGCAAGATGCTCCGCCGCACCAAGAATCCCACTTCCACGCTGACCGTCATGCTGGCCATGCTGCTGGCTTCCGCAGGGATCGGCTTTATCATCAACAGTCTGCTTCCCACCCCGGTGCTCAACTTTATGTTGATCGGCATGTCGTTTTCCACTGTTTTCGCCAATATGATCACCGAGGAACAGTTGAAGGGCATCATGGAAGTGATGAACCCCGTCATCGGCTTTGCCATGATCGTAGTCATCCTGAATCTGGGCGCTCCGCTGGACTACCACCTGATCTTCGGCGCCGGTATCTACACCGCAGTCTATATACTGGCACGTGCCGTCGGCAAATACAGCGGCGCCTATCTGGGCGCGGCAGTCACCCATTGCCCGCCGACCGTCAAAAAGTATCTGGGCTTTACCCTGCTGCCGCACTCGGGCGTTTCTCTCGTGTTCACCGGCATCGCTGTGTCGATCCTGGAAGACCCCGCCCCGGAGTGTGCTTCCATTATCCAAGGCACGATCGCGGCTGCCGCCGTCATCAATGAGATCATCGCCGTCTTTATGGCCAAGAAAGGCTTTGAGTGGGCCGGAGAACTCCACCAGGCAGAACAACCGCAAAAGGTGGCAGTGCTCAACAAAACCGCCAAGGGGCATGCCGTATGACGCAAAAAGAGCGACAGAAACGCAGCAGAGAAGAGATCTATCAGGCTGCATTGAACGAATTCGGGACCCATGGATATGACAATGTCAACATGGAACGGATCTGCGGGAATCACGGCATTTCCAAAGGCATGATGTACCATTATTATTCCAGCAAGGATGAACTGTTCCTGTTGTGTGTGGAGCGCACTTTTTCCGAACTCAAGGCCTATGTGGAACAGGAGTTGCCAAGACTGGAGAATTGCACCACACCTGATGCCATCCGCGAATTTTTTCTGATTCGGGAAGCATATTTCCAAAGCCATCCCCTGCAGAAAACGATTTTTGAATCCGCTATGCTTCGCCCGCCCAAGCACTTGACGGAGTCCATCCATACTTTGCGTGCCCCGATCCGTCAGTTGAACCAGCGCTTTATAGAGAAACTGGTAATCCGGATGCCGCTGCGCGCAGACCTGCAGCCGGAACGCGTGATCCGCTACCTGGAGAGTGTGGAGCCTTATTTTCAAAACATCCTGTTCAGCTACCAGGGCGACTGCCCCGCCCAGGATTCCCACACCATGCTAAAAACCGCGGGCGAACTGCTGGATATGGCGCTGTTCGGCATCCTGCGGCAGGACGACGACCCGGATGTGTTCCCTGCCAAGCAGGTCTGACCCCAGCGTTGCGCCGCAACTTCTAAGGCAACCGTAAAACCTTGTTCCACTGTGCTGCCGGCCATTGAAAAACTGCTGCTGTTGGCGTATAATAGGACCTGTCTGAAAAGGAAGCAGGTGGGAATCCTGCACGAGCCCGTCGCCGTATCCCGCAATAAGGCGTTTTTTTCTGCCCGGTGCCGCAAGCCGGGGACGAACCATTGGGAGACCTCTCCCGAGAAGGTGAAAGACGCTGCGGCCAGTCGGAATATTTTTCAGACAGCGCCTCTTCCTTGGGCTGCGAGCGCCGGCTGGAAGAGAGAATTTTCCAAGGAGACTGACTATGCAGATGAAACGATCCAAACCATCGCTGTCGCTGCTGGTTTGTTGCGCGCTGTTTGCGGCTACGGCGCTGTTCACGACCGGCTGCACCAGCAACGAAACCACCTCTTCCGCCTCCGCGGCCTCTGAGAGCGCCGCTGTCAGCGAGTCGGCCACCAGCACCCCCGACACGGCAGCCGCCCAGACGGAAGGCACGGTCCTGGGCGAGGGCGACACTTCCTTCACCTTCACCGTAGTGAACGGCGACGGCCAGGAGACCGTCTACCAAATCAACACCGACCAGGCCACAGTCGGCGATGCGCTGGAGGAACTGGGCTTGATCGAGGGAGAGGACAGCGAGTACGGCCTGTACGTCACCACCGTGGACGGCCTGACCGTGGATTATGACACCGACGGCCAGTATTGGGCCTTCTATGTGGACGGTGCGTACGCCACCTCGGGCGTGGACACCACCGAGATCAACCCGGGTTCCACCTACACCTTCCAAGTAGAGTAACTTGAAACTCTCCGTCAAAGAGACCGCCGTCTTTGGCATGCTGGGGGCGCTGATGTACGCCTCCAAGGTCCTGATGGAAGCGCTGCCCAACGTCCATCTGCTGGGCGTTTTTGTGGTGGCGCTGACGGTGGTCTATCGAAAAAAGGCGCTCTATCCCATCTACACCTATGTATTCCTCAACGGCCTGATGGCAGGCTTTTCCCTGTGGTGGCTGCCTTATCTCTATCTGTGGGCCATTCTCTGGGCCTGGGTTATGCTGCTGCCCAAGCAGCTCCCGGCCAAGACCCGGCCGCTGGTGTATATGTGTGTCTGTGCCGCCCACGGGTTTCTGTTCGGTACACTGTACGCCCCCGCCCAGGCGCTGCTGTTCGGCCTGGACCTGCAGGGTATGATGGCTTGGATTTTGGCCGGTCTGCCCTGGGACTTTGTGCACGGCGTCAGCAACTTTTTCTGCGGGCTTTTGATCAGCCCCCTGATCGCATTGCTGCAAAACGCGAACCGATACACAAGCATACACTGAGCGCTTTTTCCTGCTATGAAATGGCCGCCGCAGAACCGATTTCTGCAGCGGCCATTTTTTATAATGCCCATCATCAGGTACCGCGCTCTGCCGGCAGTAAAAGAACCTGACACAAATTTTACCTTTCCTTGCTTGAACCCCGGCTGTGCCCTTCTATAATGAAAGAAGAATGTTTATTGTCTTTTTCCTTCGGGAAGGGTGCGAAAGGGGCTGCCAAAGGATGGCGGAGCAAAAAAGGCCGGGGCGCTGGAGAGTCAATCTCCTCATCGCAGGCATGATTCTGCTCGTTTTGCTGCTTTGCGCAGGCTGCGTCGCGCTGACACTTTTTTTGCAGGACTCCCGGATGGTGACCGGCCGTTCCGGTTTTGTACAACAGGCCGTCTGGCGGGGGACCCTGGTTTTGATAGTGGCCTCCCTGGCGGTCATGCTGCTGTTCCGGTTGCGCGACCCGGAGCAAGGCGGCCTTACCGTCGGGCTGTACACCGTGCTGATCTTACTCTGCCTTGCAGGATGTTATTTTTTGGTGCGCCCCGTCGTGTTGGATCTCCCCTACTTGGAACAGCCCGCCGTCACCTATCTGAACGCCTTGGGGTTCGATGTTGACGATTTCTCCGACGCCCCTACCGAGTACGAGATCTCCGGCACTGGCCTGGACGGGAAGGACTACACGTTCTCCATTGGGACCGACCTCTACGACAGCGGCAGAACTATCTGGGAAGAAAATCACAGCCTGCACGCCAAGGTTGGCTATCTGCCCCACACCGATGTGGTCATGTCGCTGGAATACCTGCCCGCGCTGGACGAAGAGGCCCGGGCCCTGTACCCCTCTTCCACGGACCTGCCGGAAAACTGGGACAGTCTGGCCATTCAGATCAATGACAGCGTCTATACCCTGCCGCAGCCGCTCTCCGACTTTCTCGACGACGGCTGGACCTTTGCTGATCCGGCGGACGCCGAGCGGACGCTGGCCGGGGCCAGCGAGCCCTACAGCGACTACGACCATATTTCCCTGGATCTGGTCAACCAGGCCGAGCAGGAGATTGATGTGACCGTCTACAACACCTCCGAACAGGACCTTCCTATTTCGGAGTGCACCGTGGGCGGCCTGTATATTATCTACGGGAATTACGATTTCAACGGGCAGCAGGTTCAGCTGCCCGGCGGCATGATGCTGGGCTGGTCCAACCGGGAGGATGTGCTGCGGCAATATGGGACTCCCAGCGACGCTTTCGATGACTACAGTCTGGATTACAATGTCTCCCCCTCCCATCGGCTGAACCTGACCTTCACAGACGACGGCATTCTGGACAGCATCATGATCCACGCCCAGGAATACTTCCGTTCAAATTGAACTTTCCCCATAAAGACCACAGAGGGCACGGCACCGAACCGCGGCCTCTGTTTTGTTTATGGCTGGATGCATCATACTTTCCTCAACGCCCAGTAAAAGCACCTGAAGGTCGCACCATATAATAGTCCATTTCAGGTCAAAAGTAAGGCTGCACGCCATAAGCCCAGGCATAGCAAAAGGGCCGTGAAACTTACGTTTCACGGCCCTTTTGGCGGGCTGATCTGACGGCCCCTGTTTGGTCCGAGTGGCGAGAGTCGAACTCACGGCCTCTTGAACCCCATTCAAGCGCGCTACCAAACTGCGCTACACCCGGTTAGAACCGAGCCGCCTCAAGTCAGCTTGTTTATTATACGTCCTTTTCCCGAAAAAGTCAAGCAGTTTTTTGGATTTTTTCAAACTTTTTCTTACGGGCGCCACACCGTTCTTTTCGGCCGGAAAACTCCTTACTCCTTATCTTTCCTGGAGCCGAAGCGGTATTCCGTGCCGTTTTTCAGCCGGTTGATGTTGGCCCTGTGCAGCCAGATGACCATGAGCGCCATGATCAGGCTGCAGGCCGTGCTGAAAGCGATGGTGGGCAGGTTGGCCCCCATAAGGACCCAGTAGACCAGCGTCGCCACCGGGAAAAGTGCCGCCACCATGATGCTGCCCAGCGACACAATGCGGGAAAACGCAAACTGTACCAGAAAAACCACCAGCAGGACAAGGCAAACCAGCGGGCTGATGGACAACGCCGCACCAGCGCCTACCAGCACGCATTTGCCGCCCTTAAAGCTGAAATACAGCGGGCGGCTGTGCCCGATCATGCAAAAGATCGCCGCCAGATAAGCGCCGCAGACTGGATCCAGCGTGCCGTCTGCGCCAATGAGCGTTGTAAACAGCAGATAGCCCAGATTGGTTGCCGCCACGCTCTTTCCCACATCGCCTACGATGGTAAGGATCGCCGGTAGCGCGCCGTAGGTGCGCAGCACATTTGTCATGCCGGCGTTTCCGCTGCCATGGTCCCGCACATCCTCATTATACATCGTTTTGGAAACCAGCACGCCGAACAGGACACTGCCCAGCAGATAGCCCGCCAGCGCGGTCAACACACAAGCTGCAATTACATGAAGTACCATGACGCTTACACCTTCCCCGCTTTCACCGAGCCGTCGCCGTGTTCCCGCGTGATCATGCGGATCGGCGTTCCTGTAAGACCAAATGTTTCACGGATCTGATTTTCCAGATAGCGCTGGTAGGAAAAATGGAACAACGCTTTCTGATTGACAAAGCAGACAAATGTCGGCGGACGGGTGGCCGTCTGGGTCATATAGAAGACTTTCAGCCGCTTGCCTTTGTCCGAAGGCGGCTGTACCTTGGCCGTGGCCCGGGCCAGCATCTCATTCAGCGCGCCCGTCGGCACACGCGTGGCGTTCTGGTTGTCTACATAGTGGATGGTTTCGAACAGTTTATCCACCCGCTGGCCGGTTTTGGCGCTGATGAAAACAATGGGCGCGTAGGACATGAAGCTGAAGTCCTCCTCCAGCTTTTTACGCATCGCATCCATGGTGTAGCTGTCCTTTTCGACGGCATCCCACTTGTTGACCGCAATGATGCACGCTTTGCCCTGCTCGTGGGCATAGCCGGCCACCTTGGAATCCTGCTCGGTAAAACCTTCCGTCGCGTCGATCATAATGACGCAGACGCGGCTGCGTTCCACCGCCGCCAAACTGCGCAGCACACTGTAGCGTTCCACGCCGCTCTCCACTTTTCCCTTTTTGCGCAGGCCCGCCGTATCGGTGAACACGAATTTGCCGTGCTTATTCTCCACCAGTGTGTCGATGGCGTCCCGCGTCGTGCTCGCCTCGTTGGCAACGATCAGGCGGTTCTCCCCCAGGATGTAATTGATGAGGCTGGACTTGCCCACGTTGGGCCGCCCGATGACCGCCACCGTGATGCGGTCCCCTTCTTCCTCTTCCTCATGGGAGAAATCCAGGTGCGCGCAAACAGCGTCCAACAAATCGCCGGTGCCATGTCCGTGCACACCGGAAACCGGGACAAGTTCGCCCAGCCCCAGTGAATAAAAATCATAGAGTTCCAGCGGCGGTTCGCCCACGCGGTCGCACTTGTTGACAGCCAGTACCACCGGTTTGCCGCTGCGCATCAGCATACCGGCAATATCCTGGTCCTGGGGCGTCACCCCCGCTGTCAGTTCGGTCACCATCACGATGCAATCTGCCGAGTCGATCGCGATCTGTGCCTGTTCCCGCATATGGGCCAGCAGGCCATCGTCGATCCGGGGTTCGATACCGCCGGTATCTACCAGCAAAAACGTATGCCCGCACCACTCGCAATCGCAAAAAATGCGATCGCGGGTCACGCCGGGGGTATCTTCCACGATGGCCAGGCGCTGGCCGGTCAGTTTGTTGAAAATTGTGGACTTGCCCACATTGGGCCGCCCCACGATGGCTACGATCGGTTTTGCCATGTCCGCCACTCCTCCTTAGGTTGTTTCCGCCTTGCTCCTCCGCACACGCCTGTGCGCGCTCAGGCACGCTTTACAGCATCCGCCGCCATCCGCAGGGATCGCAACGACCCTGCAGCCGAGCGCCTCTGCCAGCTGCGGCAGGGTGACGTCGTCCAGGAAGCGGTCTTTTTCGTCCCGCAGCATGACTTCCGGCACAGCCAGGAGGCCGCTTTGCAGTTTGCCGCGGCACTGTTTGATAATATCCGTTCCTGTGACCAGCCCCGCCACGCTTACATTACCGCCAAAAAAGTCATTGCGAATGGGATGCACCGCGACCCTGACCTGGGGATAGCGTTCCATCAGGGCACGGGCCGACTGTTCGATCAGCGGCCCCGCCAGCGTGCCGGTCACAAGATCTATACTGTGCGGCAGGACGAGCCCTCGGTAAGCGTCCAGTTCTTCCAGGAAGGTATCGTGGAACAGGCGCCACATGCCGACACCATCCTCCAGCTGCGCATATTCATCATAAAACTCTGCGGGCGGAAGTTCGCGTTCTGCTGTCAGGTACCATTCGTCACTTGGATACACGATGCTGCGCCCGTATTCCTTCCGGCAGCGGCGGCTGTATTCTTCCAGGATATCCAGCGTTTCCCGCGCCGAGTCCCGGTCATACGCTTCCAGCTTGTACAGCCCTTTGCGGTAACGGGTGACCCCTGCCGGCACCGCCGCCACGCTGCCTACCTGCGGGCGCAGCCGCAGCAGATCATCCAGCGTGCGGCGCAGTTCCGCCCCGTCGTTGACTCCACGGCACAAAACCAGCTGGCAGTTGAGTTCGATCCCTGCGGCGGCCAGTTTCGGCAGATAATCCAGCACTTCCCCGCCGCGTTTGTTGGCCAGCATCCGCACCCGCAGCTGGGGGTTGGTCGTGTGGACTGAAACAAAGATCGGGCTGATATGCATCTCAATGATGCGGTCGATCTCCCGCTCGCTGAGGTTGGTAAGTGTGATATAGTTGCCAAACAGGAAGGAGAGCCGCTCATCATCATCCTTGAAATACAAGGGCTCCCGCATACCCGGGGGGAGCTGATCGATAAAGCAGAACATGCAGTGGTTGGCACAGCTGTGCTTTTTGTCGCCGAGATAAGTTTCAAAATTGCAGCCGAACGGTTCATACTCCGCCTTCTCTACTGCCAGCGTACACGGTTCCCCGTTCCGGCAGATCTGCAGGGAGAAACGCGGCGGCGTTGTATAGAACTGGTAGTCCAGCGCATCATGCAGCGGATGGTCATCCACTGCCAGCAATGTGCATCCCGCCTCGATCCCCAGGCGCCAGGCTGGAGAACCGCCATCCACAGAAACCACGTGCAAAGCCATCGCATCTCCCTCCTTTCCCGGATGCTGCGATAATAAAAACGGGGAAGGCAACGCCCTCCCCTTCTAAGAAACTTACGCTTCCTTCTTGATGACTTCCTGGCCTTTGTAGTAGCCACACTTGCCGCAAACCTTATGGGGAACCTTCAGTTCGCCACACTGCGGGCACTTCACCAGCGTCGGCGCCTCCAGTTTCCAGACGTTAGAGCGACGTTTGTCGCGGCGGGCTTGAGAATGCTTTCTCTTGGGTACGATAGCCATAATCGGACACCTCCTTGGTGAAATTCAACTGAGCAGTTGTTTTAATATGCTAAGCCTCGCATCTGCCGGAGCGGCAGAATCCGCCGGCCGGCAGGTGCATCCTGCCGCCTTCTTTTTACCGCAGACGGGGCATAGGCCTTGACAATCGGGGCTGCAGAGCAGCACCGTCGGGACCTCAAAGATCAGTTCCTGATAAACAAGTTCTTCCAGGTCCAGGCATCCTTTTTTAGAGCAGGGCAACTCAAAGTCCGGGTCTTCCACATCCTGCGGACGGACCAGATATTCCCTCTGGAAGTCATAGTTCCGCTGCAGCGGTTCCAGACACCGGGCACATTCCGCTTCGACCTGTGCCTTTACACACAATAGCAACGCCGCGCCATCAGCGGTGGGCGTTGCCGAAAAGTCACATTCTGCCGGAGCGGCCAGCCGAAATCCCGTAAAATCCGCTTGCGGAAGACTTGTCAGAAAATGTGCTTTGTAGGGCACTCTGGCATTTTCCAGGAAAGCTTGCAGATCAAATTGCATAGTACACCTCAAAAGGTTGCTTAAATAGTATACACAAGTGAAGGGGGCTTGTCAACATAAAAAACACAAAAAGTTGCGGATTTTTTCGGGATTTTCGCAAAAAGAAGGGCGGGAAATCCCCTTCCCGCCCTTCTGTGCCTGCACAAGCCGGCCCGTTTCTCAGATCACGTACTTTTTCAGATCTTCCGGCAGCTCGTCCACGTTGGCCGAGACCGTAACGACCACTTCTACATTCTCGGTGATCTTATCAATGGCCTTCAGGACCTTTTCCGCCGCTTCCAGATTGTGGTCGATGATACGCAGGATGCCGTCGATGAACAACTCAGTGATGTCATAATTTCCAGCCAGAACACCTGCCACGAAGCCATACAGCATGTCGGCACCGACAACGCCATACTCATCCACGTCCACCAGGCGGGCCGCATGGTGGATCTCGGTGGTCAGTTTCATGCACTTTTCAATAACGACGATATTGCCAGAGGTCGTTTTGGTCGCCTTGTCGATCATCTCGATCATGGTCTTGGTCTTGCCGGCACCTTTGGTTCCAACAATCAGTTTCAGCATATCGGGGTACCTCCTTTATTCGTGGGCGCCTCGCGGCGCAATGTTCCGTCAGTCCTGCAGTTTGGCTTCCAGTTCGGACTTGCGGTCCTCATAACCGGGCTTGCCCAGCAATGCGAACATGTTCTTCTTGTAGCTTTCAACGCCCGGCTGGTCAAACGGATTGACCGACAGCAGATAGCCGGACACCGCGCACGCTTTCCAGAAGAAGTAGATCAGTTCGCCGACGTCATGGGCGTCCAGAGCGTCCACTTCAATGACGCCCAGCGGCACGCCGCCGTCGGTATGCGCCAGGATCGTACCTTCCATCGCTTTGCGGTTGACAATGCTCATGTTCTGCTCCGCCAGGAAATTCAGGCCGTCAAAGTTGCCTTCCAGCGGTTCAATATAAAAGTCCTCGCGGGTGTTCTTGACATCCACATAGGTCTCAAACATAATGCGGCTCCCGTCCTGCAGGAACTGCCCCATCGAATGCAGATCGGTAGAGAAGATGCAGGACGTGGGCATCAGGCCCTTCTGATCTTTGCCTTCGCTCTCGCCAAAGAGCTGCTTGTACCACTCGTTCATCATCGTGAAGTCCGGCTCAAAGCAGGCCAGCGTTTCCACGCTCTTTCCCTTGCGGTACAGGATGTTGCGGGTCATGGCATAGCGGTAAGCGTCGTTCTCCATGCTGCACTTGCCGAACTTTTCGCGCCCGTCGGCTGCGCCCTGCATCAGCGCATCGATATCAATGCCTGCACAGGCAATGGGCAGCAGGCCCACCGCCGTCAGCACCGAATAGCGGCCGCCCACATCGTCAGGCACCACGAAGGTCGGCCAGCCCTGCGCGTCGGCCAGCTGTTTCAGCGTGCCTTTGGCGCGGTCAGTGGTGGCATAGATGCGCTTGTTGGCTTCCTCCGAACCGACGGAATCTTCGAGCAGCTTGCGCAGCACACGGAACGCCAGCGCCGTCTCTGTAGTCGTTCCGGATTTGGAAATGACGTTGATGGAAAAGCGCTTGCCCCTGGTCAGCCGGATGATATCGTTGAGCGCCGTGGGCGAAATGGTATTGCCGCAGAAATAGATCTTCAAGCCGTCGTCCAGTTCGTTATGGTACTGGCCGCGGACCGCTTCCACGACGGCACGCGCGCCCAGGTACGAACCGCCGATGCCTGCAACCAGCAGCACATCGGAATCCGAGCGGATCTTTTGGGCCGCCGCTTTGATGCGCGCAAATTCTTCTTTGTCATAAGCAACAGGCAGGTCAAGCCAGCCCAGGAAATCATTGCCGAAACCGGTTTTGGTTTCCAGTTGTTTGTGGGCCAACTCGACCTGCGGGTAGATTGCCTCATATTCTTCAGGACGGATGAATTTTACCAGATGTTTGCCGTTATATTTGACAGCCATCTTCGGCTCCTCCTTTATATTTTGATTGTCTTCATGATACCGTTTTGCATCGGTATTGTCAAGCAAATGTCCGGGATTTTTTTCGTCTTTTTCATGAACATTGCACAAATTATCCTGCCGATGAAACAAGACTGTACGCCAAACATCCAAAACAATAGCCAAAACTTAACGCACTTACGTCCTGTGCCGCCGTGATGGAAAATTCTCCCACCTGTTCTTCCCCGCATTTCAGCCTTACCGCCCCGACCCGGGCCCCGGCTTCGACGGGCGCCGCCAGTTCCTGCGGCAGATCCAGTTCCGCCGTCAGCGCATCGCCCTGCCCTTTCTGCATGAGGATCGACTGCGGCACTGCATACTCCAGTCCCACCGCCTCCGCCGTTCCCCGCTCTACCGGCAAACTTTGCGGAGCGTCCTGCGGGATCACGACCGGCGCATTTTCATAGTGCGAAAAACCGTAATCCAGCAAAGCGGCTGCCGCTTCGAACCGTTCCTTGCCCGAAGCCGCCCCCAACACCACCGCGATAAGGCGCAGGCCGTTGCGCTCCGCACTGGCCGCGATACATACCCCCGCCCGGCTGGTGGTCCCGGTCTTGAGGCCGGTGATCCCCTGGTAGCTTTTCAGCATTTTGTTGGTGTTGACCAGCTGGGTCTCCCCGCCGCGCAGTGTGTCTGTCCAGATCGAGCAGTAGTCCCGCACTTCGGTATGGTTCAGCAGGACTTCCCGGCTCATGACCGCCACGTCATGAGCGGTGGAAAGATGCCCTTCCTGGTCCAGACCGCAGGCATTTTCAAAGTGGGTGTTGGCCATCCCCAGGCGTGCCGCCTCAGCGTTCATCTGTTCCACGAAGGCAGGCTCGCTCCCTCCCACATACTCCGCTACCGCAACCGCAGCATCATTGGCACTGGAAACACAGATCGCCTTGAGCAGATCGTCAAGCGTCATCTGCTCCCCCGCTTCCAGCCAGATCTGGCTGCCGCCCATGCTGCTGGCATGTTCACTGACCGGCACCAGATCCTCCCGGGAGATCTTCCCTGCCTCCATAGCCTCAAAGGTCAGCAACAGCGTCATGACCTTGGTGATGGAGGCGACGGGACGTTTTTCTTCGGCATTCTTTTCATACAGCACGGCGCCCGAATCTTCATCAATAAGAATGGCCGCCGCGCATGGCACGTCAAAATCTTCCTTCCCGGCCGGGACGATCCCCTGCCCAGACCCCGGGGGTTCGTTTTGCGGCGTCTCGGCCGGAACACCGGGCAGTGAGAACGGCAACAGAAGCAGGCACAGAAGCAACGCCAGCGCACGCTTTTTCATAGCAACAGCACCTCCGCTGAAAATCGGCTTTGTTTAAGGCTATGCGCGCCGCCGCCGCTTTAGTATTGCGGTTTTCTTCGGTTTCCAGTATAATTTAAGCATTGCATTGCGTTGCTATTTTTAAATAGAAGGATTTTGAAACTATGCGTGTGACATTCTACACTCTGGGCTGCAAGGTGAACCAGACAGAGACCGGCGCCCTGGCGCAGCTGTTCGAGGAAAACGGATATACCGTCGTGCCGGGCGGCGAGGCGGCCGACGTATACGTCGTCAACAGCTGCACGGTAACAAATTTCGGAGACCAGAAAAGCCGCAAATGGCTGCGCCGCGCCAAACGGGAGAATCCCGGCTCCGTGACCGTGCTGACCGGATGCTATCCGCAGGCATTTCCCAAGGAGGCCGCCGCCATCTCCGAGGCCGACGTAGTCACCGGTTCCGGGAACCGCCGCGCCATCCTGGCGGATGTGCAAAAAGTCCTGGAGGGCGAGGCCGAGCGGGTCATCGACATCCGTCCGCATCGAAAAGGCGAAGCCTTTGAGGAACTGCCGATGGACCGTTTTGCCGAACACACCCGGGCGTTTGTCAAGGTGGAGGACGGCTGCAACCGCCAGTGTGCCTACTGCGTGATCCCCCGTGCCCGCGGCCCGGTGCGAAGCAGGGCCGAAACCAGCATCCTGCAGGAGATCCGCCGTCTGACCGAGGCCGGTTACAAGGAGATCGTGCTGACCGCCATCAGTTTGCCCAGCTACGGCACCGATACCGGGAGCAGCCTGGTCGAACTGGTCGAAAAGGCGGCCGCTGTACCCGGCGTGGAACGCCTGCGCCTGGGCAGCCTGGACCCCGACATGCTCTGCGACGAAGATATCGCACGGCTGGCGCAGGTTTCCAAACTGTGTCCGCAGTTCCACCTGAGCCTGCAGAGCGGCTGCGACAAGACCCTGCGGGCCATGCGCCGCCCCTACACCACCGCCCAATATGCCGCGATCGTGGAGAAGCTGCGCGCCGCCTTCGGCGAGGCACTCAGCCTTACCACCGATGTGATCGTCGGGTTCCCCGGTGAGACGGAAGAAGACTTTGCCGCCAGCCTGGCGTTCGTCACCGGGCAGCGCTTCCTGAAAGTCCATGTTTTTCCCTACTCCCGCCGCGAGGGCACGCCCGCCTATGATTTTCCCGCTCAGGTCCCCGAACATGAAAAGGAGAACCGCAGCCACCGCATGACGGCCGCCGTGGAGGCCGTGCGCGCCGAGGAGGCATCCCGTATGGAAGGGCGGCGCGCCGACGTCCTTCTGGAAACGCCTCTTTCCGCCACGCTGTTCACCGGTTATACCCGGCAATATCTGCCCGTCCTGGTGTCCGCCCCCGGCTGCAAAACCGGCGACATCGTGCCCGTTACACTGGGGGCCTGGGACGGCAGGCGGTGCCGTGCCGAATATGCGCGCTGAGCGCTCACGTTTTTCTTCGTTCCATTCTTCCCAAGTACACGCAGCAGCCTAAAAATCGTTGATTTTTTCCCGTTTTTTGCGGCTGGCCCCCTTGCCAAACAGGGATGTTTTTGGTAAAATTTTAACAGGCGTGGCAAACATACCGCCCTTAGATAAATCGGAGCATAACAAAAGGAGCAATCACCATGAGAGGTATCTACACCCCCGTTACGGATATTCGGCGTAAGGTGTTCACGGAAGTTGCACGCATGGCCTATGAAGTCAACGAAATGTCTGACTATGCCAAGCTGATGCATGAACTGCCCTACAAGATCATTCCTGGCGAGGAACGTTCGCTTCGCAGCAGCATTTTCCTGGAGAGAGCCATTATCTCCGAACGCATCCGTCTGGCCATGGGACTTTCGCTGCGTCCGCTGGACGAGAGCGTGCCCGCCACCGAAGGGCTCGAACAGAGCGTCAGCGCCGACAAATATTATGAGCCGCCGCTGATCAACGTGATCAAGTTCGCCTGCAACCGCTGCCCGGAGAAGATCATCAAAGTCACCTCCATGTGCCAGGGCTGCCTGGCCCATCCCTGCCAGGAAGTCTGCCCCAAGCATGCGATCAGCTTCCGCAACGGCAAGAGCCATATTGACCAGAGCCTGTGCATCAAGTGCGGCCGCTGCGTCAACGCCTGCCCCTACGGCGCCATCGTCAAGAGCGAGCGTCCTTGCGCCGCCGCCTGCGGCATGGGCGCCATCCACTCGGACGAGTACGGCCGTGCCGCGATCGACTACGATAAGTGCGTCTCCTGCGGCATGTGCCTGGTCAACTGCCCCTTCGGCGCCATCGTGGACAAAGGCCAGATCTTCCAGCTGGTGCAGTCCATCAAGCGCGGCGACAAGGTGATCGCCATCGTGGCCCCCGCCTTCATCAACCAGTTTCCGGGCATGACCCCCTCCAAGCTCAAGGCCGCCATGCGCAAGCTGGGCTTTGCTGACGTGGAGGAAGTTGCCATCGGCGCCGATCTGTGCACCATTGACGAGGCCCACGACTTCCTGGAAGAAGTTCCCGCCAAGCACCCCTTCATGGGCACTTCCTGCTGCCCCGCCTGGAGCGTCATGGCCAAGAAGCTGTTCCCCGAATATGCCGACTGCATCAGCATGACCATGACCCCGATGGTGCTGACCGCCCGCCTGCTCAAGAAAGACCACCCCGACGCCCGCATCTGCTTCGTTGGCCCCTGCTCCGCCAAAAAGCTGGAAGCCAGCCGCCGCTCTGTCCGCAGCGAGGTCGATTTCGTCCTGACCTTCGAGGAACTGATGGGTCTGTTTGAGGCCAAAGCCGTTGACTTTGCCGCTCTGCCCGACAACCCGGAGGACAGCTTCAACAGCGCCAGCGCAGACGGCCGCGGCTTTGCGGTTTCCGGCGGCGTCGCCCAGGCCGTTGTCAACGCCATCAAAAAGATCGATCCCGACCGCGAAGTCAAGGTCGCCAGCGCCCAGGGCCTGTCCGACTGCCGCAAGATGATGATGATGGCCAAGGCCGGCAAATACAACGGCTACCTGCTGGAAGGCATGGCCTGCCCCGGCGGCTGCATCGCGGGCGCCGGCACGCTGGCGGATCCCGCCAAGAGCGCTGCCATGCTCAACAAGTACAAGACGGAAGCCCCGATGAAGAACTCCACCGAGACCCCCTACAAGGATTCCATCAGCCTGCTGAAGTACTGATTACCGATAAGGCAAACGGCCTCCGCGCTTGATGCGCGGAGGCCGTTTATTTTTCCCGGCAGATCTGCCGGACCTCTTATTTATGATATTTCATCCCCGCATTGATAGTGCAGGCGCGGTACAGCTGTTCCGCCAGCACGAGCCGCGCCAGCTGATGCGGCAGCGTGATGCGCCCCAGGCTGATCTTCTGGTTTGCCGCCCGTTTCACCGCCTCATCCAGCCCGTGGGAAGAGCCGATCACAAAGGCCAAATCCCCGGCGCCGCTCCCTGCCCGCTGTTCCAGCAGCGCAGCCAGTTCCTCGCTGGAGATCTGCTTTCCCTCCACGCAGAGGGCCACCAGATAGGCGCCTTTGCGCACTGCGCGCAGGATGGCTTCCCCTTCCTTCTGCAGCGCCTTTCCGATTTGTTTATCGCTGGCGTTTTTATCCGCGATTGCAGCCTCCGGCAGTTCCAGAATCCTGAAATTACAGAATCCTCCCAGTCGCTTTTGGTATTCTGCCACACCTGCGGCAAAATAGGACGCATTCAGTTTTCCCACGCAGATCAGGTCGATATTTTGCATCGCAGATCTCCTTTAAAATTCCAGCAGCGGGCTGATGTCGTTGCGGGTCTGGGCCTGCACGATCACATCCCGCCCCGGCTGGATGCCCGCCGCCAGCAATACGTTGTATACCGTGGTGAGGGCCAGTTCCGGCGAGTTGTTGGTCTGGCTCAAATGACAAAGGGCAAACTTCCGGCATCCCTCCTGGATCAAGTCCAGGATCGCAGCGGCACATGCCTTGTTGTCCAGATGCCCCCGGTCGCTGGCGATGCGCTTTTTCAGATAATACGGGTAGGGGCCGCCGTGCAGGCTGAAAGCATCATAGTTTGCTTCCAGTGCCACCAGATCACAGCCGGTCAGGCTATCCGCCACTACCGGCGTCAGTATGCCCAGGTCGGTGGCGATCGCCATGCGCCGGCCATCCGCCGTCAGGATGCGGTACCCGCAGCAAGGCACGTCGTGGCTTGTTGGGAACGCCGTGACCCGGAAACTCCCGATATCCAGCGTCTGCCCTCCATCTACAGCGACCGCTTCCACGGCGGGCGGCAGCGTTCCGCGGGATTCCAGCGTTTCCAGCGTATCGGCGCTGCTGTAAACCGGCAGCGGATATTTCTTTAAGAACGTATCCAGCCCTGCCACATGATCCGAGTGCTCATGGGTGACCAGAATGCCCGCGCAATCCATCACCGATAACCCCAGTTTGCGCAGAGCCGTCAGCGTCGTCCGGCAGCTTTTTCCCATGTCGATGAGCAGGTACTCCTGCCCGCACTGCACGACGCCGCAGTTCCCGGAAGAACCCGAATACAGGGTGGTAAAAAATGCCATAGTTTCCTTCTCTTTCCTCGGTTTACATCCCACAAAAAGTGGGCCGCCTGCTGGCGGCCCACCGGCCTGGTTTTACATTGCACGGGTGATCGCGTTGGCCGGGACTTCGACCCGGCGAATATCCGCCCCCAAAAGCTGCAGCTTTTCCACAATATTTTCGTAACCGCGCTCAATGTGGATCGTTTCATCAATCTCACTCACGCCGTTGGCCGACAACGCCGCCATCACCATCGCTGCGCCCGCGCGCAGATCCGTAGCGCGCAACGGGGCCGGGCGAAGTTCCTTTACACCCTCGATGACCGCCACCTGACCGTCTACCCGGATGTTGGCGCCCATATGCACCAGCTCATCCACATAGCGGAAGCGGTTTTCCCAAATGCCTTCGGTGACGATGGAAGTTCCCTCCGCCAACGTCAGCAGGGCTGTCATCAGCGGCTGCATATCCGTCGGGAAACCGGGGTGCGGCATCGTTTTGACTTTCAGCGGATGCAACGGCCCTGTACGGGTGATGCGCAGCGCATCATCGTATTCCTGGATCGTACAACCCGCCGCACGCAGTTTTGCCGTGATCGGTTCCAGATGCTTGGGGATCACGCTGTGCAGCGTCACGTCCCCTTTTGTGATCGCTGCGCCGACCATGTAACTGCCCGCCTCGATCTGGTCAGGGATAATCGAGTAGTTACAGCCGTGCAGCGAATCCACACCGTGGATCTTGATGACATCCGTGCCGGCGCCGTGCACATCGGCCCCCATCATGTTGAGGAAATTGGCCAGGTCCACGATATGCGGCTCGCGGGCCACGTTTTCCAATACCGTCGTGCCCCTTGCCAGGACCGCGGCCAGCATGGCGTTCATTGTAGCGCCCACCGAAACTGTGTCAAAAAACACATGCGCGCCTGTGAGTGCGTCGGCTCTGACGTGGATCTGGCCGTATTCCACGGAATCCTCCGCCCCCAACGCCGTAAAAGCTTTCAGATGCTGGTCAATGGGGCGGGGGCCCAGATTGCACCCTCCCGGCATGGCGACCTGCCCCGACCCAAAACGGCCCAGCAGCGCGCCAAGGAAATAGTAGCTGGCACGCATCTGACGCGAAAGTTCGTTGGACACTTCCGTGCAGTCGATATGCGTCGTGTCGATCTCATATGTACTGCGGCTGACCATGCGGATCTCCGCCCCCAGTTCGCTGAGGATCTGCAGCGACGCCATTACGTCACTGATGCAGGGCAGATTTTCGATCAGACACTTGCCGGCAGCCAGAATCGTAGCGGGCAGAATGGCCACCGCCGCATTTTTTGCGCCGCCGATATTGACGTCGCCCTGCAGCGGCTTACCCCCGCGGATCACAAATTTTTCCAAATAAAGCTCTCCTTTGTGCAGTGGGCGGCGGAAATTGCCGTCTTGGATCCACCTTCGCACACTTTGCCTTATTATACACCATTCCGCCGTTTTTGAAAAGTGGTTTCTACCATAACTGCGAAATTTGTGTGAAAAGCCCTACACCATATAGTGCCGGCAGCCTTTTCCGGATGTTTTACATGCCGGGGAACAGCGAATAGGCGCTGAACAGGGACCCGTTGTAGGTCATCTCGAAATGGCAGTGGTTGCCCGTCGAGTTGCCGGTGGAACCGACTTCCCCGATCTTCTGGCCCTGGGTCACGGCCTGGCCCTGGGTCACCACGATCCGGGACATATGCCCGTAGAGCGTCGTGTAGCCGTTGCCGTGGTCGATCTCCACATAATTGCCGTAGGAGTAATGCCATCCGGCCGCGACCACTGTGCCGGAGTCGGAAGCTACGATGGTCACACCGTACGGGGCACAGATATCCGCGCCGCGGTGGCCGCTGCTCATCCAGCGGCTCACATACGTATACTGCGGCACCGGCCAGATGAAGCTGCCGGAACCGATCTGCGCCACCATGCCGCTCTTGAGCCGGGTGCCGGTGACCGTGATCTCCGGCACCGGTTCCTTGGTCACCGTGTAGGCGATGGCCTGCCGGTCCGTCACCACGCCGTCGATCATGGTGACCTCATAGGTCACGTCCTCGGAGCCTTCTTCGCCTTCCTGCAGGGTGACCACTTCACCGAACTCATACTCGGAGGACTCGGAGTTCTGCGTATCGAACGGAATGGATACCGTCTCCATCTCCCGGCGTACGACCTTGACCTTCAAGAGTTCCGGCGACGCCACGCCCGTGATCAGTTCCGTGCCCTCGGACACTTCCTGGTCCAGCGTTTCCAGTTCCGGGTTCAGCTGTGCCAGGGAATCGAAGCTGACACCGGTAGCATCCACAATGCTCTGCACGGTGTCGCCGTCTGCCGCCGTATACGTCTGGATGCCTCCGCCCGCATTCAGTTCGTTGATGATATCGCTGTACGAACTGATGGATTCGTTCAGGAACACGCCGTCCACCAGGCGGATCTCGTGGGCAAAAGCCGTATAGACCGAGGGGTCCAGCGCGTCCTCGTAGGGTTCCTTGACGCTTTCCAGGTAGGTGCGCAGATGGTCGCCCTCCGTCGTGACGAAGCGGAGTTCCCCGTCCACATAGACGGCCGTGGCGTCCACGATCTCATCGCTGGCGGTGCGCAGAATCGCGTTGGCGATTTCGCTTTCGGTCATGGTACGCCCGGAGATTGCCAGCGTATACGTAGGCGAGACATCCCATTGGGTATCAGGGACCGTCGTACCGCTTTCCACCAGCATATCCTTTGCTGTGCTGATACGGGACTGCACATCCTCCCGTGCGTTTTCAAAGACCTGTTCGTTGGCCACATAGCCGACGGTCTCCCCGTTCACCTGCACGTTGAGCACAAAACGGACGTTCAGCCCGTTGCGCACGATCACTACCAGCAAAACAGCCGCCGCCACGGGCAGCACATAAGTCAGGGCATTCCACGCCAGCGGGAAATACTTTTTGATGCCGCTGCGCAGATACTGCCGCTTGGCTTTGCGCAGCTGGCTGGCATCCTCTACCTCAAGCTGATCCTTCAGCTGGCTCATATGCCGCACGCCCGAAGCCATCCGTTTGAACGGGCTGGTCAGATCCGCGACAAGGGTCAGTATCCCCTGTACAAAGGGGCGGATGATCAGCAGGAGCAGGTTCCCCAGCGTCGCCGTAAGCGCACGGACAGCCACCCGTACTTTCCGCCAGGCGCAGACCAGCGCATATTCGACCCAAAAGCCGACTAAGTACAAAAAATTTCCGACCAGGGAATTGTAGGGGATCCTCTTGAAAGTTCCGCCCCCCCGGCCATGACGGCCCTTGCTTTTCTTTTTGTGGTGTCGCGCACGCGCTGCCTGCGTATCCGGCTGCTTCGCCTGATCTTTTTCCTCCACCGCTTTTGATTTTTTATCCGTCTGGGTAGAATTCAAAGTAAGGGGTCTCCTTTCCGCGTTATCACGTGGTAAAGAAAGGGCCAATTCCGCAGCCCTTTGCGGGATCTTACAGTTGTTCCGATTGCCAGCCTTCCAGCAGGCCGTCTTGCTCCGCCAGCGCCCGCATATCCCGCGGCAGGTCACTGGCGATCCGATGTGTCACGCCGGTATAGGGGTGCAGAAACCGAATGACGGCGCAATGCAGGGCATGGCGGCCTATCTTTTCCGCCGAACCGCCGTACAGCGTGTCCCCTGCCAGCGGATGCCCGATGTATGCCATATGTACCCGGATCTGATGGGTGCGCCCCGTGCAGGGCGTGCAGGCCAGCAGGCTGAACCCAGGGCCGGCCGCCAGGACCTCATACTCTGTACGGCTGTATTTCCCCTGCGGGGTGACACAGCGCCCGATGATAGAATCGCCCCGCCGGCCGACCGGCGCTTCCACGCACCCCGGTCCGCGCGGCATCGTACCTTCTGCGATGGCCAGGTAGCATTTGCGCACGTGGGCGGCCAGCCCCGCCGCTGCAAAAGCGTTCTGCGCGCAGAGCACCAACCCGCTGGTATTCTTGTCGATACGGTTCACCGGACGGAACACGCCTGGCCGCCCCTGCTCCTGCAGATGGTAGATCCACCCGTTGGCCAGGGTATGGTCAGGGTAGTTGAGCGTGGGATGGACCGCCAGCCCTGCGGGCTTATCCAGTACGGCAACAAAGTCGTCCTCATACGCGATCGTCAAAGGGACCGGCTGGGGCGTGACGCTTGTCGGCGGGTCAGGCGGCAGTGCGAATGTCACCCGCTGCCCCGCACGGACCGGCTGATCCGTGTGGATGGCGGCGCCATCCGCAAAAAAGCCCTCCCCTGCATGTTTTACAGATTTGATCAGACCGGCGGTCAGACCACAGCTGCGCAGGAAAAGGCCCAGACGCTGGCCCTCGGCTTCCGGCGGCACAAGATAACAAAGCTCCACCGCCGCGCCTCCTTTAATTTTACACCTATACGTTGGTATTATAGCATAAAGCAAAGGCCGATGCAAACCCAATGTTTGCCACAAACAGAAAGCGGCACACCATGCCGCAGCAGGTGTGCCGAAACGGTTCTGAGAAACGACTGGACCGTAAGCCGGGTTCTGTATCAAACGACGATCTATCTTGGCCTTGCGTCGCCGCAAGGCTCACGCCATCACCGGGACGCGCGAGGCTCCGCATCATGTCCCATACGGATGTTGCTTCAGACAGGGTTTACATAGCCGCAAAGTCGCCAGTGCGCTGGTGAGCTCTTACCTCGCCTTTCCATCCTTACCGCGAAAAACGCGGCGGTTTCTTTCTGTTGCACTATCCCTGGGGTCGCCCCCGGCTGCCGTTAGCAGTTGTCATGCCTCTGTGAAGCCCGGACTTTCCTCAGGCAGTTCTTGCGAACTGTCCCGCCGCCGTATGTTCCACTCGTTTTCGATTCAGTATACCACAAAACCGCCTTGTTTGGCAAGTGTCAGAGCAAAAGCTGCAAAATCAGGACCGCCGTGACCCCCGGCACACCGAGCACCGCCGCCGTAAACACCGTAAAACGGTTCAGCGGCAGCGCGACCCCCGTGACAGGTTCCAGCACAGCCAGGATCGCCAGCGCCCCCAGACCGCACACAGCGCCCGCCAGCAGCGCGCGGAACGGGTGGTTTTGACGGGCTGCGCACCGGCCGATCACCAGCAGGCAGGCCGCCATACCGCCCCAGATCCACCATTCCGTCATGGGTCCGCCCCTCCCGATGACCGCAGCATGCGCAGCAGCGCCCGGCAGCGGCACATCAGCGCCGCATGCTGGTAGGTCAGTTGTTCGATATAAAACGGGTCCTGTGCCTCCCGGAACGCCGTTTCGTTGGCCTGCAGCGCCTGCATGGCGCCGCGCAGTTCCTTCTGCAGCGCCCGTTGTTCCCGTTCCCGATGGTCCACACGCTTGCGCACAGCATTCTCCCCCATCTTACAGCAATATACATATCAGACCGTCGCAGCCTTCGTTGATGATACGTTCCAGCGTTGTTTGCAGGCGGTTGCGCGCTTCCTGCGGCATATGCAGCAGTTTGGCCTGGACGCCCTCGCTCACCAGCTCATTGAGGCTCTTGCCGAAAATATTGGTGTTCCACAGTTTGCCGGGGTCTGTTTCAAAGTCGGCCAGCAGGCTGCGGATCAGTTCCTCGCCCTGCTGTTCGCTTCCCACGGTCGGGGAAAGTTCGGTGTGGATGTTGGCACGCATGATATGCAGGCTGGGCGCGCTGGCGGACAGCCGGACGCCGTATTGCCCGCCCTGTTTGACGATTTCAGGTTCTTCCAGTTTCAGTTCGTCGATACCGGGCATAACGATCCCGTAGCCGGTAGCCTCCACCTGATCCAGCGCCGACCTGATCTTGTCATAGGCCCGCTTTGCCCGCGTCAGGCTCACGACGCAGGGCAGCAGGCTGGCTTCGTCCACGATCTCCAGCCCGGTCTGTTCGCCGAGTATGCGGTAAAAGATGTCCGGCGCCATGTTGGCTGCGATGCGCACCGTCCCGGTGGCCAGATCCATGCCGGTCAGGGAAGCGCCCGCGATATATTCGCAGTTCAGCTGCGGCCGCCTGCCCGCCACATCGGCCATCTTGCCGATCTGCCCGGCATATTCCAGCATGGCCGTATATACGGCACTCTGCAGCCAGTGCCCGGGCTCCAGCATCGTTACCCAGCTCGGCATATAAACGGCGATCTCCTGTACAGGGAACTCATACAGCAGTTTTTGCAGCAGGCGGTCGGCGGTTTCGGCTGTCATCGTCACACAGTTGATGGGAAAAACCGCGTGATGGTAGCTTTCTTCCAGCTGCGCCGCCAGCTGCCGGGCTTCTTCGCAGTCCGGGTCGGCGCAGTTGAGCAGGATGATATAGGGCTTGCCGATAGCGTCCAGTTCCTCCACGATACGGCGTTCCGCCTCGCAGTAGCCCTGCCGCGGCAGGTCGGCAACGGACCCGTCGGTGGTGACCACCACGCCCACCGTGGCGTGTTCCTGGATGACCCGGCGGGTGCCGGTCTCGGCCGCAAGGTCAAAGGGCACTTCGTGATCGAACCAGGGGCTTTTTACCAGGCGCGGCGCGTTGTCCTCCTCGTGCCCCAGCGCGCCGTCCACCATATAGCCGACACAGTCGATCAGTCTGGCCCGGAAGCTGCCGCCGCCGGAAAGTTCGATGTTCACCGCCTTCTCCGGGATAAACTTGGGCTCCGTCGTCATGATGGTCCGCCCTGCCGCCGATTGCGGCAGTTCATCGTTGGCCCGGGCGCGGCAGGCTTCATTCTGGATATGCGGCAGCAGCATCAGTTCGGAAAAACGTTTGATGAAGGTGCTTTTGCCGCTGCGTACCGGCCCGACCACACCAAGATAGATATCCCCGCCGGTGCGCTGCGCAATGTTCTGATAGATCTGTTCCTGGGTCATGTTCTCCCCTCCCTTACAGCGCCGCCGGGATCAGAAGGCAGGCCGTTTCCGTGGTGAGTTCCTGCGGCGTCACACCATCGCGCTCCAGATGATTGGCAGCCGCCAGGTCCCTGCAGCGGGCGTGGTAGCGCTTTGCGATGTCGAACACACGCTCGCCCTGCCGTGCATAATAGAGATGCAGGGCCGGGCCGTCGCTGCCGTCCGCGTATTCCTCCCCCAGTTCCACCTCGCAGAGCGCTTCCCCGGTGACCGCCTGCAGCAGAAAGCCCGCGCACTGGATGGTCAGTTCCACCCGCAGCCGCGCCCCGTTCTTCCCGCTGTTGACGCGGGTGACGCAGGCGCCCATACAGGCGCAGGTATCGGCTACAGTGCCCGTCCAGCTGCCGCCCGGTTTCCAGGTAAAGGTTTTGTCATAGCAGGTCATTTCCCCGCGCGGATCGGCACACAGCACGTGGGCCGTGCCCTTCCCGGCCAGACAGACTTCTTTTTCCCCTTCTTTTTCATTCTCCACCGGGACGGCTGCCCCCAATGTCACAAAGCAGCCCACGACCGTCACGTCGGCGTCCGGCAGATCATCCTCCAGCTCTATTTCCACGGAACCGTTGAGGTCCGCCGCAACATGCAGCAGCTTGCAGGAAGTCTGCACCGTCTGTGTCCGGCAGAGCGTGGAATAGGCGTCCGCCACCACGTTACAGCGCACGGCGTGCCATACCTCCACATGCAGTTTCCAGGTCAGGTTCAGTTCCGCTTCTTCACTTCCTTCCGCCGCCGAGAGCGTGCAGGCCATCACCTCGCCCCAGGTGATGCAGAGGTCCTCCTCGCCGACGCCCGTCATCTCCACCGTTTGCTGCACGGGGATCTCCGTCTGACGCACGGCCAGTTTTTCCTCATTCACCGGCTGGTAACAGATCTGTACCTGCAGCGTCCCCTGGATGCTGGCTTGCCCCGTTTGCAGGCTTGCGCCACCCGGCGCAAAGGTCCCGGCAATATCCAGAACCGTCTCCTCCGCCGCACCGGGCAGCGGGACCGTACGCGCCACTGTAAAGGTGCGTTCTTCCGCCGCTATGCGATGCAGCCCCTGCAGTTCGCGGGCGCGCTGTTCGATGCCGCAGTCCGCCAGAGAGGTCAGCAGCTCGCATTCCCGGGTGGCAAGCACCGCCCCGCACAAAATGTACGCACCGCGCAGGTCGATCCGATGCTCGCTGACAGCCCGGCAGTTGCAGTACTCGGTCTCACCCCAAGTCTGGGCCGGGCCTTCCATGTAACATCCGGCCGGGAGCTCGACCGCTTTTTCAAACGCAAATTTCTGTTCGGTGCGGTAGAGGTGGCAGCCCGGTTCATCGCTCTGATAATATACGGTGCACCGCAAATATCCTTCGCTTTGCCAGCGGGTTCCCGACACGCGGTTCTGCAGCAGGACCGGCTCGATCCGGCATTTTACGATCTTAAACACCGCAGGCAGGTAATCCGGGATCAGGATCTCGGTCTCCACGGGGAGTTCCAGCCTCGTTTCCCATCGGCCTCCATACGCCGCAATGGTGTCCTTGAACACCTTCAGTTCCATGTTTGATAGCCCCTTTCCTTCACGTGCTTGGTTGACTGTCTGGTGCATCTATATGCGAAGGGGCAAAAAAATAATCCCTGCCAGGCGGCAGGGATCACAGAATTTTTTCAGACTTTAAATGCTGCACGAAGCAGCCAGCGCAGCGCGCGCGGGCAGCGGAGCACGACCACATGCATACCGTACACCTCACTTTCCCTGTTGGTGTACGCCATACTATGCAAGGGCGTAGCGCATGTGTTACCCGTCCGCCCGGGTCAGGACTACGAGGCCGTGCCCACCGCTGCATTGCAGCCGGGCCACCGGCTCGGTAAACTCGTTGCTGGTCCCCAACGGATAATCCAGTTCCGTCAGGGTCGCATTTTCCAAAGGATAATACACGCCGCGCTCAAATACGCCGGTCAGCGGCGCACCCAGCGCAAAAAGGGAGAGATACATCCAGTCCCGGCGCGGCAGTTCCAGCGGCTGCCCCGGCAGGAGGTAATGCATCTCGCTCCTGGAATCCGCCAAGATCGTCCTGACGCCGTGCAGCGATAGGAACAGCCCGGTAGACAGATTCGCCAGCATATGTTCCACCCGGGGGCCACCCAGCGCGCCAAGCATCACGACTTCCTCAAACCCGTGTTCCGCCAGCCAGCGGGCGGCGTACTGGGTATCGGTATCGTCCTTGACATGGGGCAGCACAATGGTGTCCCCCTCCGTGCGGGGCTGCGGGGCGGAATCAAAATCGCCCACGATCAGGTCGGGGCGCACGCCGAGCGCCGCTGCGTTGCGGTACCCCGCATCACAGGCCACGATAAAATCCCCCGGCTGCAGATAAGCGGCCATTTCCGGCCCTACCGGCACCGCCGACAACAACACTGCGCGTTTCATTTTTCCCACGCTTTCCGGGCGCTGGCCTCCTCGTACATAGCCAGGTAGCTGGCATAACGGGAACGGCTGATCTTACCCTGTTCCACGGCTTCCCGCACGGCGCAGCCCGGTTCGCTGCGGTGGGAACAGCCCGTAAAGCGGCACTGCGGGATGCAGGGGGCAAATTCCGGGAAGGTCGTTTCCAGTTCTTCTTTGGGGATGCGGCAGAGTTTCTGCGCTTCCAGGCTGGCAAAGCCCGGCGTATCGGCCAGACGGCCGCCGCAGATCTCAAAAATCTCCACTTCGCGGGTGGTATGCCGGCCACGTCCCAATTTCTGGCTGATCCTGCCGGTCTCCCGCTTGAGATCGGGGGCCAGGGCGTTCAGCAGCGTGGACTTGCCCACGCCGGAATTACCGCAGAACGCGCACAGATGCCCCTTGATATAACGCCGGATCTCCGCCAGCCCCTCCCCCGTGGGGTAATGCAGCCGGATCAGCGGGATACCGCTGCCCGCGTAGGCCTGCTGCAGCTGGTCCGCAGCTGCCAGGTCCGCTTTGGTAACGACCAGCACCGGCTGCACGCCCTTGTAGACCGCCGCCGCCGCCAATTCATCCAGCACCAGCGTACTGGGGACCGGCTGCGTCGTGCTGGCTACAATGAATAAAACATCCAGATTGGCCACCGGCGGGCGGATAAAAACGTTTTTGCGCGGCAGGATCTCTTCTATGACCGTGCCGTCTGCGGAAAGCTGCACATTATCCCCCGCCACCGGGGTGATGCCCCGTTTGCGGAAGATGCCGCGGGCTTTGCACTCCACGACGCCGTCCGGCGTGCGGACGTAGTAAAATCCGCCGATGCCCTTCGTGATATAACCCTTCGTTTCGCTCATATCAGATCGGGTTGCCTTCCGCGTCGCAGCGCGCGCCGCTCTCGTTCCACATCGAGCCGTCGGGCAGCTGGTGGATCTGGTGGCTGCCGTCGCTGCTCCACCACCAGCTCTCCTGGATCTGTCCGTCCCCGGTGTCGGGCGTCGGGGTCTCGACCGGCGTTTCGGGCACGCCGGTAGAAACCACCAGCGTGATGACGGCGCTGATGCGCACCTCCGACCCGGCGGCCGGACTCTGGCTCAGCACCGTGCCCGCAGGCTCGGAACTGGCCTGATCCACAGTGCGGATGGAAACGTTCAAATCGCGCACATCGTTGCGCGCATCCTCAATGGTCTTGCCCGTCAGGCTGGGCACCATAACGGTCGACTGGGCTACGGCGCGGCTGGTGTATAAAATCACGGTAGAACCGCCTTCGACCGTTTCACCGGCGGCCGGACTGGAATAAATCACCGAGCCGCTGGCCACGGTGTTGTCCTGCATGGGCTTTTGCAGTACGTTCAGCCCCATATCCTTCAACGTCTGTTCGGCATCCTCCGCCACCATGTTCTTGGTTTCGGGAACCGTGACATACTGCGTACCCAGGCTCACGGTCAGCGTGATTTTCTGGCCTTCCTTCACCGTGCGCCCCGCCTTGGGGTTCTGGCGGATGATGGTCCCTGCCGGATAGGAAGAATTGTATTCCTCGATCACCTGTAAGTCCAGCAGCGTATTGTATTCCGAGGCGCGAAACTCATCCAGCGTCGTGTCTACAAAATTGATGATGGTGACGTCATCCCGGTTCGAGAACAGCAGGTTGCTGGAATTGGTGAAGATCAGGTAGACAAGGATCGCGGCGCCGATCACGAAAGCGACCGCCATCCCGAAAAAGATCGGCAGGACCGAGAAAGGCTTCTTTTCTGCGGCTGCCGCAGCTTTTTTCCCCTTGCTGCGGCCCGGGTTGGACGTTCCGGCGCGGCGGGCCCCGCCCGTGCGGATGCTGCCGCTCTTCGGCCCGGGCTTTGCGTTGTTGACAACGCGGTTGATGTTCTTTTGCGGGTTATCCTGCATATTTCTGTACTCGTATTCAAACCGGATCGAAGGGTTGCGTTTAAATTCCTCGATCGCTTCCAGCATTTCTTTAGCGCTCTGATAACGCTTGTCCGGGTCTTTTTCCATCGCCTTTTCGGTGATCTGGCAGAGTCCCTGGGGTACATTCGGCGCCACCTGTGCAAGAGGCTTGGCCTTGTCCGAGATCTGCATGATCGCAATGGATACCGCACCGTCGCCGTCGAACGGCAGGCGGCCGGAGAGCATCTCATACAGCATCACGCCGACCGAATAGATGTCGGTGCGCGCGTCGGTCCTGTCGCCCTTGGCCTGTTCCGGGCTGATGTAATGCACCGAACCGATGGCCTTGTCGCTGACCGTCTGGCTCTGCGCCCGGGAGAAACGGGCGATGCCGAAGTCCATCATCTTGATGGAACCGTCTGCCAGCAGCATAATGTTCTGCGGCTTTACATCGCGGTGGATGATCCCCTTGGAATGGGCATGCTGCAGCGCGCGCAGGACCTGGGTGGCAAAATGCACCGTTTCCTTCCAGGTCAGTGCGCCGCCGCGCTGCTTCAGGTATTCTTTCAGGGTGATGCCGTCCACATACTCCATCACGATATACTGCAGCCGGTCGGTCACCGACACGTCATACACCTTGACGATGTTGGGGTGATCCAGGATGGAGATCGCCTTGGACTCGTTTTTGAAGCGGCGGACCAGTTCCTCATTGTCGAGAAATTCTTCCTTGAGCACTTTGACGGCGATGGCGTTGCCGTTCTTTTCGTCCACACCGCGGTACACGTTGGCCATGCCGCCGACGCCGACGAGGCTTTGAATCAAATAACGGCCATCGAGCCGCCTTCCAATCAAATTATCCATTGTTGACCTCCGTTATCTCCACGCCCATAAGCAAAACGGTGATATTGTCCTGGCCGCCCGCCTGCAGCGCACGGTCCACAAGAATGCGGGTCGCATCAAAGAAAGGGACTTCCTGCAGGATCCGCGCGATCTCTGCATCCTGTACCATATTGGTCAGGCCGTCGGTGCACAAAAGCAGGATATCCCCCGCTTCCACCTCACAGCGGTTGTATTCCGGCACGATATTGGCCGCCACCCCGAGCGCCCGGGTGATCAGGTTCTTCTGCGGGTGGAGGGTCGCCTGCTCCCGGGTGATCTGGCCGCTGTCCACCAGTTGCTGGACCATGGAATGATCACGCGTGATCTGCCGCAGCCCGCCTTCATGGTACAGGTAAGCGCGGGAATCGCCCGCGTGCACGATATGCGCAAGCCCGCTTCCCACATAGGCGCACACCCCGGTGGTGCCCATGCCCAGCATTTCCGGGTCGGAAGTAGCTTTGTCATACACGGCGCGGTTCGTCACATCGAACCCGCGCATGAGAAAACTCTTTTCCCCGCCCGGCTGCAGAAGGCGGATCTGCCGGGCAAAGTATTTCTGCATGGTATCGGTGGCGATGCGGGCCGCCATACGGCCCCCGTTCACGCCGCCCATCCCATCGCAGACGATGCCCCAGGCTGTACCGCCTGCCATCTGCTGCGCACAGTAGTTATCCTGATTTTCCTGGCGGCAGCTCCCGATGTCAGTGATCGCAGCGATCTTCATTCAGGACGTTCCTTTCGTTGGTTACTCATTTCCCGGCCAAACACTCATGTTGCCGCCTGTGCGTCCTCGCGCCGCAGCTGGCCGCAGGCCGCGCTGATGTCGGTGCCCAGGCGGCGGCGCACCGTGGCATTGACGCCCAGACGTTCCAGTTCATGCTGGAAGCGGCGCACATTGGCCTCGTCGGTAGCCGAGTAAGGGCTGCCATCCACCGGGTTGATGGGGATCAGGTTGACATGGGCCCCCATGCCTTCGATCAGGTGCGCCAGCTTCTGCGCCATGGCGGAACTGTCGTTCACGCCCCGCACCATCGAATACTCAAAACTGATCCGCCGCCCGGTCTCCTTCTGGTAGCGGCGGCAGGCCGGGATCAATTCCTCCAGCGGATAGGCGTCGTTGACAGGCATCATGCCGGAGCGGGTCGCGTTATCCGGCGCGTGCAGCGAGACCGAAAGGGTCAGCTGCAGATGCTTTTGGGCCAGCGCGTCGATCTTGGGCACCAGCCCGCAGGTGGACAGGCTGATATTCCGCATGCCTATGTTGAGCCCTTCGGGACAGGAGATGATCTCAAGGAAGTCCATCACATTGTCAAAGTTGTGAAGCGGTTCCCCGATGCCCATGAGCACGATGTGGGACACCCGCTCCCCCGAATCCTTCTGTGCGGCATAGATCTCCGCCGCGATCTCCCCGGGGGTCAGGTCCCGCACCCGGCCTGCCTGAGTGGAAGCGCAGAAACGGCACCCCATCGCACAGCCGACCTGGGTGGAAACACAGACGGTGTTGCCATATTTATACCGCATCAGCACCGTCTCAATACAGTTGCCGTCGGCAAGCTGCAGCAGGTATTTGACCGTGCCGTCCCTGGACTGCTGCCTGCGGCGGATCGTTGGCGCCGCAATGGTGCATTGCGCCTGCAACGCCTCCAGGAACGCCCTGGGCTGGTCCGTCATCTGGGAAAAGTCCGTGACCAGCTTCTGATGCAGCCATTTGAAGATCTGCCTGGCACGGAATTTCGGCTGGCCCAGCCCGACGATATATGCCGTCAACCTTTCCAGCGTCAGATCCGACAGACAGATTTTTGCCTTGCCGTCCATCCCGGCCTCTCCTTTCCCAATCTATAGTCTAATCCAAAATTATGTCAAAAGTTTTTCCAAAACGGCTACAAAAAAGCCGTCCGTTCCCGTTTTATGGGGCAGCAGGATCGTCCCGTACTCTCCCGTCTCCATTCCCGGCACCGTGACGGGCGGCGGGACAAGGCGGAACTGCGGGTTCTGGCGCAGGAACCACTGGACCTGCGCCTGATTCTCCTGATGATTGACTGTACAGGTAGAATACACCAAACGGCCCGATTCAGCAAGAGAATCCGCGCCATTTTGCAAAATTTTACGTTGAACAGCGCACAAATTCTCCATTCCATCCAAATCTTTGTAGCGAATATCCGGTTTTTTGGCAATGACGCCCAAGCCCGAGCAGGGCACATCACAGAGGACGCGGTCGAATTTTCCCCAGTCAAAACGGACAGCCGCATCGTTCTGCACCGCCCGGGCACAGGTCACACCGCACCGCGCGAACGCCTTCTCGATCAGCGCCACACGCCCCGGCACCACTTCCCCACTGACCAGTTCGCCGGTGTTTTCCATCTGCTGTGCCAGCGTAAGGCTTTTGCCCCCCGGCGCAGCGCAAAGGTCCAGCACCCTCTGCCCGGGCCGCGCCTGCAGGCACAGCGCGGCAAACTGGCTGGCCAGCCCCTGCACGTGGTACTCCCCGCGGGCGAAAGCGGCGCCTGCGGCCGGGGAGCCCCGAAAGTCCACCAGCAGCGCATGGGGCCAGGGACCGGGCAAAACACGATGTCCCTCGGCCTGGAGGGCCTGTGCCAGCGTGTCATCGGCCGTCCGCAGCGTATTGACCCGGATCGCCGTGGCCGGACGGGACCGAAAAGAAGCCGCCAATGCAAACGCTTCCTGCCCGTACTGGGTGTACAGCAGCTGCGCCACTTGACGGGATAAACAATGAAATGTAGCCAGCCGTTCCATCGGGTCAGGAAAATCCCCTTCCTGCACCTGTTCCTGCGCTGCGCGCCGCAGCACTGCATTCACCATGCCGGCGGCGCTGGTCTTGCCCATAGCCTTGGTCAGACGGACCGACTCATTGACTGCCGCAGGCAACGGCACCTGCATATAGCGCGCCTGCGCCAGTCCAGCCCGCAGGATCGCGCGCACCGGCGGGTCCAGTCTGTGGACCGGCTTTTTGCTGAAACGGTCCAACAGGTGATCCAGCAACGGCAGATACTCCAGCACGGTGTAAAAGATCCGTGCCGCAAAAGCCGCGTCCCGTGCATCCGGCGGCGGCACGCATTTTTTCAGTTCCGCATCCAGCACCAGGTTGGCATAACCGGCCTGCTCCTGGTGCATCAGCGCCTTGACTGCCAGACGGCGCGGCGTCACAGGGTATCCCCCGCTTTCATGCGGCGCCCCGCGGCCCAGGCGGTGCCCTCCATGGGCTTACCGCCTTCCGGCGTGACCGTCAGCAGTTCCACAGCGCCGTTCCCCGCCGCGATGGTCAGCGGCTTCAGGGCCAGCACGGTGCCGGGCGCGGCGCCGCCGGGGTTTTCCGCCGTACGGCACGCCTGCACTTTGATGCGTTTGCCGTCCTGCATGAACCAGGCCATCGGCCACGGGTTCATACCGCGCACCCAGTTGTGGATGTGGACCGCATCCTCCGTGAAGTCGAACCGCGCCATTTCCTTGTTGAGGGGCGGCGCCAGCGTTGCCTGCGCGCCGTCCTGCGGGGCAGGGACAAGCTGCCCCGCTTGCAGTTTTTCCAGCGCGGTGACCAGCGTTTTGGCCCCTACCGCACTGACCCGGTCGAACAGTTGCCCGCTGGTTTCCTCGGGGCCGATCTCCACCGGCTCCACCATCAGGACATCCCCGGTATCCAGCCCTTCGTCCAGCTGCATGATGGATACGCCGGTCTGCACATCGCCATTGAGGACCGCCCACTGGATGGGCGCCGAGCCGCGGTATTTCGGCAGCAACGAGACATGCAGGTTGATGCAGCCGTAAGGCGCTGCATGCAGCAGCTGCGGCGGGATGATGCAGCCGTAGGCCACTACCACGATGATCTGCGGCGCCAGCCCGCGGATCAGATCGTCCGAGGCCCCGTCCCGCAGGGTACGGGGCTGGTACACCGGGATGCCGTGCTGGCGGGCCAGCTGCTTGACCGGCGGCTCCGTCAGGATCTGCTTGCGGCCCACCGGCTTATCGCGCCGGGTGAATACCGCGCAGATCTCGTGCCCCGCTTCGATGAGCGCGGCCAGGCTTTCCGCCGCGATGTCCGGGGTTCCCATGAACAAAATGCGCATCGATCAATCCTCGTTTTCCTCGGGGTAGTCATCCTCATAGAAGCGGGTCGCCAGATCCATGATGGTGATGCCGTCCAGGTGGTTGTTCTCGTGCTGGATGCAGCGGGCCAGCATATCGTCCGCTTCCATCTCAAACCATTCGCCATGGCGGTCCTGCGCTTTGACCTTGACGTGCTTGGAGCGGGCGATAGCCCCGTTATGCCCCGGGAAAGAAAGGCATCCTTCGTACAGTTCCACCTTTTCGTCGCTCAGTTCCAGGATTTCGGGGTTGATAAACTCGATGAACTTGTACTCATAGTTGGCGGGGACTTCTTCCGGCATATCCCGCTCATCCAGGCAGATGAACAGGCGGCGCATCATGCCCACCTGGGGGCCCGCCAGGCCCAGGCCGTTGGCGGCCAGCAGCGTTTCTTTCATGTCATCCAGCAGGATGCCCAGTTTCTCGTCAAATTTGGTCACCGGGCGGCAGACTTTTTTCAGGATCGGGTCGCCGTCCTGAACGATGGTGCGAAGAGCCATGATGTGTTACCTCCATTTAAATCGTGAAATAGAAAAACAAACAAGCAAATTTACGCCGGGGATGCCGCTATTGCGTGAAGCCATTTAATCCCGGTGCAGCCAGTCGGCGGCCGCCAACACGGCATTGGCAACAAAAAAGCCAAAGCTGACCCAAGCGGCGGCGGCAAAACAGGCATAGAAATCCGCGCGGGTGTGCACAGAATCCCATATACCGAACAGGCTGTGCAGCACGCTGTTGATCCCGATACCGTCAGGATTCATCTCAGATACAAGCGAACCCAGGAGATTCAAGCCGCTGTCCACCGTAAAAAACAGCGAAATTACCAACCCGACCAACGCCGCTATGCGTACGATCTTGAATCCCATGCAGCAACTCCCCCTTTTCAGCAATGCATCAGGAAAACCTTGCCAGCGCTCTTAGCGGTCGGGCGGCCGGTCACAGATCCCCGTCGGAATTGAAATCCAGAACCACCGAAGCCTTTTGCGGCAGTTTTTCCTGCGCGTAGGCTTCCAGCGTTTCCCGCAGCAGCGCGCGGAAAGCGGCGTCGTTGCGGCATTTGATGGTGAGTTTGTAACGGTATTTTCCGTTCAGCATGCTGATGTTCATGGGGGCGGGGCCCAACAGGCGCATCGGTATATGGGGGCGCCGGGCGGCGCGCTCCGCCAGCAGTGTGCCGAAACGATGCGCCGCCAACGCCACCGCGCCCTCCTGCGCGCCTACAAAACCGGCCACACAGAAAGCGCAGAAAGGCGGATACAGGCCGAATTTGCGAAAGGCGATCTCTTCCCGGTAGAACGCCTCGTAATCCTGCGCGGCCGCCAGCTGCAGCACCGGGTGCCCCGGCACAGTGGTCTGGATCAGCGCTCGCCCCGGCAGTTCTGCCCGGCCGCCCCGCCCGATGACCTGGGTCACCAGACTGAACACGTTTTCATAGGCGCGGAACCCCTGCCCGAACAGCAGCGAATCAATGCCCAAAACGCCCACCAGCGTGACCTTCTCAAAATCCAGGCCCTTGGCCACCATCTGGGTGCCCAGCAGGATGTCATAGTCGTGCCGGCCAAATTCAGCCAGCATCTTCTCATGGGCGTTTTTCTGCCCGGTGGAGTCCTGGTCCATGCGCAGGACCCGCGCCTGCGGCAGAAGTTCGGCCAGTTCCTCTTCCACCCGCTGGGTGCCGAAGCCGCTGTAACGGAGCTTGCCGCCGCATTCCGGGCAGGTCTGGGGCAGCGGCTGTACCGTGTGCCCACAATGGTGGCACATCAGCGCCTGCTGGGGTTTGTGGTAGACCAGCGGCACGCTGCAGTTGGGGCAGTTGAGCACGTGGCCGCAAACCGTACACATACCCACCGTGTGGTAGCCCCGCCGGTTCAGCAGCAGGATGCTCTGTTCCCCGTTATCCAGGTTCTTCTGCAGTTCCTGCGCCATGCGGGCGCTGACTTCCCGCGGGTTACCCGCCGCCAGTTCAGCGCGCATGTCGATAAAATCCACTTTCGGCAGCGGTCGCTCCCCATAACGCTGTTTCAGTGTGACCAGTTTGTACTTTCCGTTCGCCGCCGCGTGGTAGGTCTCGGTGCGCGGGGTGGCAGAGGCAAAGACCAGCAGGGCGTTTTCGATCGCGGCGCGCTTTTTGGCCACGTCGTGGGCGTCATACCGTGGGGCGGATTCGCTCTGGTAGGTGTGCTCCTGTTCTTCGTCCAGAATGATCAGGCCCAGGTTTTGCAGCGGCGCAAAGATAGCGCTGCGCGTGCCCACCACGATATCGGCGTTGCCCTGCTGGATCATCCGCCATTGCAGCAGGCGCTCGGTGTTGTTCAGCGCCGAATGCTGCACCGCCAGGCGGCTGCCGAAGGTGGATTTCAGACGGTGGATCATCTGGGGGGTCAGGCTGATCTCCGGCACCAGCACCAACGCCTTGCGGCCAAGTTCCAGCGTCCGCTCGATCAGCTTGAGGAACACCATGGTCTTGCCGCTGCCGGTAACCCCGTGCAGCAGCGCGGCATGCGGGCGGTCATCTTCCAGATCCGGCAGCAGTGCTTCCAGGGCATGCTGCTGCTCCCCCGCCAGGGTGATGGGCTGCGGGTCAAAGGGAATGCTTGCAAAGAGGTCCAGCATTCGATCCTGCCGGCCCTCCTGCAAAACGCCCTTGCGGCACAAGGTATCCAGCGTGGGCTTGGAGATCCCCCGTTCTTCCAGCTGGCGGGCCGTCAGCGGGCCTTGACGCAGGGCTTCCACTGCCGCCAGCTGACGGGGGCCGGGTTTTGGTTTGGCAGGCAGTTCCCCCGCCAGGGTATAGACCCGCTCCGTCGTGCGGTTCAGGCAGTTCTGCATCACCGGGCGGCCGTTTTCGAGCGTGCAGCGGTACTGCGCCCCATAGGGGATCACCGCCCGGACCGCCTCGAACCAGGTACAGAAAGTCCGCTCTTTGAGGAACCGCACCAGTTCCATCAGATCCGGCGTCAGCCGTGCCTGTTCGGGGGCTGCATCCCACAGAGATTTCAGCCGGGGGGAAGCATTCTCCTGCGTTTCTTCCTGCACTGCCAGCACCACGGCCATGCGGGGCTTGTCGCCCCGCCCAAAGGGCACCAGCACCAGGCTGCCGGGCCAGACCCGCCCCTGCATCGGCGGCGGGATGCGGTAGGAATAGCATTTATCGAAGTGTATAGTCGCGTTGTCTACCGCGACCTGCGCGATTTGCCGGGTCATTCGTCCTTCCCGTGTTTCAGCCGGAACTGAATGATGGAATACAGGCTGTCGGCGCAAGTCTCCACCTGCACGTTGACCACATGCTCGTCATAGTCCACCGAATTGGCGATCTCTGTCTCGGCGCGCTTGAGCCGGCGCTGGATCGTTTCTTCGTTCTCTGTGCCGCGGTTGCGCAGGCGGCGTTCCAGTTCTTCCATATCCGGCGGCAGCACGAAGATCGTCGTCGCGCCGGGGTACATCCGCTTGATATTGCCTGCTCCCTCCACCTCGATGACGAGAATGACGGGGATCCCCAGCGCCATGCGGCCCTCGATCTCGCTGCGCAGCGTCCCGTAATAGTTGCCGCAGTACTGAGTGTGTTCCACGATCTGATCCTCGGCCAGATGCTTTTCAAAGTCCGTCCTGGTCATAAAGTGGTAGTTGATCCCGTCTTTCTCCCCTTCCCGGGGCGGACGGGTCGTGGCTGAGACCGTGTGCTGGATCTCCGGGTGTTTTTTCAGCAGGTTGGCCACCACGGTGTCCTTCCCCGTGCCCGACGGCCCCGATACAACGAACAGATACTTTTCACCTTTCATGATTCCTATACCCCTTTATTCTTCCTTTTCTTCCTGCGCAAACCGCCCTGTCACGCTGTCCAGCGGGATGCCGGACAGGATCACATGGTCGGAGTCCATAATCAAAACCGCCTGCGTCCGCCGCCCGTAGGAGGCGTCGATCAGCGCGCCCTTTTCCCGCGCGTCCTGGATCAGACGTTTGATGGGCGCCGAATCCGGGCTGATGATGGCGATCACACGGTCCGCGTTCACCATATTGCCGAAGCCAATGTTGATAAGTTTCATGGCTGCCCCTTACTCGATGTTCTGGATCTGTTCCCGGATCTTCTCGATCTCGGACTTGAGTTCCACCACCAGCCGGGTGATGGCCACATCCTGGCATTTGGAACCGATGGTATTGGACTCCCGGTTGAGTTCCTGTGTCAGAAAATCCAGCTTACGGCCTATGGGCTCTGCCATCTCCAAAATATCCCGGTACTGGGCCACATGGCTGTGCAGGCGCACAGTCTCCTCGTCGATCGCCGTCTTATCCGCAAAGATCGCCGCTTCGGTGATCAGCCGCGACTCGTCGATGCTGCGATCCCCGAGCAGTTCCTGCAGGCGGGCATAAAGCTTTTCCGTGTATGCCCGGACCCGGCCCGCGCTGTCCTTTTCGATCTCGCCCACCAGTTTCTCAATGGTCTCCAGCCGCCCCGACACGTCTGCTTTGAGTTTGCCGCCTTCCCGGGCGCGCATGGCCACAAAGGCGTCCAGCGCCTGCTGTGCCACCGACTGCACATCCTGCCACAGTTCCGTTTCATCCGCCGGCGCGGCGGTCTGGGCCAGCACATCGGGGAAACGCGCCAGCATCCCCGCCGTCATATCGTTTTTCAGATCCATCCGCTCTGCCAGAGCGTTCAGTGCCGCCCGGTACCCCTGCGCCAACGGCCAGTTCACCGTGACAACGGTATCTGCCGCCGTGACAGCCTGCACAGTGAGGGTCAGTTCCACTTTGCCGCGGCTGACCCGGGAAGCCACCAGCTGCTTGAGTTTATCCTCCAGAAACATGCAGGAGCGCGGCAGACGGGAGGAATACTCAAAAAAGCGCGCATTGACGCTGCGCAGCTCCACTTTGATATCCCGCCCGTGCAGCAGCGCCCCCGCGCGGCCATAGCCCGTCATGCTTAAAACCATATCCTGCACCTCACACGTTCCTTGCCGAAAAACATATATTGTATATTGTACTATTTTTACGGGCCGGATGCAAGAAAAAAGGGCTTCTTTCTCCGATTTCCGGCGCTTTTTCACCGCACAGACACAAAAAGCCGCCCCCGCCAGCGGCGGGAGCGGCCTGCAAACATTAGACCGGGTGAGATTTCTTCTCGTAATCGGCATGGAGCGCATCCACGCCCTGCAGCCGGGCGTTGCGCTTTTCAAAGAATTTGGGCGCGACCTGCGGGAACATGGCGTAGGTCAGCACATCCTCTTCCTGAATGGCGTACTTGGAGGCTTCTTCCTTCAGTTTATCCATCTCAGGCTCCAGCGTATCGGCAAAACGGCAGGTGATGGGTTCTTCGCCCTTCAAGATGAAGTCGCTGAACTCTTTCTTGATGGGGGCCGGGGTCTTGCCGTAGTCGCCATGGACCAGGCCCTTGAATTCCTTCGTGACCATCTTGTAGCGCTCGCCCAGGATCACGTTGAACACAGCCTGAGTGCCCACGATCTGGCTGGTGGGGGTGACCAGCGGCGGATACCCCGCGTCCTCGCGCACACGGGGGATCTCCGCCAGCACTTCGTCCAGCTTGTCCTCCTGCCCGGCGTCTTTCAGCTGCTTGAGCATGTTGGAGAACATGCCGCCCGGCACCTGGTACAGCAACGTGTTGGCGTCGACGCCCAGGGACTTGGGGCTGATCTGGCCGTTGGCGATGTACTTTTCGCGCAGTTTGGCGAAATAGGCGCGCACAACGTTGAGCTGGTTCAAATCGAGGCCCGTATCGTAGTCGGTGCCCTGCAGGGCGGCGACCAGACTCTCGGTAGGCATGTGGGAAGTACCCAGCGCCAGCGGGCTCATGGCGGTGTCCACGATGTCGGCGCCCGCCTCGATGCCCTTGAGGATGGACATGGAAGCCAGACCGGCAGTGTAATGGCTGTGAATGTCCACCGGGATGCTGACGGTGGATTTCAGCTCTTTGACCAGGTCATAGCAGGTGTACGGCTTGAGCAGGCCCGCCATGTCCTTGATGCAGATGGAGTCGGCGCCCATCTCTTCCAGCGTCTTTGCGTACTGTGCAAAGTACTCGTTGTTGTGCACCGGGCTCAGGGTGTAGCTGATGCACGCCTGGACGTGCGCGCCTTCCTTGTTGGCCGCCTGGATGGCCGTCTGCAGGTTGCGCGGGTCATTCAGCGCGTCAAAAATGCGGATCAAGTCGATGCCGTTGGCCACGGATTTCTGTACGAAGTACTCGACCGCGTCGTCGGCATAGGGGCGGTACCCCAGCATGTTCTGGCCGCGGAACAGCATCTGCAGCTTCTGGTGCGGCAGTTCTTTGCGCAGGATGCGCAGGCGCTCCCACGGGTCCTCGTCCAAAAAGCGGATGCAGGAGTCAAAGGTCGCGCCGCCCCAGCATTCCACCGAGAAGTACGGGATCTTGTCCATCTCTGGCAGGATCGGGCACATTTCGTCCATCGTCATGCGGGTGGCAAGCAGCGACTGGTGCGCGTCGCGCAGAACGACCTCGGTAATTTGGATCGGTTTCTTAGCCAATGTCTTTCACCTCGCTATTTATTCAATCAGTTCATGGTGCACAGCAGCGTGCCGGAATCCACCACATCGCCCTTGCGGACGTCCACGCTGGCGACGGTGCCGTCCTGCGGGGCGCTGATCTCGTTTTCCATCTTCATGGCCTCGAGGATCAGCAGCGTATCGCCGGCCTTGACGGAATCGCCCGGCTTGACGCGCACATCCAGGATATTGCCCGGCATCGGCGCATTGACGGCCACCGCGCCGGCGGTCCCGGCAGGAGCCGCCGGTTCGGCAGCGGGTGCCGGGGCGGGCGCTGCCGCAGGAGCCGGGGCAGGGGCAGCCGCCGCGGCAGGCGCAGCGGGTGCAGCAGGAGCCGCAGCAGAGGCCACGCCCTCTTCCACGGTAACGTTGTAAGCGACACCATTGACAGTAACGATCAGGTTTTTCATAGGAAGATCCTCCTTAAAAAGTCAGAACATGAGATTCGCTGTGCGCCCAGGCTCACAGCGTGATATTGCCATGCTTCTTGGCCAGACGGACTGCGCGCTTGCTGGCCAGCATATCCAGCGCCTGCGCCACCGCGCCGCGCACACCGGCCGCATCGGCGACTGTATCCGCCGCGCCGCTGCAGGCTGCCGCTTCCGCGCCGCAGACCTCCCTGGCATAAGCCGCCGCCTTTTCCCTGGTCGCATCGGCAATGTTATCCGAGGCATAGATCTCATCCTTGTACAGGACGCTCACCGCCGTCTCCGGGGCAAGCGGGGCAATGGTGCAGCCCTTGACCGCAACGCGCCAGTCTGCGCAGGCGCCAAAGACGGTATAAACCGGCCCTACCGCCTCACCGGCCAGCACTGCAACCTTGACCGTGGTGGCCTCCGCGTAAACGCCCGCCATGCGGGCCGCCTGACGGATGCCGCCCGCCTGGTCATCGCCTTCGCTCTTTACAAAGCCTTCGCTGTTCACGACCGTCACGACGGGGATGCTGTATGCATCGCACAGGCGGACGAAACGGGCCGCCTTGGCCGTGCACTTATGGCACAGCGCCGCTTTCTCCGTCGCAACAATGCCCACCGCACTGCCGTTGATGGTTGCCAGCGCTGTAACGATGTGCTTGCCGTAACCGCTGTACAGTTCCACTGCGCTGCCGGTATCAGCCAGCGCTTCCACCGCACCCGCGGCCGTATATTTTGCCACATTCAGCGTTTTGCCGGAGGGTTCGAAGTCGAACAGAACCGGCCCTGCCAGGTTGTTTGCAGGCAGCAGCGCCACAACGCCTGCGGCGCGCTTGGCCGCCTGCACCGCGTCGGCTGCAACCACAGCCGCCACGCCGGCCTTGGCGGCAAAGGCCGCCGAACCGGCGCCGCTCACGCTGTCCTGCGCGGTAAACGGCGCGTTCAAAAACAGTTCCGCGTCCTCCGCCATAATGCAGACATCCGCCGCCGCCGCATGGATGGCACTGGTGCCCGCGCAGGTGCCGGTGACCACCGCGATCTGCGGCACAACGCCGGAGACACGGGCGATCTGCGCCGTCAGCGCCGAAGTGGCCTTGAGCAGTTCAAGACCGCCGTCCAGTTTGGCGCCGGAAGCGTTGTAGAACGTCACAACGGGCGCACCGGTCTGTGCGGCCATTTCCAGCACATGGATCTTCCGTTCAATGTCCTGCACCGTGACGGGTTCGCCGTTTTCATATACGGCGTAGACGCTCTGCCCGTTCGCGCAGCCGTATGCCGCGCTGACGGCGCCCTCCGTGTACAGCGGCATGGAACTGCCGTCATCGAAAAAGGCTGCAAGGATCTCTGCCTTGCCGGGTTTGTTTGCTGCCATACAGCGACCTCCTAATGGTATAAGACTGACTGTTTTTTGTAAAAATGTTTATGAAAATATATCATTTGGCACAATTATACTACTTTGTCCAAGCTTTCACAAGTAGAAAGTTGTGGATTTCCGGGTGGTTTTCCCGCATTGTTTTTGTCACTCTTCCCCACCCTGCCGGATCGGTCCCGGACGGCGGCCGGCCGGCTGCGGGCGGGCAGGCGCCGGGCGGGCATTTTTCTGTGCAGCATTGCGCAACGCGCTGACCTCGGACCTTTTCAGTTCCCGGTACTCGCCCGGCTGCAGCATGCCCAGCTTCACAGGGCCTTCGGCGCTGCGTTTCAGCCGCACCACCTGCAGCCCCACCGCCGAACACATACGGCGGATCTGCCGGTTGCGCCCTTCGTGCAGGGTGATCTCCAGCACCGTCCGCCCGGGTTCGTCCGATAGCACATGGATCACACAGGGCTGTGTGCGGACGCCGTCATCCAGTACCACGCCGGACGCCATCTGCACGATCTGTTCTTCAGTGGCCCGGGGGTTCACGGTGACGCGGTACAGCTTGCCTACCCCACCCGAGGGATGGGTCAGCAGGTTGATGAACGCACCATCGTCGGTCATCAGCAGCAGGCCTTCGCTGTCTTTGTCGAGGCGGCCTACCGGGCGCAGCATGGCCGGCACATCCGCCACCAGGTCCATGACCGTCTTGCGCCCGCGGTCGTCGGAGCGGGTGGTCAGATATCCGCGGGGCTTGTGCAGCATGATATAGGTATACTGCCGCTTACGTACAATGCGGACGTTTTTCCCGTCGATGGAGACTTTGTCGTAGTCGGGGTCCATCTTGTCCCCCAGGCCCACCGGGTGCCCGTTCACTTTTACCTTGCCGGCCGCGATCAGGCGCTCCGCCTCCCGGCGGGAACAGATCCCCTGATCGGCCAGTACTTTCTGAATCCGTTGTTCTGCCATGTGTACTCCTTATGCTTCCGGCTCGCCTTCCCCGGGCTTGTCCCGCTTCAGGCTGGCCGTGATCTTTTCGATCAGTTCCGGCAGCGCCGCGATGGCGTTGTCCACCGCAGTGACCTTCTCGATCAGCTGCACCGTGCGGACGTTCCCGCCGGAAATGACAAGAAACGCCACCGGCGTGACCGAAACGCCAGCCCCTGTGCCGCCGCCGAACATCTGCTTTTCCGCTTTCGGCGCCACATCGGAACCGCCCGAAGCAAAGCCGAACGTAACGCGGGACACCGGGATGATGGTGGTGGCCGCATCCACATGGATCGGGTCCCCGATGATCGTGCTGGTATCCACCATTTCGCGGATCTTGTCGATGGTAACGCCCATCAGCCCTTCAATCGGATGTTCTGCCATAATAACTCCTCCCAAATGTTATCAAAATCAAACGGTACTCTCCCGAGGCGCAGGCTGTAGCAGCGGATCTTTCCAGATGCGGTACAGCAGATGGAACATCAGCGCCGCACAGGCGGACACCGTAAAACTGATCTCGCGTTCTTTCCGCCGCTGCCCGGTAAAATCCGGTTCCAGGCACAGGCGGTCGCTCTGCAGGTGGAGCATCTGCTGTACCGCAGCCAAAGCGGTATTCAACGCCGAAAGCGCCGCGCCATAGGCAATGGCGGTCCGGGACGCATCTTCACAGGTGACCGTCCAGAACACGTTCAAATGCCGCACCCGGACCTTAAAAAAGGAATGACGGTCCAGCCAGCGCATATGTTCCCATGCGCAGTGCAAAAGCGCCTGCGGGTCGTCCTCCAGAAGCGTAAGCACCCGTTCCACACGGCCGATCGCCCCGGCCGGGATCTGCGGCGTCTCCTCCTCTTCGGCGGGGACCGGCTCCGCCGCCGGTGCAGCCGGAGCGCTATCCGGCGGCGGCGATGCAGATCCCGGGCGTGACGCTCGGCCGGAAGCCGCCGGCCGCGGTCTGCCGCCCGCAGGGGCGGCGGGCCTTTTCAGGTGAAACGACCAAAAGGTACGGCGCAACGGGCCGTAGACCGCTTTCAGCCGGAACCGGCCCGCGCGGTATTCCACTGCAAATCCCAGCGGAAGCAGCAGTGCCGCCGCCAGCAGCAAAAGCAGGACCGCCAACAGGGCCAGCAACACCTTCAGGATCATCAAGACTACAGGCATCGCCGCTCACTTCCATTCCAGTTGTTCGGCCCGCTCTTCCCCATCAGCCATGGGCGCTTCCTGCACGTCCCCGGCCGCCGCATCCTCCGCAACTTCGTCGTGCAGCGGCGGCAGGTCTTTTAAGCCGCCCAGCCCGAACACGCGCAGAAACGTATCGGTGGTCTGGAAGGCCACCGGGCGCCCCGGCAGGTCCAACCGGCCGGCTTCTTCGATCAGGCCCTTTTCCAGCAGTTTGGTCACGGTGGAAGAAGAATCCACCCCGCGCACCTGTTCGATAAAACTGCGCGAAACCGGCTGGTTATAGGCGATCACCGCCAGCACTTCCAGCGCCGCGGGCGAGAGCGGCGCGTTGCGGCGGGTATCCAGGACCCGTTTGACGACTTCCCCGTAGTAGGGCCGCGTCGTCATCTGCCAGCGGTCCGGCTCAAAATGCAGAATGGTCAGACCACTCTCCTGCTCGTCATAGCGCTGCTGCAGGTCGTGCAGCAGTTCTTCCGTATCCTGAGCGGAAAGGCGCAGGGCATCCGCCAGACGCTCGGTCTCCACCGGCTCGGCATGGGCAAAAAGCATCGCTTCCAGCGCGCCGGTCTGCTGCGCTTCATTCACGGGCAGCGCCCTCCTTTCTTCTGTGATGGCTGCGGTCAAGATCCAGCGTGCCGTTATCCTCCACGCGGACCCGGCCCGCGCGGATCAGTTCCAGCAGCGCCAAAAAAGTCGCCACATTGGTGCTGCGGCTTTCCTCCCGGCTGAACAGCTGGCCGATGCGGCTCAGGCTGCCCCGCAGAAGCCCCCGCAGCATGTGGGAGACCCTGCTCGCCACCGAAACGAACGGCGCGGTGACCAGCGGCTCAAAACGGTCCTGCGTAGGCCTGCGCTTGCGCAGACTGCGCCCCATCAGGCCGAACCAGGCCTGTACCAGAAGGTTTGGATCATGGCGGCGGGTATATTCAGCCGCGCCGACCAGCGGCATGGGTTCACGCACCGCCGTGTACAGATCCCGCGCCCGGCTGCCCAGGCTGGTAGCCACCTCTTTACAGGCGCTGTATTCGATCAGGCGCCCGGTCAGTTCCGCCTTCATACGCTCTGCCTCCGGGCTGCGGGGCAGCAGCAGCGCGCTTTTCATCTGGACCAGATGCGCCGCCATATCGATAAACTCACTGGAGACCTCCATCCGGTCCTCTTGCAGCGTATGGATCGCCGCCGTATACTGGTCGATCAGTTCCATGATGTTCACATCATAGAGGTTCATCTTGTTTTTGCCGACCAGATAGAGCAGAAGGTCCAGCGGGCCTTCGAAATCTTCCAGTTTGAACGTCAGCGTTTCCTGCAAATTTACCTCCACCACATTTCTACAAACCCGGTCCATTTTACCAGACGATCCCACATCAGATCGACGAGGAGGGACAGGGGGGCGTCCAGCGCGCCCAGGAATACCAGCAGCAGCACCGCCAGCATGATCTGCCGTTCGTACCGCATCGCCTGGAAATACAGCCGCCGGGGCAGAAACAGCAGCGCGATGCGGCTGCCGTCAAACGGCGGGATCGGGAGCAGATTGAAAACCGCCAGGCTCAGGTTCATCACGATCATATCATACAGCAGCAGCGACAGCACCGCCATCAAGCGGCTCTGCTGCGCTGCCGCGCTGTAAAGGACGATCTTGTACAAGATCATCGAGCCCCAGGCCAGCAACAGGTTGGACAGCGGGCCTGCGGCGGCAGAGATCGCCATGCCCAGCTTGGGGTCCTTATAATTTCGCGGGTCGATCCCCACCGGCTTTGCCCAGCCGACGCCGCCCAGCAGCATGCACAGCGCCCCCAACGGGTCGAAATGGCGGATCGGGTTCAGGGAAAGCCGCCCGGCCCGTTTGGCCGTATCGTCCCCCAACCAGGAACTGACCAGGGCATGGGCCGCCTCGTGGAAAGGGATGGCCACCAGTACGACCACCGCCCGCAGCAGATACCGCAGGATCTGGTACGGTGACAACAAGCCGTTCAATCTATGCACCACCCTGTTTGAATTTCATCTTATTATATCGTACAAAATGGCGCAAAACAAGCCCTGACGCCCGAACTGTACGCCACTTTTGCCCGGATTTTGTCCCGCTGCGCGTATTCACAAAAAAAGCGCAAGTTTTTTATGGAAAAGACTTGCAATTCCGAAAAAAATTCGCTATAATAGTACAGCTATTGAAAAGGAGGTGCAAGCAATTATGGCCAAATGTTCTTGCTGTGGCAAGGGTGTTACGTTCGGTATCAAGGTTTCCCACTCCCATCGTCGGAGCAACCGTACCTGGAACCCCAATGTCAAGCGCGTGAAGGCGATCGTGGACGGTTCCCCGAAGTATATCTACGCCTGCACCCGCTGCCTGCGCTCTGGTAAAGTTACCCGCGCGGTCTGATTGGAAAGAAAAATTGCCGGTCACCTCGCGTGATCGGCATTTTCTCTTTTTATGGAAAATGACAAGGAGGACGGCATGCTGCCACGCGACCCGATCATTCTGTTCAGCTATGTAAACACCAAACTGCGCGACCGCGACCCCAGCCTGGACGCCTTCTGCGAAGAAGAAGGCGCCGACAAAGCCGCCCTGTGCGCGGTTCTTGCGGAAGCCGGGTATGCGTACGACCCTGTGCGGAATCAGTTTGTGTGAGTCCGCCTTGTGAGAGAGGAAGTAACGCCACCACCATGAATTTCATTTTTGTCAGCCCTCATTTTCCCAAGACTTACTGGAATTTCTGCGACCGCCTGCACCGTAACGGCGTCAACGTTTTGGGGATCGGCGACGCGCCTTTTGAAGAGATCCCTTCCGAACTCAGGCACTGCCTGACGGAGTATTACCGTGTCGGCGACTTGGGCAATTACGACGAAATGGTGCGTGCCGTCGGTTATTTCACCTTTCACTATGGAAAGATCGACTGGCTGGAATCGAACAACGAATACTGGCTTGAGATGGACGCTCAGCTGCGGACCGATTTCAACATCACCACCGGCGCTCAGAACGACTTTATCGCGCGGATCAAGTTCAAGAGCCGGATGAAAGAAGGGTACCGGGCTGCAGGCGTGCCGGTGGCCCGTCACCATATGGTGAGCACGCTGGACGCCGCCCGGGACTTCATCCGCGAGGTCGGTTACCCGGTTATCGTCAAGCCGGACAACGGCTGCGGCGCCGAGGCCACTTACAAACTGCGGGACGAAACCGACCTGCGGGCCTTCTACGCCGAACCGCCTTCTGTGCCCTATATCATGGAAGAATATATCAGCGGGACCATCGTCAGCTTTGACGGCGTGGCAGACTCCCACTGTGTACCGTTGTTCTATACGTCCAACGTGTTCCCCACCCCCCTGCTGGACATCGTGAGCCGGCAGGGTGACCTCGCCTACTGGACGCAGAAAAAGGTCCCCGCCAAGCTGAAAGACGTGGGCTTCCGCACCATCAAAGCCTTCGGCGCCAAAAGCCGGTTTTTCCATTGTGAATTTTTCCGGCTGGACGCCGACAAACCGGGCCTTGGCAAAAAGGGCGATTATGTGGCGCTGGAAGTCAACATGCGTCCGGCCGGCGGTTACACGCCGGATATGATCAACTATGCAAACTCGGTAGACTGTTACCAGATTTGGGCCGACATGGTCTGCTATGATGAAGTGCGGAACCTGGACCTGAACGGCCCCAAGTATTTCTGCGTGTACGCTTCCCGCCGCGACTGCCACACCTACCGGCATTCCCACGAAGCGATCCTGGCCCGCTACGGTACTCGTATGAAAATGTGCGACGTTCTTCCCCCCGCCCTGCGCCTGGACATGGGCGACCGCATGTATACCGTCAATCTGCGCACCGAAGCCGAACGGGACGCCTTCATCCGTTTCGTGCAGGAGCGCGCCTGACCCCTGACCCGAACGATACGGCAAAGCCCCGGCGCGGTGCATGTATTGCACCGCGCCGGGGCTTTATCCATCGTTTTTGCCTTCCGGGCCGTTCAAAAATAGCGCCGGACCCGCTTGCAGTACTGCGCATAGGGTGCGCCGAATACAGCAAGGCACTCCCTTTCCTCCGCGCGAATGATCCAATGGGCGGCCAGCTGGAAAACGTCCTTCCGCCTGCGGACACGTCCCCTGCGGATACACCGCCTTTATCGCCGTTCCACCACCACAACGGAATCCTTCCCGTAGTAAGGCGTCAGCCCCCACAGATCCGGCCCCACCGACACATCGGTGTAAAACAGCAGCCAGGGCCGTTCTTCCGCGCCCAGCGGGCTGATCGCCACATCCGGCTGCGACGGGTCGGACAAGGCCGCCTCCCGCGCATCCAGCGCAACGGCAAAGCGGGATGCTTCGCCGCTGGCAAGTTCATAGCAGGCTTCCAGGCTGGTGGCAAAGTAGTTGTCCTGCCCTTCCTTGACCGTATGGCTGCCGATGCACGCCATACATACCAGCATCGCCAGCGCCAGACCCGGCAGATAGCGGCCATGCTTTTCCAAAAAGCGTTCGGCATTTCTCAGCATATGCCCCCGGACCCGTTCCACCCAGCCGAAGAACAGAAATTCCGTCACGGCCAGCCCCAGCACGAAGGTCATCCAGACCACGTTCAAGAGCCGCCCCGCGCCGATACCGCCCATGGTGTAAGACGGCAAGAAGATCATGGCCCACATCAGAAGGAATGTCCCCCCCAGTCCCAGCCAGGGACGGCGGAACATACGGTCCGGCACCCGTGCGCTCCGGGCCAGGCGGCACAGCGGCAGCGCCAGCAGCAAAAGCAGGCACAGCAGCGGCACATCCAACCAGCGGACCCATTCCAGCGCCGCCAGGACAAAACTTTTGACGGCCGCCTCCAGAAAGCCGGCCCCGCCAAAACCATCCGCCCGCACCCGCGTGCCCGGCGCGGTGACATTGACGGCCAGCCCCGCCACAGCCGCCAGGAAGGCAGGCACGTTCCAGAAATTCCTGTGCCGTGCGCATAGGACCACAGCCAAAAGCAGCACGAGAACGTTCAGTTCCCCCACCACCTGATGGCCGCCGCCGATGAACAGGCTGCTCACTATGCCGCCCACTACCAGCGCCACGCGGCGGCGCCGCGCACATTCCCCGGGGTCCGCCAACGCAAAAGCCAGGCAGGCGTTCAGAACAGCCAACGCGAAATAGGGCTGGTAATTCATTGCCCCGTTGAACCAGTACAGCCCCTCCACCGGGGCCGGCATTCCCTGCACGAAGGCGAACAGCAGCAGGACTGCCAGCGCCAGCGGCAGATACTTCTGCGCCGGTTCCAGCCGCCGCACGACCAGCCGCGCACCGGCGTACAGGCACAGGAAGAGCGGCAGCAGCACGCAAACAAACGTCAGGCCATACCACTGGTTGCCGAAAATACCGGGCTGCAGCGCCAGCACAAAGCCGGAGACATACAGCCCCTGCCAGTGGTTGAAATAGTAAACGGTGGTCTCCCACGCGGCCTGCAGCAGACGCATCAGGTCGAATCCATACTGCTGCACCACCGCATGGGTGCGCGCCGCATAGACATAGTCGTCCGCCGAAGGCCGCGCATAGAACGCCAATACGATCGCAGGCAGCAAAAGGACCAGCACCGCCGCCAGAAAACGGCGCCGCCAGCGCTTCTGCATCCCTGTATCATGCCAAAAGTCCATACCGTAATTCCTTCCGGGCCAGCCGCTTACGGATTCCCGAGGATCTTTTGCAGGAAGTAGACCCACTGCTTTTCCCACCAGGGCCAGTCGTGGGAAACGTCCATGCCCCAGATATCCACGATGGGATGGATCCCCTTGCTTTCCAAAATACCCTGAAGTTCTTTGGTGGACGCCAGCAGATCCCCCTCCCAGGCGCCCTGGCCACAGCACAGGATGAATTTGTCCGCCTGCTCATAGAGTTTCTTGTAAGGGTGATCGTCCGGGAAATTCCGCATGTAGTCACAGGGGGAATTGCGGTAGACCAGATCGTCCATGTAATCCCCAAAGAACATCCGGGAGGAATACAGGCCGCTCAGCGCGATGGTCCCATTATACAGATCCGGCCTGCGCAGGTAAAAATTCACCGCATGGCCGCCGCCCATACTGGCGCCGCCCACCAGGATGCGGCCTTCATGATCCGGCCCCTGCTCACGGTTGATCGCCCGCACACGGGGGGTCAGTTCTTCGCATACATAGTTGTACCAGCGTTCCTGCATCTCGATCCGCGGGCGCTCCGGGCCGTGGTTGTCCCAGCTTTCCGGGTCGATGCTGTCTGCTGTAAAGATCTGCAGCTTGCCCCGGTCGATCCATGGAGCCGCAGCATTGCACATGCCGTGGTCCTCCCAATCGTAGAAACGGCCGCTCTGACAGGGGAAAATGATGACAGGCCGTCCGGCGTGGCCGTAAACCTTAAATTCCATCATCCGGTTCAGATACCGGCTGTATTCCTTATAATAGCGGATCTGCATGGCAGTTCCCTCCTACTTTCTCACTTATAGAAAAATCGTTTATTCAGATCCAAAAAGCCCACCAGCGCGTGCATAGGGCCGCTGGTTGACGTTTTGAACACCCAATAATAAGCAAGTGCAAGCGCTTCCCGCAGATAGCACGGCAGCACGCTGCGCCACGGCGTGGAAGCCGGAAGCGAAGTAACGTTTGTAAAACCCGCGCGCCGGGCATATTCCCCGGCCCGGTAGCAGTGAAAACTGTTGGAGACATAGACGATTGGGGTGGCCTCGCTCATGCCGCGCTCTTTCAGCAGATCCAGCGAAAACAGGAAGTTTTCTTCGGTGGAAGTCGAGCGGTTTTCCGCGATCACGCGCTCCTGGTCCAGTCCTTTCGCGATCAGGTAATCTCGCATGGCCTGACCTTCCGGCACCCATTCGTCACGCCCCTGTCCGCCGCTGGTCACCACCAGCATGTCCGGGTGTGCCGCCGCGTACTTATACGCCTTGTCCAGCCGGTAACGAAGCAGCGTGCTGGGCTGGTCGCGCCGCAGCCCGGCCCCCAGCACCAGGATCGCCTGCTCCCGCCCGGTGGGCGGGTTCGCGTAACCGCTGACGGCCACGAACCCGATGAGCAAAGCATACGCTATGGCCAGGATCACCAGTGCCCAGCCGGTCACACGGCCCGGCAAAGGCCCCCGGAACCATTGGAAAAGCGGTTTGTGCCAGACGGCAAGCACAACGGCTGCCGCCGCCAGCAACCAAACCATCAGGTTTCCCATATTGAAGTTGCTGGTCAGCGCCAGACCGATGGAATATGCCACCAGCGCCGCCGCCGTACAATACAAAAGGGTCAGCGCCATCTTACCGGCGAATCTCATCATACACCCCGCAGCCCGCGGCGCAGTACGGGACATCCAGACAGCGGCAGACGGTGTCTGCAATGGTGGCAAAGCTGTAACGCGTGTGCAGGTTGACACCCGGACGGATCTCCTCCCCGCAGATCAGGAACGGCACATATTCCCGCGTATGGTCGGTCGTTTTTGTGTAACTGGGATCGCAGCCGTGATCGGCCGTGACCATCAGCACATCGCCGGGACGCATTCTGGCGCGGAAGGCGGGCAGCCAGTCGTTGAATTCCGCCGCAGCCGCCGCATACCCGGCCACATCGCGGCGATGGCCGTACAGCATGTCAAAATCGACCAGGTTGACGAACGCCAGGCCCTCAAAATCACGGTCTGCCAGTTCCAGCGTCACTTGGAGGCCCTCGGTATTGCCGCTGGTACGGATGGTCTCCCCAATGCCTTTGCCGGCAAAGATGTCATGGATCTTGCCCACGCCGATGGTCGCTTTGCCCGCGGCCTGCAAAGCGTCCAGCATCGTGTCGCGAGGAGGCACCAGGCTGTAGTCATGCCGGCGGGAAGTACGGGTAAAGTTTTCCCGGCTGTCGCCCACAAACGGGCGGGCGATGACGCGGCCCACGCCGTATTTTCCCGTCAGCAGTTCCCGCGCCTGCTCACAGATCTCATACAGTTTCGGCACCGGCACAATGGCTTCGTTGGCAGCGATCTGGAACACGCTGTCGGCGGATGTATAAACGATCAGCGCGCCGGTGCGGGCATGTTCTTCGCCGTAGTCGCGGATAACTTCCGTGCCGGAATAGGGTTTGTTGCACAGCACTTTATAGCCGGTCCTGGCGGTGAATGCATCCAGCAGTTCCTGCGGAAACCCGTTCGGGAAAGTGGGCAGCGGCTCCGCGCTCAAAAGCCCGGCGATCTCCCAGTGGCCGATGGTCGTATCTTTCCCGGCACTGGCTTCCCGCAGTCGGGCAAAACTGCCAACCGGCTGTGCCGCCGGCTGCCCGCAGGTGACGCCGTCAAGGTTGAAAAGGCCCAGTTCGGCCAGATGCCGCCCTTTGAAATTGGGATGCGCCGCGATCGCCGCCAGGGTATTGGTGCCGGCATCCCCGAACTGCTCGGCATCCGGCTCCGCGCCGATTCCGAAGCTGTCCAGCACGATCAAAAAGACTCGTTTTGCCATAGTGCGATGTTCTCCTGTCTGAAAAAATAAAAGGCTGCTGCATTTGTGTTTCATTATACCCGAAACGCCTGCAAAAGTAAAATGGTAAATTGCCGGGCTCGCGCGCGCCGTCGCAAAAAGGGGTAAAATGTAGGTAAAAGCCGGTCGAAAGGGCTTGTCTATTTGCCGCAAAGTGTAGTATAATGATTTCATACATTGTTAAGATTTGAAAGTGAGCTATGGAGGCATTTGTGTATGCGTAAAACAAAGATCGTTTGTACTCTGGGACCTTCTACGGACCGCCCCGGCATTCTGCGCCAGTTGTTGGAAAACGGCATGGATGTTGCCCGCTTTAACTTTTCCCATGGCGACTACAAGGAGCACAAAGGTCGTCTGGATACGCTGCGTGCCCTGACGGCTGAAATGGATCTGCCCGTTCCGGCCATGCTGGATACCAAGGGCCCCGAGATCCGTCTGGGCGAGTTTGCCAACGGCACCGAAAACCTGACCGCCGGCCAGCATTTTACGCTGACCACCCGCAATGTGGAAGGCACCAACGAGATCTGTTCCGTCACTTACAAAGACCTGCCTCATGACGTGGAGCCCGGCGGCCGCATCATGCTGGACGACGGCCTGATCGAGTTGAAGATCGACGAGGTCACCGACACCGATATCCACTGCACCGTGCAGAACGACGGCGTCATCAAAACCAAAAAAGGCGTTAACGTACCCGGCGTTCATCTGTCGATGCCCTACATGAGCCAGCGTGACCGCAACGACATTCTGTTCGGCATCGAACAGGGCTTTGACCTGATCTCCGCCAGCTTCACCCGCAATGCGCAGGACATCATGGAGATCCGTCACCTGCTGGACGAGCACAACTGCACGATGCGCATTATCGCCAAGATCGAAAACCAGGAAGGCATCGACAACATCGACGAGATCCTGACGGTCGCCGACGGCATCATGGTCGCCCGCGGCGATATGGGCGTCGAGATCGACTTTGCGGAGATCCCTGCGATCCAGAAGCACCTGATCGACCGCGCCATGCGCGCCGGCAAGATCTGCATCACCGCCACCCAGATGCTGGATTCCATGATCGTCAACCCGCGCCCCACCCGTGCCGAGATCACCGACGTGGCCAACGCCATCTATGACGGTACCGGGGCCATCATGCTTTCCGGCGAAACGGCTGCAGGCAAATACCCCGTGGAGGCGCTCAAGGCCATGTCCACCATCGCCATCACGACCGAAGCCGATTCCAATTTTGACATGCTGGTCCACCACACCGGCTCCCTGGACACTCATCTGACCATCAGCGCGGCGGTCGGCCATGCAGCCTGCACCACTGCCGCCGACATCGGCGCTTCCGCTATCATCTCCGCTTCCAAGAGCGGCGAAACGGCCCGCCTGCTGAGCCGCTTCCGCCCGGACACGCCCGTCATCGCCTGTGTGCTGGATGAGCGCACCCGCCGCCAGATGAATGTGTACCGTGGCGTCACCCCGCTGCTGATGGACTACGCCAATTCCACCGACGAGCTCATCAGCATGTCGGTGGCCGCAGCCGAGAAGGCCGGTCTTGTCCATTCCGGCGATCTGGCAGTCGTTACGGCCGGCGTCCCGGTCGGTATTTCCGGCACTACCAACATGATCAAGATCCATATGGTCGGTGATTCGCTGCTGGCCGGCGTTGGCATCGGCCAGCACAATGCCAAAGGTGAAGTCTGCGTGTGCCGCAACACTGCAGAAGCCGCCAAGAAATTCAAGCCCGGCCAGATCCTGGTCGTTCCCTTCACCACCAACGACGCGTTGCCCTACATGCGCGAGGCGGCCGGCATCATTGCCGAAGAAGCCGGCACCAACAGCCATTCCGCCATCGTCGGCCTGACGCTGGACAAGGCGGTCATCGTCGGTGCCACCAATGCCACCCGGACGCTGAAAGACGGCATGACCGTTTCCATAGACTGCGTGCGCGGCGTGGTACAGGCCATGGCCGACTGAGGCAGCCGCTATGGAACGCATTGCAAGTTTTTGTGTCGATCACACACGGCTGATGCCCGGCATGTATCTTTCGCGCCGGGATGGCGCCGACGGTGAGATCCTGACTTGGGATATTCGCATGAAGCGCCCCAACCAGGGGCAGTACCTCTCCCCTGCCGCCGCCCATACGATCGAACATCTGTTCGCCACGTTTGCCCGCAACAGCAAATACGGCAAGCATGTGGTCTATGTCGGGCCGATGGGCTGCCTGACCGGGTTCTATCTGCTGACGACCGGCCTTACGGATGCCGAGGCACTGGATCTGGTGCGCAGTGCTTTTGCCTGGATGGCCGCTTACGACGGCGAGATCCCCGGCGCTTCGGCCGCCGAATGCGGGAATTATCGGATGATGGATCCCGCAGCCGCCCGCGCGGAGGCCGCCGCCATGCTGCCGGTACTGAACGCCCTGGCTCCTGACCATCTGCGCTATTCAAACAGCTAAAAGCTAAAAGCGGGAGACCACCGATGGCCTCCCGCTTCTTGTATCCCACAAGCAGCAGCGCCCCCGCCGCAGCGGGGGCGCTATTGTTTTTCTACTCAGATCAGAGCGGCGGTGATCAGCGCCATCTTGTAGACCTCTTCGGCATTGCAGCCGCGAGAAAGGTCGTTGATCGGCGCGTTCAGGCCCTGCAGGATGGGGCCGTAAGCCTCAAACCCGCCCAGGCGCTGTGCGATCTTGTAGCCGATGTTGCCGGCATTGATATCCGGGAAAATAAAGGTATTGGCGTAACCGGCCACCGCAGAACCGGGGGCTTTCAGCTGGCCCACTTCCGGGGCGACCGCCGCGTCGAACTGCAGTTCACCATCCACCTTCAACTCGGGATGCGCTTCCTTCACGCGCTCCGTGGCATTGCGCATTTTGTCTACGCTGTCGCCCTTGCCGGACCCCTTGGTGGAGTAGGAAAGCAGCGCCACACGGGGGTCGATCCCGAAGACCTGTGCCGTGCGGGCAGTTTCCACCGTGCACTCCACCACTTCGTCCTCACTGGGATCAATATTGATGGCGCAGTCGCCCATCGCCAGGCTTTCCTCGCCGCGCATCAGAATAAAGCAGGAACTCACCGACTTGATGCCGGGTTTGCACTTGATCAGCTGCAGTGCCGGACGGACGGTATCCGCCGTGGAATAGGTAGCGCCTCCCAGCAGGCAATCCGCCTTGCCCATTTTCACAAGCATTGTACCGAAGTAGTTGGACTTGGCCAATGCGGCACGGCACTGATCTTCGGTCATCTTGCCCTTACGCAGTTCCACCATCTTGGCGACCATCTCATCAAAACCCTCATACGCAGCAGGGTCAATGATCTCTGCACCCGTGATGTCAAAGTTCCCGTCGGCGGCCGCTTTTCTGACGGCTTCCGGCTCCCCCAGCAAGATCACACGCAGCGTTTTGCCCGCCAGCAGACGGCTGGCCGCAGACAAAATACGTGCGTCGGTGCCTTCCGTAAAAACGATGGACTTGGATTCAGCCCGCAGCTTTTCTTCAAACTTTTCAAAAATGGACATAAAGACAACTACCTCCATATCTTTGGCGCAGAATCCCTCTGCATAGCGTTGACAGCCTCATTATAGCATTGATTTTGACTTTTGCAAAGGAACTGCGCCCCGGCCCTTCCGATTGCGCAAAAAATATGCGAAACCTGACGCAACCGCAAGATATTTCACAAAGTTAATAAAATATCAAACCGTATGACGTGTGCTTTTATGGATTCTGACATGGCGGTTCGTAACCGTACGCACGGTAAAACGCCGTGCGGTCGGCTTCACTGCGGACCACAACAGCCTGCAGCAGCCGCCCGGTCTGCGGTTGCCGGAAACCGATCAGCGTCTCTCCCGTGCACACGCTGCTCTGCGTGGCAATGTCCTTTTCGCCCAACCCGGGCGGCGGTTGAAGCAGCGGCTTCTTCCGCTTTTTAAAAAATCCCCGCCACATAGTTGCCTCCTGCCAGCCAGACGCCAATCAGGATCTCAGCGGCCAGGATCAGCGGCATCCCCACCACAAAGTACCAGTGCTTTGTCTTGTGGCGGAAAAGGTACATTCCAACGATCGCGCCGAGGCTCCCGCCCAGCAGCGCCGCCGCAAACAGCGTGCGCTCCGAAATCCGCCACCGGCGCGCCCTTGCCCGCCGTTTGTCCGCCGCCATCAGGCCGAACGATACCAGATTGACACAAACCAGATAAAACAACAGTATTTTCATACCTGCATTATATCCGATTTTTTCCCCTGGGGCAAGAGCATTCCGGGGCACGCCCCTTTGGCCCTGCCGCTATAGAAACGCAGCGGGCGGCCCCCTCTGCCCAGCTGCCGCCCTCTGGCTTGCAGTACAAAGGGCGCTATTGCTGCAAACCCACAAGCGTTTTGCCTTATTCGGTTTTTCCGTCTTCCTGTGTGATCTCACGGTAATCGGGGTTTCCGGACAGGAAGTCTTCGAACGAAATAACCCCCGTACGCGTGTGGACCGCTTCTGTCGTTGCCAGTTCGCCGTCCGCGTCGATATATTCCACCTGCTGCCGCTGTTCGGCAAAAGCGACCGCCAGTTCCTCCTCCCCCTGGGCCATGATCATAATGGGGCGTTCTGAAGCGTTGCTGACGTATTCCAGCGGGCATTCCTGCACAGCGCCGCTCTCCAGGTCCAGCGCATAGCGTTGGATACGGTCGATCCCCCACGGTCCCCACACCGTCAGCAGCAAACGCCCCGGCAGCATACGTTCCAGATAAAATATGGTTTCCCCCTGCGAATGAAGGATCTCCTCCGGCCAGGCCACCGCCAGTTCCCCGGTCTGGCCGTCCGGCGTCATCCAGTGCAGATCGTCGGGCCGGTTGTCGCTGCACCAGTAAAGACGCCCGCCGTCCCACAGCACCGTCCGCCCCGTGGAACCATAGTGGGAGGTCCAGGTAGTCACATCCCGCTGTTCGCCGGTGTCCGGGGACCAGAGAAAGACGCGGTGCTCGGCCTCCGTCTTGCTCAGTTCCTCCTCGTAGGCGTCGTTCAGCACCCGGGCTTCCTCCTCGGTGGTATCTTCCGGGATATTCAACGGCGGTATTTGCTCCCACTGGATCTGCCAGGCCAGGACTTCCCGCCCGCTGACGCCCAAAAAATACTGGGGAGGTCCCTCGGGCAGTTCCGCCTGCGGCGTGACGGCGCCGTCCGCCAGCGACACACGCAGCACCCTGCCGTAATACCCGCGTTCCACCTCTTCCATCCACTGGACCACATAGATATTTTCCGCATCGGCACAGAGCACCTGCCCCAGACGATCGATCGACGCCAGTTCACGCCGCTCGCTTCCGTCGCTTTCTGCCAGCCAGAGCGTGGTGGGACCGTTTATTCCTTCGCTCACCCCGTACACGATGGCGCCGTCCTGCAGGGCGTAGACGCCCCGCACGCTCTCATCCGAAAGGAAGCGCCCCTCGCAGGCGTCGCTGTCATGGCTGCATCCCGGCTTACTGCACAATATGCGGTTCTCCGCCGATGCATAGTCCAGAAAATACAATCCGCTGTTCTCTTTTTCCGCCAGCCCTGTGTTGTAAGTTCCCCGGGCGGTATCCAGGCTGGGCAGATACAACGGCAGCCCGGCGGCCGGGTCGGCGGCAGGCGCTGTTTCTGCCGTCGCGGGAACGGCGGAAGGTTCCTGCGCGGCCGGCACACAGCCGTACAGCGCCGTCAGGCAGCCTAAGACCGCCAGTAAGGCAAAGATCCGCTTCATGGTATGCTCCTTTCTTTTCAAAGACTGTGTGACACGGTCAGGTTTCTGCCGCCGAAGAGTTCCACGGCTTTTCCGTCTGCGACTTTGCTTCCAGTGTGAATTGGCCGTCCCGCCAGCGGCAGGCAAGCGCCAGCTGCCCAGCCTGCGACCAGGCGCGCGCGCCTTCCTCCGACGGAAGCGCTTCCCAGTCCGTCAGGGCATCCAGCCCCAGGTAACTGCGGTAAGCGTCAAGATTCGGGGCCAGATCGGTGGGGATCTGTGTTGCCGAAACGGTGCAGGAGACGACGCAGTCTGTCTTTTCCTGCCAGCAGGCCGTCACCGCGTACGCGGTCTGCTCCTCTTCCGGCAGCACCAGCCAGGTGGCGCTGGCAAAGCCATTTTCCAGCTTGCGGGTCGTATCGGCAGGCTGCTGCGCCATGATCCAGCCCGCCCGCTTTGTCACCGGCTCCGGCAGCGTGCCCGCCGCCGACAGGGCGGCCAGCTTTTCCTGCAGTTCCTGCTGCACCTGCTGTTCGTCCGCCGATGTTTCCAAGGCCGTGGCCGGCGCAAAGCGGTTGCGATACAAAGCGTACGCGAGCGGTACCGCCTGCCCCTGGGCGCTGAGGGCGTCTGCCTGCACCGGGCGCAGGGTGCCCCGCTTTTGCAGCCAGACGTCGCTCCCGGCGCGGTAAACGAACGGCAGCCCAAGCGACAAGAGGCAGACCGCCGACAAGAAAAGCAATACCAGCCGCGTTCCCGTTTGCCTGCTCATGGCGTCACCTCCTTCAATGTGATCCATACCGTTGTGCCCTGCCCCGCTGCGCTTTCGATCTGCAGCCGGGCGCCGTGGGCCTGCGCGATCTGCGCGCAGATGGTAAGCCCCAGCCCGTTGCCGCCGCTCATGCGGGAACGGCTTTTGTCCACCCGGTAGAAGGGTTCCGTCAGTTTTTCCAGTTCCTCCGGCGGGATGCCCGTGCCGGCGTCGGTAACGCCGACGCGCACTCCGTCCGCTGTTTCCTTGTTCCAGAACAGGATCGTCCCGCCCGATTCGTCGGCATGGGCCGCGTTGAGGATCAGGTTGCGCAGCAGAGCCGTCAACAGAGGGCGGTCGGCGCGCACCGCCGCATCTTTTCCCTCCCACCGCAGCCGTGGCTCCAGTTCCGGCAAGCTGCGGCGCACATCGCCCCAGACTGCGCTCAGTTTCACATCCTGCAGGGCCACGCCCCCCTGCTCCAGCCCGAACAGGAGCAGCAGTTCCCGGCTCAATTCCTCCAGACGCTGCGATTCATGGTAGATGTACCCGGCCGCGCGGTGGCGCTTATCCGGGGCCTGTTCCCCGCTGCGCAGCAGATTGGCATAGCCCAGAATGGCCGTCATCGGCGTTTTCAGTTCATGGCTGAAAGCCGCCACGAACCGTTTCTGCCGGGCGCTCTCCTCCCGCAAAGCCTGCACCTGGTTTTCCACAGCTTCCGCCATGGTATTGAACGTGTTGCCCAGGTGTTCCAGTTCGTCCCGGCTTCGGATCTGTACCCGTGCCGTAAGGTCCCCGCGGGACAGCGTCCGGCTCGCTGTTTCCAGCTGGCGCAGCGGCTGGGTCAGCAGCCGCGCCACGATCAGGGCCGCCGCGCCCACCAGCAGCAGTACGCCGCCCACGCGGAACAGGTCTTGCCGGATCAGACGGTCGCGTTCTGCAAACTGGTTCCCGGCGTCATAGGCGTTGACCAGCCAAAGCGGACGCTCCGCACCTCACATCCGGGTGCAGAGGATCTGGTACGAATCCGCCCCGTCGGCGTGATACAACACCTGGTGCTCCCCGGCGGCGGCCGCCTCCTGCTGTTTGGCATAGGGGATGGCAAATGGCATCGTGGAATACAGTACCGTCCCCTGTTCCCCCAGTACCGAGAACCAGGTCCGGCCCTTGCCCAAGGCCTGTTCCTGCGCCTCATACTGCTGCATCAGCGAAAGGAACGTTCCGATGCTGTCGTCTTCCGAGCCCGCCAGCAGGGCTTCCAGCGTATAACGCTGCTGCATCTGCGCTTCACTGTGGGTCTGCGCCGCCACCTCCAGTTCCCGGACGAAACTTCGGTGGACTGACCAGGTCCCGCTCACCGAAAGCACCAGGCAGACCGGCAGCACGATCGCCAGCGCTACTTTCTGGGAAAATTTCATGGTTCCTCCTCCAGCAGATAGCCGATTTTGGGCACCGCCCGCAGCTGGCTGCCCCACCCCAGCTTTTTGCGCAGGCGGCTGATGTGGATATCCAGTGTGCGGGGCATCACATCACAGTCCAATCCCCACACACGTTCCAGCAGTACGTCGCGGTACAGCGCGATGCCCCGGTTGTAGACCAGCACCATCAGCAGGTCGTACTCCTTGGGTTTCAGGCGGATCTCGGCCCCGTCCCGGGTGACGGTGCGGCTCTCGGGCTGGATCTCGATACCCCAGACCCGGATCGTCTGCCTGCGCCGCCCGGTGTGGCGCATCAGGCCGTCCACCCTTGCCAGCAGTTCCTCCGCCGCAAAAGGCTTGACGATGTAATCATACGCCCCGGCGCGCAGGCCGCGCACCCGGTCTTCCACCGACGCTCGGGCCGTGAGGAAGATCACCGGCGTTCCCGTAGGTGTGATGTAATCCATCAGAGCAAACCCGTCCACGCCGGGCAGCATCACATCCAGCAGAATCAGATCGAACGCGCGCTTTTCGATCAGGTCGGCGGCTTCCTCGCCGCTGCCCACCTTGCTGCATACATAGCCGAAGGGTTCCAGCGTCATTTCGATGAGGTCCGCGATAGCTTTTTCATCCTCCACGATCAGTACCTGGTTCATGGCGTCCTCCTCCCTGTTCTCTGCCTTTTATTATAGCGTACAGCGTTTCCAAAACATTGCCAACCCCAAAATATATTGAGGGCTGTTTTCTCCTCGCGGAAAAACCGCCGCCCGCAGAGTCCGGCACAATATCCCCCAGGTGATGATAAGCACCGCCTGGTCGATACCTTCATCCATGCCGTCTATCTGACCGACGATTCCGCTTTTGTGCAATTTAACATATCCTACCCCGTAAACGACAAAAGCACCACGCTCGAAAGCGTGGTGCTCGATCTGCTGCATGGTAACCCCGATGAAAATATAGACGTTCCAACGTCTAAAATCATGGGGTTCGACCATGTTGCACTTGGTGGAGCTGACGGGAGTCGAACCCGTGTCCGAAAAGAAATCGGTTAGAGTATCTCCGGGCGCAGTGTATTTATTGGGATTCCCTCGGCGCGGGCGAATACACACGCACTACGCTTTGGTAGCTTCATAAATGCATGACGGGCCGCAAAGCTTAAGCCCGTGCACGTTCAGTACCTAATCGACGCCCTGAGCCCGCGCGGTACTGACGCGGGCAGGACGGTCGCGCCTAATCAGGCAGCGACGGCAACAGGATAATTGTTGTCAGTTCATTTTAGTTGGCGCTTTTATCGTGGTGCACCGCCACGGCCCGCTGCTCACGCCTTTCTCTCCCCGTCGAAACCATTACAGCCCCGCATATTCGGTGGGCCATGCCCACCGGGAAAGCAAAAGCAGACAGCTTTTATCGCTGCGTTTTCAATGCGCGGTCGATGTCGCGCTTGGCGTCGCGCGCCGCAGCGGTCGCGCGTTTGTCGTACAGTTTTTTGCCTTTACAGAGCCCCAGTTCCAGCTTGACGCGGCCATGTTTGAAATAGAGCGAAAGCGGGATCAGCGTATACCCCTGCAGCTTGATCTGCTGGCCCAGGCGGCGGATCTCGGCCTTGTGCGCCAGCAGGCGGCGAGGGCGGCGGGGGTCCTTATTGAAGATGTTCCCCTGCTCGTACGGGCTGATGTGCATGCCCTTCACGATCAGTTCACCGTCGTCGATATCCGCCCAGGCGTCCTTGAGGTTGGCCCCGCCGGCACGCAGGCTTTTGACTTCGGTGCCCACCAGTTCGATGCCGGTCTCCAGCGCCTCCATCACAAAGTACTCATGGCGTGCTTCGCGGTTTTGGGCAATGATCTTTTTTCCAGACTTTTCCTCTGCCACAAGCACACCTCCTTTTCATGCAGTGGGGTTAGATTATAGCGCAGGCGCGCCAAAAAGTCAAGACCGGTTTGTCACAATTCGCCGCGGCCCTGCATGGCGCGGTACAGCGTCGTCTCGTCGGCGTATTCCAGGCTGGACCCTACCGGCAGGCCGTAGGCCAGCCGCGTGGTACGCACGCCCAACGGTTTGATCAGCTTGGCCAGGTACATGGCCGTGGCCTCCCCCTCCACCGTCGGGCTCGTCGCCATGATGACTTCCTTGACGGTATCGTTGAGGCGGGCCAGCAGTTCCTTGACGCAGAGCTGCTCGGCGCCCACGCCGTCCATCGGGGAGATCAGGCCGTGCAGTACATGGTACAGCCCGTTGTATTCGTGGGTGCGCTCAATGGCCTTGATATCCCGCGGGCTTTCCACCACGCAGATGGTGCTGCGGTCCCGTTTGGGCGAAGCACAGATCCTGCACACTTCGTCCGCCGTATAGTCCTGGCAGATGCGGCAGCGGTGCAGGTCCTTTTTGGCGTGCTCGATGGCTTTTGCCAGTTCCATCGCCTGTGCGTCCGGCATCGCCATGACTTCATAGGCCATCCGCGTGGCGCCCTTGCGGCCGATGCCCGGGAACCGTGCAAACTGGTCCACCAGATTTTCCAGCGGCTCTACATTCTGCGGCATGGCGACCCCTCTCAGCCCAGACCGGGAATGTTCAGCCCGCCGGTCATCTTGGCCATTTCTTCCTCGGACTCCTTGTCCACCGCAGCGACCGCGCTGTTCACCGCCGCCGCGATCAGATCCTCCAGCATTTCCAGATCGTCGGGGTCAACCGCTTCCGGCTTGATTTTGACTGCGGTGACCTCGTGCTTGCCGGTCATCGTGACAGTGACCATCTCGCCGCTGGCCGTGCCGGTGTATTCCTTGGCTTCGAGTTCCTCCTGCTTGGCGCGGATCTCCTCCTGCATTTTCTGGACCTGGCGCATCATGGCATTGGGGTCCGGGCGGCCGTAGCCTTTGGGCAGTCTTGCTTTCATAAATGTGTTCCTCCAACTTTTATTGATCTTCGATCGCCACATCTACCCCCAGCGCCTGCATGTTCTGCAGGGTCTGGTCGATGGTCGGCTGTTTCGTTCCCCGGGCTTCCGCCTCCTGGGGCTTATAGGGGCCGATACCGCAACGGATGCGGGTAGTGCGGTAGATGGCTTCCTTCATTTTTTTGCGGATATCCTCATTGTTGCGGATGTAGTCGCGGAAGGCGTCGCTGCACTCAAACAGCACCCGCCTCCCGTCATAGTAGGCATGGGTCCCCCGCAAAAAGGAGATCAGCATCGCGTCCGTTTCCTCCAGGTCCGCCAATACCAGCGCCCACTGGGGGAAGGGTCTCAGTTCCCCGGCTTCCTCCTTGGGCGCCGCCTTGCGCGGCGGCGCGGCGGGTTGGGGAGCCGGGGCCGCCTGCGGCGCCGGCCTGAGTTCCGGCTGCAAAAATTCCGGCTCTTCGTCCGGCGGCGGAACTTCCTCCGCCAGCGGCCGCGCCTCTTGCACGGGCGGCGCTTCCTGCGGGATCGCAGACGGCACGGGTCGCGCCGCGGTCGGGGGCGGCGCCGTGCGCGCCTGCACCGGCGGAGGGGAAGCTGCCGGCGCCGCCGCAAAAGGCTGCGGCGCCGCCGGCCGGGCCTGCTGCGGCTGGGCGGCCGCAGCGGGAGCCGCTGCCTGTGGCTGCGTCAGCGCAAAAACCGCCAGTTCCAACTCAATGCGCTGATCGGTGCCGCGGCCCATTTTTTCCAGCGCCTGTCCGAAAGCATTGATGGCACGGATCGCCTCCGCCTGTGGGAATTCCTTGCGCGCCTGATAGGCCGCCTCCTCCTCCGGCGAGGTGCCGGTCAGCAGGTCGGCGCCCCCCGGCAGGCCACAGAGCATCAGGTTACGGTAGTGTCCGGCCAGTTCCATGCAGAGGCGGCGCATATCCACACTCTGCTGGCGCAGTTCGGCGATCTTTTCCAGCGCCGTGACGGAGTCCCGTGCGGCAATGGCGTCGCTGATCTCAAAAAGATAGGTGCGGTCGGTCACACCCGCCATGCGCCGCACCAGCGCTTCGTCCACGTGGTTGTCCACACCGGCGCAGGTATCCAGAATGGAGAGTGCGTCGCGCATGGCGCCGTCTGCCAGACGGCCGATCAGCCGGGCCGCATCCGATTCCAGTTCGATCTTTTCCTGCCCGGCTACGAACAGCAGCCGGTCGGCAATGTCCCGGGCCGTGATCCGCGCAAAGTCGTACCGCTGGCATCGGCTGAGGATGGTGACGGGAACTTTCTGGACTTCGGTGGTGGCCAGGATGAAGATCACATGCTCCGGCGGTTCTTCCATCGTCTTGAGCAGGGCATTGAACGCCTGCATCGAGAGCATGTGCACCTCGTCGATGATGTATACCTTGTAGCGGCAGACCGACGGCAGATAGGCGACTTCATCCCGCAGGTCGCGGATGTCGTCCACGCCGTTGTTGGAAGCCGCGTCCATCTCGATGATGTCCATGATCGCGCCGCTGTCGATCCCCTTGCAGATCTCGCATTCGCAGCAGGGATCGGGGCTGGTATGATCCAGGCAGTTCACCGCCTTGGCAAAGATCTTGGCACAGGTGGTCTTGCCGGTGCCGCGGGTGCCGGTGAACAGATAGGCATGGCCGATGCGCCCGGCGGCGATCTGGTTCTGCAGCGCTGTGACGATGGGTTTCTGCCCCACTACGTCGGCAAAACGCTGCGGACGCCATTTACGGTACAACGCGCGGTACATGGTCACACCTCCCCACAAAACCAGAAAAAGCGGGCAGAGCACGCGGCTGCGCCGCTTTGCATACAGATGCAGGCTTGCCGCAGCACTGGACGAGCGCCGCTTAATGCTGCTCGGTTCCCCGCCTGACATGGTTCACAGGCCGCCCACGCACGGGGCCCACATCTGTATGCAAAACAGCGCAATTCAGCCCTGTCCGCAGTAAGTATTATACAATATTGCCGCATGAATTGCAAGAGGCGGTTTTTGGCGGTTCCTCCCGGCGCAGGTAATACGTTCCGTCCGGCGCGCGGCGGAGTTCCACACCAAATACCCGGTCGAGCATCCGGCTGGCGAAAAGGCGCTCAGGCGTATCGAAGGCCGCCAGCCTCCCGTCTGCCAGCACCGCCACCTCGTCACTGTATTGCAGCGCCTGCGCCAGATCGTGGAGCACCAGTATCACGGCCCGCCCCTGCCCCGCCAGCGTGCGCAGCAACTCCAGCAATTCAAACTGCGCGGCCACATCTAGGTAGGTCGTGGGTTCGTCCAGCAGGATGGCATCACCGCCCTGGGCCAGCGCCATGGCCAGATAGACGCGCTGCCGTTCACCGCCGGAAAGTTCCCGCAGATCCCGCTGCGCCCAGCGCTCCACCCCGGCAGCCTGCATCGCCTGCTCTACAGCCCGGCGGTCCCGGGCCGTCATCTGGCGGGAGAGCCCCAGGTACGGGAACCTTCCATGGCTGACAAGCCCCCGTACCGTGATCTCCGGGATCGCGCGGACTTGCGGCATAAACGCCGTCGTGCGGGCAAACTCCCTGCGGGTGTAGCTTTGCAGCGGGCAGCCCCGCAGCCTCACCTCGCCTTCCCGCAGCGGCAGCTGCCGTGCCATCGCCTTGAGCAGCGTCGTTTTGCCGCAGCCGTTCGGCCCTACCAGCGCCGTGATCCGGCCTGCCTGCGCGGCAAAACTGACCCCCTGCAGGACTGCCCGTTCCCCGTAGCCCACCGAAACAGAGCGCAATTCAAACATAGATACGTCTCCTTCTCCGATGCAGCAAGAGATGCAAAAAGAACGGCCCGCCGATCAAAGAGAGCAGGATGCCCACCGGCAGTTCAAAGGGGGCAAACAGCATGCGGGCTGCAATATCGCAGACAACCACAAAGGCCGCCCCCAGCAGTGCGGACGCGGGGACCAGCACCCGATGGTCGGCCCCCGCAAAGCGGCGGACCATATGGGGCGCCAGCAGCCCCACAAAACTCAGAAGCCCCGCGAAGCTGACCGCCGCCCCCGCCAGCAGGGCCGCCGCCAGGATCCCCATAAAGCGGGTCCGGGTGACATGCAGCCCCAGCCCGGCGGCGCTTTCTTCCCCCAGGCAGAGGACGTTGAGGTCCACCGCCAGAAACAGGGCCAGCAGCAGCCCCGCCGCCAGATAGGGGCACGCCGCCGCCAGCATCGGCAGGGTCACACCGGACAGGCCGCCGGTCAGGAAGCCGGGGGAACTGGCCACGATCTCCGGCCAGAGCAGTTTCAGCGTGTTGATCCCTGCGGTCAGCATACCGCTGACCGCCAGCCCGGCCAGCACCAGGGTGGTACGCGAAAGCCCGGCCCGCCAGGCAAGGGCGTAAACCAGCATGGCGCACCCCAGCGCCCCCAGAAAGGACGCAAACTGCACCGCCCCCGGCACCGCCGGCACGGCCACCATGGTCAGCAGGGCAAAAAAGCCCGCCCCCGCATTGACGCCGATGACATTGGGGCTGGCCATGGCGTTGTTGAGCACCGCCTGCAGCAGCACGCCTGCCGCAGCCAGCCCCGCCCCCGCACCCATACCCGCCAGCACACGGGGCAGACGCACATAAACGAGGACCCGCCATACGGTGTCCTGCGGGTCCTGTGCGCGGAGAGCCTGCACCAGCTGCGGCAGCGTATAAGGCTGGCTGCCCAGGCACAGTCCCGCCGCTGCGGACAAAACTACCGCCAGCGCCAGACCCGCCAGAAGCCAGGCCGCCCGGTACCCACGCTTTGTGTCGCCCATTGTTTTCCTCCTGTCCGCCGCATCGCACGGCGACAGCGCGGCCCGTTCACTCCAGGAGCCGCGCCAGTTTTTCGCAATACAGCCGCTGGATCGCCGTCAGGCTTCCCAGCCCCTGCAGCGTGCAGCGCACGGAAAGTCCGGCGGCCCGAAGCTGCCGCTTCAGGCTGCCGGGGGCCTCGCCCGCCATATCGCGGCAGGCATGCGCCCCCGCCGTCAACAGCAGCGGTACCAGATGCGCCGCGCCATACCCGCCTGCCCGGAGCGCGGGCAGAATGGCTTCCAGCGTCGGCCATCCCCGGGGGACGACCACGAACACGTCCCGGCAGCCCTGTAAAGCAAAAGCGCTTTGCAGGGCCGCATACGCCATCCCGGCAAAGTGCGGCGTGCCATGGCCCATCAGGATCAACGCTTCCCCCGGAACCGGCGGCCACGCTTCTGCGAGCGCCTGCGCGACCCGCTGCAGGTCTTCCGTCCCTGCCAGCAGCGGTTCCCCCAGCCGCAGACAGGTAAAACAGCCCTGCCAGCGGGCGGTTTCCGCCCTGATTTTATCATATTCCCCGCCGTAGAGCAGATACGCCGGCTGAACCGCCACATCCTCCACGCCGCGGGCCGCCAGCGCCTCCAGCGCCTCGGACAGTCCGACAGATGCAACGCCGCGGGCCCGCAATATTGCACGTACTGCCGGACTGGCGCAGGCACGGGTAAAAAGGCGGTCCGGCGCAGCGGCCTGCAAAGCGGCTTCCACCGCTTGCAGATCAGCCCTGCCGCTTTCCGCCCCTGTGCCAAAACTGACGCAGACCAGCGCCTTCTTCACCATTTTCTTCTCCTTATTCCCGCCGCCAGAGAAGCCCTCGGCCGGTGTTCACCCCAACATCTGCCGGGCAAGATCGGCGCTGGCTTTGGCGTCTTTGCAGTAGAAATCCGCGCCGATCTCCTGTGCATAGCGCGGCGTGAGCACAGCGCCGCCCACCCAGACCCGGCAGGGCAGCCCGGCGGCGTGCAGCGCGTCGATGGTCGCCTTCATGTTGGGCACCGTCGTAGTCATCAGGGCCGACAGCCCCACCAGCTTTGCCCCGGTGGCGCGCACGGCTTCCACCACGCGTTCGGGCGGCACGTCCCGGCCCAGATCCAGTACGTCGTAGCCGTAGTTTTCCAGGATCACGCGGACGATGTTCTTGCCGATGTCGTGCACATCTCCCTTGACGGTAGCCAGCACGATCTTGCCCTTGCCCATCGTCTGAGGCTGCCCGCGGGCAGCGATCTTTTCCTTGACTTCTTCGAAGGCTGCCTGCGCGGCCGTCGCCGCCTGCAGCAGCTGCGGCAGGAAGATCGTGCCTTTCTCAAAGCCGTCCCCTACCGTGTCCAGCGCCGGGATCAGCGAAGTGTTGACCACTTCCAGCGGGTCCCGTTCCGCCAACGCTGCGCGGGCCGCCGTGCGGGCTTCTTCTTTCAGGCCGCGGCGCACCGCCTCCGCAAGCGCATCCCCCGCCCCCGGCGCGCCGGACTGGGTCCGGCTCTCCACCCGGCCCACCTGGCGGCTTTCGATCTGTACGTTGGCGTAGGCTTCCACATAGGCCGTGCTCTGGGGGTCCCGGGCCGTCAGCACCCGGTAGGCCCGCACTGCCGCCATCATCTCGGGCGTGTTGGGGTTCATGATCGCCAGATCCAAACCCGCCGCCATCGCCATCGTCAGGAAGGTGGTATTGAGATACCCCCGGCAGGGCAGCCCGAAACTGATGTTGGAAACCCCCAGGATCGTGCGCACACCTAGTTCCTGCTTGCAGCGGGTCAGCGCCTCCAGCGTCTGGGCGGCCCCCTCCTGCTGGGCGCTGGCCGTCAGCGTCAGGCAGTCGATGTAGATATCCTCTTTCGGAATGCCCGCAGCGCAGGCCGCCTCCACGATCTTGCGGGCGATCTCCACCCGCTGCCCGGCGGTCTGGGGGATGCCTTTTTCATCCAGCGTCAGCCCCACTACTGCTGCGCCATACTTCTTGCACAGCGGCAGGACGGCGTCCAGCGTCTTTTGCTCGCCGTTGACCGAGTTGACGATGGGTTTGCCGTTGTAAACGCGCAGCGCACGGGCCAGCGCTTCAGGGTTGGAGGAGTCCAGCTGCAGCGGAAGATCGGTCACAGCCTGCAGTTCGCCCACCAGCCGTTCCAGCACGGCGGCTTCGTCGATGCCCGGCAAACCGGCGTTTACGTCCAGGATCTCGGCCCCCGCCTCCGCCTGGGCCACCGCCTGGGCGCAGGGGTAGGCGCTGTCGCCCTCCCGCAGAGCCTGCTGCAGCCGCTTTTTGCCGGTGGGGTTGATGCGTTCCCCCACCACCGTGATGCCGTCCACTTCCACAAAGCGCACCGGCGTGCACAGGCAGCTGCGGCGCAGAGGGATCTTCTGCGCCGGGGACAGCGGCGCAAAAAGTTCCCGCAGCCTGGCGATATACTCCGGCGTAGTACCGCAGCAGCCGCCTAGCATCGAAACGCCCGTCGCCGCATACGCCTGCATCTGGCGGGCAAAAGTTCCGGCTTCCAGGTCATAGGAGCCGTCGGGGTTGGGCAGCCCTGCGTTGGGCTTGACGAACACCGGCAGGGCAGCCGGTACCGAACGGCACAGGCGCCGCGCCATGGGCAGGATCTCCTCCGGGCCCAGGGAGCAGTTGATACCGACGGCGTCCGCCCCCAGGCCCGCCGCCGTCACGGCATAGCTTTCCACTGTGCAGCCGGTGAACGTGCGGCCGTTGGCCTCAAAACTCATGGAGGTAAAAACCGGCAGTTCACTGTTTTCTTTTGCTGCCAGGATGGCCGCTTTCAGTTCGTACAGGTCCGTCATCGTTTCCAGGAACACAAAATCCGCCCCGGCCCGCGCCCCGGCCCGGATGACCTGTGCGAAGAGCCCATAGGCGTCCTCGAAGGGCAGCGTTCCCGCCGGGGCCAGCAATTCGCCCAGCGGGCCGATGTCCAGCCCCACCAGGGCGCTGCCGCCCGCGCCCCTGCGCGCGCAGGCGAGGGACGCTTCCACCACCTCCTCCACGCTGTGCCCGCAGCCCGACAATTTGCGGGCGTTGGCCCCGAAGGTGTTGGCCAGCAGAAGGTCGGCTCCCGCCGCCGCATACTCGGCATGGATGGCGGTCAGCGTATCCGGCATTTCCAGGGCCGCCAGTTCCGGTTTTTGCCCCGGGTGCAGGCCGCGCTTTTGCAGCTGCGTTCCCATGGCCCCGTCCAGAAAGACGAAGCGCCGGCGGTCGAAAATCTCTTGCATCCGTACAGGCATTTGTATTCCCTCTCCCCGTCAGGTTTGTGAAAAGCAGGTGATCCCCTTTTGGCGGAAGCTGCAATTTTCGCGCAGATGGCAGGTCGCACAACCCGCCGGCGCTCCCGTGACCGGGTGGTCCGCCACCCCCAGCAGGGCCGTGGTGCTTTTGCGGGGCGCCAGCAGGTGCTGCGCCGTCACCGCCACGCCGCAGCCGCGTATGCTGTCCACCGCAAGGCAGAGCGCGTCGTTCAGTTCCAGCGGGCAGTCCCCGTACCCCGGCGCAAACCGCCCGGTCAGGTACAGCCCTTTTTTGCACAGTTCAGCGCGGAGTTCTTCCTCCAGCGCGTCGCAGACCTGTTCCAGCAGGCTGGACGCCAGCGCGTCGGCAGCCGCAGCCAGTGCGATATCCGTCAGTTCAAAGCGGCGCAGCAAGCGGTCTACTTCGCCGCCCAGCGTCGCCGTCAGCGCCAGCACCTGCCCGCACCCGGCCAGATGCCGTTCCAGGTCCCGCCCTGCATCCGGCGGCAGGAAAGCCTCCCGCGGCAGCGTCCGCCAGACTGCCCGCGGCACGGCGGCTTCCAACACCTGCCGTTCAGCTTCAGCCAGCAGCCGCCCTGTGGGGGCGTCGGGCTGCCAGCCGGCAGCGCCCATATAACGCAGGGCAGCCGCCCGGTCGATGGCCGCCGGTTTTGGCCGCAGCATTACAGAAGATCCCGAACGCCGTCGTAAACTTTTTCCAGCACGGCGGCGTCGTTCATGGCATACAGGTGCACGCCGTCCGCGCCGCCTTCGATCAGGTCGCGCAGCTGCCGCACCGCATAGTCGATCCCCGCGTCATACAGGGCGGCCGGGTCGTCCTGCCAGCGGGAGATCATGCGGGTAAACTCCGAAGGCAGGCTGGCTGAAGAAAGCGCCACCGTGCGTTCGATCTGGCTGCGCCTGACAATGGGCATAACGCCCGCCGAGACCGGCAGCGTGATCCCGGCGCGCCGGGCCAGATTGAGGAAACGGTAAAAATGCATATTGTCAAAGAAAAGCTGGGTGATCAGGTGTTCCGCCCCGGCTTCCTGTTTATAGCGCAGATTCTCCACATCTTCCCGCAGGGTCCCCGCCTCGGGGTGGCCTTCCGGGTAGCAGGCGCCGTGCAGGGAAAATCCGGGCTTGCGCGCCCTGATGAAAGCCATCAGGCTGCTGGCATGGGAAAAGTCCGGGCTTTCCGGCCGGGACGGGCTGCGGTCGCCTCGCAGGGCCAGCACGTCGCGTACGCCCGCCTGTTCCAGCTGTTCGAGGATCGCCGCTGCCTTTGCCGCGTCGTTGCCCATGCAGATCAGGTGTGCAAGCGCCGGTATTCCCAGCTCTTTCTGGATGAAATCCGCCACTTCCACAGTGGAGACACCGCCCGCCGAGCCGCCTGCGCCGAAAGTCACGCTGATAAAGTCGGGATGCAGGAGCCCCATCGCCCGCAGCGCTGCCTGCAGTTTTTCCAGCTGGGTGGTCTGTTTGGGCGGAAAGCACTCCACCGAAAACACACAGCGTTTTGTCTTGAACAGTTCCGTGATCGTCATCTTCGCTCTCCCTCATGTTTACTTGTCCCCGTCAGGCCGCCGCCTGCTGCGGCCCGCCCGCAGCGGACGCCTGCAGGGCGCCGTTTTCGTATGTAAAGGTGATGGTCCCCATCGTGTCGGTACGGTAGACCTCCGCCCCTGCCGCCTGCAGGCGGGCCAAAGTTTCCTGATGTGGATGTCCGTAATCGTTATCCAGCCCGCAGCTGATGGCCGCTGCCTGCGGCTGCACCGCCGAGAGCAGCGCTTCGCTGCTGGAAGTGGACGATCCGTGGTGGCCCGCCTTGTACAGCACCGCGTGCAAGTTGCTGCCGTAGCGGTCCACCAGCGCCTGTTCCGATTCCGTTTCGGCATCGCCTGTCCCCAGGTAACGGAACCCGCCCGCTTCAAACAGCAGGCAGAGGGAACCGTTGTTGGCGTCGTCTGCCGTCTGCATCCAGTCGCTGCCGCCCTGCAGGATGTGGATGGCGCCGGACCCCAGTGTAAAGGCATCGCCCTCCGCGGTCTCGGTCACCAGCGTTCCCTCCCGGGCGGCCGTATCCAGGATGCCGTCGGGCCAGGCGGGTTCGCCTCCCTCCCCGGCGCGCCAGACCGGCAGCACCAGTTCCTCTACCGAGAGCCCTTCCAACACCGCCCCGGCGCCGCCGGTATGATCCGCATGCGGGTGGGTGAGGATCAGATAACGCAGTTCCTTCACCCCGGCCAGCCGCAGGTCGCGCACCAGCGTATCCCGGGTATCGGCGGTGCCGGTGTCGATCAGGCAGTATTCCCCGTCCTGGCCGATCAGCACGGAGTCCCCCTGCCCCACGTCCAGCACCGTCACGGTGGTGCTGCTTTGTGCAAGAAGTTCGGCATCGGGGCCGTCCATCGGCACGCCCAGCGCCGTATAGAGCTGCGACCAGGTGGGGACCCCGCTTTGGCCGCCCCAGTGCTCCACCACAAAGGCAGCGCCCGCCAGCAGCAGCGCCGCCAGCAGGGTGAGGACCCGCCGCGCCGTCCGGCCTTTTCTGCGGCGGCGCTTTCTGTATTTACGTTTCGTCGTACTGGGCATTCAGTTTCCGCTCCTGCCATTGGGCCTGGGTGACAAGCACCGCGCGGGGCTTCGCCCCCTCGTAAGGTCCAATGATCTTTTCCTGTTCCATCTGGTCCATGATGCGTGCGGCCCGGGCGTAGCCCAGCTTGCAGCGGCGCTGCAGCAGGCTGGTGGACGCCTGCCCGGCTTCGATGACGCACTCCACCGCCTGCTCGAACATCGGGTCCAGCGCACCGCCTCCGTCCTCGTCCTCGCCTTTCTTGCTGCCCTTTTCGGCCACGGCGCGGCGTTCCATCTCGGCGATCATCTCCTCGTCATACTGCGCCGAGGAGGTGGACTTGATAAAGCTCAGCACCGCGCCGATCTCCTCGTCGGTGACATAGGTGCCCTGCACGCGCACGGGCTTGGCCGCGCCCACCGGCAGGAACAGCATATCGCCGTTGCCCAGCAGTTTCTCGGCGCCGGAAGCATCCAGGATGGTGCGGGAGTCGATCTGGCTGGACACCGCAAAAGCGATGCGGCTGGGGATGTTGGCTTTGATCAGGCCCGTGATGACGTCCACGCTGGGGCGCTGGGTAGCCACGATCAGGTGGATGCCCGCCGCACGCGCTTTCTGTGCGATGCGGCAGATATAATCTTCCACCTCCTTGCCCGCCACCATCATCAGGTCCGCCAACTCGTCGATGATGATCGCGATATAAGGCAGGTGCTCCATGCCTTTCTGGGCGGCCAGCTTGTTGTAGGCTTTGATCTCGCGGACATTGTTTTCCGCAAAAAGCTTGTAGCGGCGCTCCATCTCGGCCACGCTGGCCCCCAGCGCACCGGCGGCCTTGCGCGGTTCCGTGACCACCGGCATCAGCAGATGGGGGATGCCGTTGTATTCCGCCAGTTCCACGACTTTGGGGTCGATGAGGATAAGTTTGACATCCTCCGGCCCGGAACGGAACAGGAAACTGATGATGATGGAGTTCACGCACACCGACTTGCCGCTGCCGGTGGAACCGGCGATCAGCAGATGGGGCATTTTGCACAGGTCCGCCACCTGGGCCGTACCGGCAATATCCTTGCCGAGCGCCATCGTCAGCGGGCTGCGCATGTTGATGTAGTTCTGGGACTCGAACACCGTGCGGATGTTGACGGTCGAACGGATCTTGTTGGGGACCTCGATGCCCACCGCCGGTTTGCCGGGGATCGGCGCCTCGATGCGCACGCCCGCCGTGGCCAGGTTCAGCGCAATATCGTCCGCCAGGCTGGTGATGCGGCTGACCTTGATGCCCGCCTGGGGCTGCAGTTCATACCGCGTGACCGAAGGGCCGCGGCAAATGTCCAGGATATGCGTCTTGACGCCGAAACTTTCCAGCGTGTTGACCAGCGTGTCGGCGTTTTTCTTCATTTCCCGCGCCGCCCCGGCTTCATCTTCGGGCCGGGTGGCGTTAAACAGGTTCAGCGACGGGTAGCAGTAGGGCTTGGGCGGCTCGGCTTCCCCGTCCTCCGCCACCCGTGCGGCCGCCTTGGCCGCCGAGGGCGGTGTGTAGAGCAGCGCAGCGGCAGAGTTGCCCACCGCCGTGCTGACCTGCAGGCGGGCAGCCTCCCCGCCGCGGGGCACCGTGAAGGAACGTTCGGTGCCGGTGGGTGCCGCCGGGGCCTGCGGCGCGTCCAGCAGATCGGAGAGCGGCCGCCCGGACTGCCAGGCGGCATCGGCCGCCCTGCCCACATCAAAACTGCCGTTCAGCGTGGGGATCGCGCCGCCGCGTGCCGGCGCGGCAGGCTGGGATTCCACCGGGGTGAGCGGGGTATCGAAAGATTCCGCCTGCGGTTCGGGCTGCAGCGACACCGCAAAGTCCTGCCGGGATTCCGGCTGGTACTCCGCAGGATCCTCCTGCGGCGTATAATAAGGCGCATGGCCGCTGACTGCGCGGTTGATGAGGGAATCGAGTTCGTCCCCCGTGGCCTGCGGTTCCTCCTGCTGCGGTTCCAGCTTGAGTTCAAAGTCCTCCTGCGGCTGCGGTTCCGGGGCCGGCGGTTGCCTGCGGGAACGCGAAGGATCCGACAGATGGGAAAGCGGGTCCATACCGAAGGTCCCGCCGGGTCCGATGGTCACCGGCTCCAGCGGATCGTGCTCCACCGCCTGTTTGAGAGCCTGTGTTTCCGGCCCCGGCCCCAGGTCCACATCGAAGGACGCTCTGGACGCGCCGCGCCGTCCCGCCGCCGCTGCGGCAGAGGCAGCGGAGGCCGCGGGCGCAGCAGAGGGCTGTGCCCCGCTTTGGGGAATACGGCCGGTGTCGGCGATCACATCATAGGCCGGATGGTGCGGGCGGCGGGCATCAGGCAGCGTGCCGGTCAGGTTCTCCAGCGGTTCTTCCTCCGGCTCTTCGCCAAACAGCTGGGTGTCGTAGGCTGCAACAGAAGCTTCCCGTTCCGCGCGGGCTTCTTTGAACTTGCGGTACTGCCCGTCCAGAAACTGGACCACGTCCACCGGTGTGATGGCAAAAAAGACCATCAACCCCAGCACAAAAACCAACAGCATGATAAAGTTGGAAGCCGGCCGGCCAAACAGAGCGAGCAGCGTGGCCCCCACGGGCGCCCCCAGCACGCCGCCCTCCCAGAAACCGGTCTCGCCGCGCATATAGAGCATTTTGACAACTTCCCAGGGGCTGGCGCCGCTGACGGACACCTTGGAAAAGACCACCGGCACACCGGCGCAGAGGACAGCCATCAGCGTCACTTTCCCGGCGAACAGCGATACGCGGTACCCGGACGCCAGCAGATACGCCAGATAGAGCAGGAACGGCCCTACCAGGCAGGTCAGAATACCAAAGATGCCGAAGAACCCGCCGCGCATCGCCTTCCAGATGTTCTGGCCCGGCACCAGCACCATGGCGATGCAAAGCAGGCCCAGGCCTGCCAGCAGGACGCTGGGAAGCAGGTTGGGCGTTTCCGCCCGCCGTTTGGCGCGCCGGGACGCATTGTTTTTACTGCGGGAGGAAGCCGCACGGCCGGACGCGCTGCGGGAGCGGGATGCGCCGTTGCGGCTGGAAGTTGTTTTTCTTTTTCGGTTCTGATCGGAACTGGATCGCGCCATAATAGACAGTACCCCTCTGTTACACTCACAAATCTATAAAAAAGAAATGGCCCTTTCGGGCCAAGCCGATATTCGGTTTTTATTTTATCACGAACCGAAGTGGTTGTAAATGGAAAAATCCGCTGCCGCCCCGATTTCACAGGCAGGACCCTCATGACTTTTTCTCGATCTCACGATACAGATACCGCAGCGCGTCCGACAAGCCGCCCAGTTCGTCGATCAGCCCTTCCTCCACTGCCTGCGGCCCGGCCAGCACCGTCCCCATATCCATGACCAGTTCCCCGGTGTTGTGCATCAGCGTGGTGAAGCGCTTGGCCGTGATGCCGGAATGCCCGGCCACAAATCCCACGATGCGCTCCTGCATCTGCTCAAAATAGCGCAGGGTCTGCGGCACGCCCAGCACCATGCCGGAGTGGCGGACCGGATGCACGGTCATGGTAGCGGTGGGCACGATGAAGCTGCGCCGTGCCGATACCGCCAGCGGGATGCCGATGGAATGCCCGCCGCCCAGCACCAGGGTCGCGCTGGGCTTGCTGACGCCCGCGATGAGTTCCGCCAGTGCCAACCCCGCTTCCACATCGCCGCCCACTGTGTTGAGGATCACCAGCAGCCCTTCGATCCCGGGATCTTCCTCAATGTCTACCAGCTGCGGGATCACGTGCTCGTACTTGGTGGTTTTCTGACTGTCGGGCGCCAGGGTGTGCCCTTCGATGGTCCCGATCACCGTCAGACAGTGGATCGCATGCCGCCCTTTGGTAGCGACCACGATCCCTTCTTCGGTGATCAGATCCTGTTCCAGCCGTTTGAGTTCGGCGCTTTCCGTCGGGTTGAAGGCCGCCTTTGCCTTTTTCTTTTTGGACGAGGGTTCCATATTCCGGCACTCCTTTTCTTCTGCTGCACTTTTTGCCTGGAGTATGCCCTTCTGCCGTACTGTTTATTCCTCCTCCCCGCCGTGCGTCTTTTGCCCTGCCGCAGAGCGCAAGAAATGTTCCCTTTTGCCCGCAGAAAACTTAGATAAAAAATTGACAACTCTGCGGAGAGTATTTATAATATGTTTATAAATCAGTGATTCGCCGCGGTGGAGCCACCCCCGCCGCGGGGATCGACTCCCTGTTGCGAGGTATGCTGCCATGGCAATACAAAACAAAGTATCTCTGCCGGTCATCAAACGGCTGCCCAAATATTACCGCTATCTTACCAATCTGGCCGCCGACGGGCGGGACAAGATCTCTTCCAGCGAACTTGCCCACATGATGGGCACCACCGCCAGCCAGGTACGGCAGGATTTCAACTGTTTCGGCGGCTTCGGGCAGCAGGGGATCGGCTATAAAGTCGATGTGTTGCGCGCCGAGATCGGCAAACTGCTTTTCGGCGACGGCGAACGCCTGCCCACCATCCTGATCGGCGCCGGACATCTGGGTTCCGCTGTTTCCAGTTTCATCAGCCGCGATACCAACGGCTACCGGCTGATCGGCGTGTTCGACATCAACCCCGACCTGTTCGGGAAAACGATGTGCGGCGTACCGATTTTGCCCCTTCATGACCTGGCTGCCTTTTGCGCCGAACACCACCCGGAAGTTGCGGTCCTGTGCGTGCCGCGCCAGAGCGCCATCGATCTGGCGGGCGACCTGGTGACCTACGGCATCAAAGGAGTATGGAATTTCAGCCACTACGACCTTTCGGTGGAGTACCCGGAACTGACGGTGGAGAACGTCCACCTGGGCGACAGCCTGATGAGCCTCGGCTACCGGCTGCGCAACAAAGAATGACAGGAGGGCCCTTCCCCCATGGCAAAACTGTATTTCCGTTACGGCGCAATGAACAGCGGCAAGACGACCGCTTTGATGCAGGTGGCATACAACTACAAGGAGCGCGGCATGCGGGTGCTGATCCTCAAGCCCGCCGTGGACACCAAAGGGCAGGATTCCATCGTTTCCCGCCTGGGGATTCGCTGCAAAGTGGACGTGCTCGTAACGCCGGAAATGAACATCGTCTCGCTGGTGGAAGCCGACGCTGCCGCGCACGGCGCGCCTGCCTGCGTGCTGTGCGACGAAAGCCAGTTTTTCACCCGCGAGCAGGCCGACCAGCTGTTTCTGGTCACTGTGGACCTGGGCATTCCCGTGATCTGCTACGGGCTGCGCGCCGATTTCATGATGCGGGGTTTCCCCGGTTCCACCCGGCTGCTGGAACTGGCCCATACCATCGAAGAATTGAAAACCATCTGTTCCTGCGGCCGCAAAGCCATCTGCAACGGGCGCAAGGTCAACGGTGAATTCGTCTTTGAGGGCGCCCAGATCGCCATTGATACCGTGGACAATGTGGAGTACCAGAGCCTGTGCCCCCAGTGTTGGTTCCGGGAGTACCGCGCCTTTTTGAACCGTCACGGCAAAGCCTGAACAGCGTGTTTTCCGCAGCGAGCAGACCGCCGGCCTTCTGTACAGAAGGCCGGCGGTCTGCTTATTTGTTGACACGTTTATAGTACTGGCGGTACTGCTGGGGGGAGAGCCCTGTCGCATCCTTGAACACGCGCCGGAAATGGGCCGTGGTCATGAAGCCCGTTTTTTCCGCCACCGCAGCGATACTGTCCCCCGTCTTTTCGATACGGTTTTGCGCCGCCTTGATGCGCACGCCGTTGATGTATTCGATCAGGCTGAGGTTGGTAGATTTTTTGAACAGGCGGCTGAGGTAATAGGGGCTGATATAAAACCGCCTGGCAATGTCGGTCAGGGTCAGTTTTTCGGCATAATGCTGGGCGATGTATGCCTGGATCTGATCGACCACATGGTTGCTCACACGCCCTTTTTCGCCCCCTTGTTCCCGCTGTTCCCGGCAGAGGGCTTTGAGTTCCAGCAGCAGCGTGGCCAGCACCATTTTACGCATGGCTTCCCCCTCGCAGGAGTGATCCGCGTACAGCACAAGCAGCTGCTGCAGGATATTCTGGATATGATTCTGCTGTTTGACGGTGATGCTGGACAAAAGGTGGTTGTGCTCCTCGGTAAGGAAGGAAAAGAAATCCACTTCCGGGAAAGATTCCGTAACTTTTTCCAGATATTCCCGGCTGAAATTCAGCACGATGCGGCTGGAGGGCGTATCCCCCAGGGAGGCCGTCTTATGGATCTGGTTTTCCCCGATCAGGACCACGCTGCCCGCATTTACGATGTAGGCGCAGTCCTCGATAAAATAGCGGCGCGTCCCCGCGATCTCGTAATAGATCTCAAATTTATGATGGATATGGAAACTGGGCATGTCATAGCCCGTATCCCGGTCGATCCGCTCTACAAAAAAGTCATCCTGCGGGCAGTAGGTATATTCCGAAACCATAGGACTCCCCTTTTGGCGGGCCGTTCTTTCCCGCCATACAATCTTTTTTTGTCATCTCCTTTAGAATAGCACATTTCTTGTTGCTTTTCAAATATTTTTTTGCAAGATTCGTTTCTTTTCACATTTCAACACAAAAAACGCCGGAAGCGTTCCTTCCGGCGTCCTCATCATTCTGTTTAACTCATCAGGCCGCAGACGAGCTGCGCATAGGCCACGGGGTCCTCCAGCGGCAGGCCGGCGATCAGCAGGGCCTGGTCATAGAGCAGTTCCGCATACCGGCCGACTTTTTCCGTGTCCCCGGCTTCATGGGCCGCCTTCAGGGCTGCGAATACCGGGTGCGCGGGGTTCAGTTCCAGCACTTTGGTGCTTTCCACATCCTCGCCGTTGGGCATCTTGCGCAGGATCTTTTCCATCTCCATCGAGATACCGCCCTCGCTGGAGAGTGTGACCGGGTGCTCCTGCAGCGTGGGGTTGACCTTCACGTCTTTGATCTTGCCGTTCAGCGCCTTCTTGATCTCCTCGAACAGATCCTTGTTCTCGGTGGCGGTCTCCTCGGCGGCTTTCTTTTCTTCCTCGGTCTCCAGGCCCAGGTCGCCGGAGTTGATGTTCTTGAACTCTTTTTCCTTATAGTCCCGCATCATCTGCAGGCAGAATTCATCGACATCTTCGGTGCACAGCAGCAGATCATACCCTTTGCTCAGTACCAGCTGGGCGTTGGGCAGTTTGCCGAGGCGGTCCGTATCATCGCCGGCGGCGTAGTAAATGCACTTCTGGCCTTCGGGCATCTTCTCGATGTATTCGTCCAGTGTGACGTATTTCTGTTCCTTGGCCGAGAAGAACAGCAGCAGGTCGGCCAGCAGGTCCTTGTGCATACCGTAGTCGCCATAGATGCCGAACTTGATCTGGCGGCCGAACGCTTTCCAGAAGGTCTCGTACTTTTCACGGTCGTTGACCAGCATCGCGTGCAGCTCGTTCTTGATCTTCTTTTCCAGGCTGTTGCGCATCAGGCGCAGCTGGCTGTCTTTCTGCAGAGTCTCGCGGCTGATGTTCAGGCTCAGGTCTTCGCTGTCCACCACGCCTTTGACAAAGCTGAAGTAGTCCGGCAGCAGGTCGGCGCATTTCTCCATGATCATAACGCCGGAAGCGTACAGCGCCAGACCTTTCTCATACTCTTTGGTATAATAGTCGTAGGGCGTGCGGCCGGGGATAAAGAGCAGCGCCGTGTAGGTGGCCGTACCCTCGGTGCGGCTGGTGATGACCCGCAGCGGGTCGGAATAGTCCATGAACTTGCTCTTGTAGAACTCGTTGTAGTCCTCTTCCTTGACTTCGCTCTTGTTCCTCTTCCAGATGGGGACCATGCTGTTCAGGGTCTCCAACTCGGTGTAGGTCTCATACTCAGGCTTGTAATCGTCGCCCGCATCCTCCGGCTTGGGCTTCTGGCGGGACTTTTCGCGGTACATCGTGATGGGGAAGCGGATATAGTCGCTGTATTTCTTCACCAGGCCCGCCAGCGTGTACTCGTCCAGGTACTCGCTGTAATTCTCGTTGTCGGTATCCTCTTTGAGCACCAGGATCACGTCGGTACCCACTTCGTCCCGCTCGGTCTCGGTCAGGGTGTAGCCTTCCACGCCCTTGGACTCCCACTTCCAGGCCGTATCTTCCCCTTGCGCGCGGGAGATGACGGTGACTTTGCCCGCCACCATAAAGGCGGAATAGAAGCCCACGCCGAACTGACCGATGATGTCGATGTTGTCGCTCTGGTTCTCGGTCTTGAAATCCAGCGAGCCGGAACGCGCGATGGTGCCGAGGTTCTTTTCCAGTTCCTCTTTCGTCATGCCGACGCCGTTGTCGCTGATGGTCAGCGTGCGGTTCTCTTTATCCGGCTGGATATGGATGTGCAGATCATCCTTCGTGATGCCGATGGAAGTATCCGTCAGGCTCTTGAAATAACGCTTGTCGCAGGCGTCCGACGCGTTGGAGATCAGTTCCCGCAGGAAGATCTCCCGGTTGGTATAGATCGAGTTGATCATCAGGTCGAGCAGCTTTTTGCTCTCCGCCTTGAATTGACGCATTGCCATACAATCATGACCTCGCTTTGATTTTGTATTAGCACTCTGTTATTTAAACTGCTAAGTGTAGTTTAGCACTCTTTCCGGCAAAGTGCAAGCCCCCGTTCCCTTTTTAACAAAAATTTTAAAAAGAAACCGGCAGATGCAAATTGTCCCTTTTCAAATCGGGCAAATTGCGGTATGCTGGTACAGAGATGCGAAGTAGAGAAGGAGGTCGTCCATCCATGTCTGTATATGGAGACAGAGCCTATGAAGCTTTTTTTAAAGGATACAACTGCAGCCAGTGCGTGGTGGTGGCGTTTGCCGCCGAGATGGGCCTGACGGAAGAACAGGCGCTGAAGATGGCGTCCGGGTTCGGCGGCGGGTTCGGCCGCATGCGGGAAGTATGCGGCGCGTTTTCGGGTATCACGCTGGTGTTCGGCGCGCTGTACGGCAACACCGACCCTGCCCTGAAGACCCAGGTCTACACCCAGGTGCAGGCCCTGGCGGAAACCTACCGCACACGCAACGGCGGTCACAGCCTGATCTGCCGCGAACTGCTGGGGCTCAGCCAGGGCCCTTCCAGCCCGGTGGCCAGCCCGCGCACGGCGGAGTATTACAAAAAGCGCCCCTGCCCCGAACTGGTGCGGCTGGCTGCCGACATTCTGGCGGAATATATAGAGCAGCATCCGCTGCCCGCCCGGACCGGCAAGGAGGCGGACCATGCAGCTGTATGAACACACCCTGCCCGGCGGCGCCTGGCTGCGGGGCTGGGTGCGGGACGCCAGCGAAGCCATGCCCGATTATAACGTCCGCCCGGCGGTGCTCGTCCTGCCCGGCGGCGGTTACGCCCGCTGCAGCGACCGGGAATCCGACCCGGTGGGCGCCCAGTTCCTGGCCGCGGGCTACCAGGTGTTCCTGCTGGATTATACGGTGGCGGACGCCCCCGGCAAAGCCCCGCTGCGCTACGCCCCGCTGACAGACGCTGCCCGGGCGGTGCTGCACCTGCGCCGCCATGCGGATGAACTGCGGCTGGACCCTGGGCGGATCGCCGTCTGCGGTTTTTCGGCGGGCGGGCATCTGGCCGCCTGCACGGCGCTGATCGCTGCGGACGTAGAGGGCGAACTGGGCCTGCGGGGCACGGAGCGGGTCCTGGACGCTCAGCCCAACGCCGTGATCCTGAGTTACCCCGTCGTCACCACCGGCCCGCTGACCCATCCGGGTTCGGCAGCGAACCTGGCTGGGGAGGACAAAGCGCTGCGCGCCCGCTTCAGCCTGGAAAACCAGGTGACCGGCGCGCCCGGGGCCCCGCCGTTTTTTATCTGGCATACGGTAGCCGATGGTTCCGTCCCGGTGGAGAACAGCCTGATGCTGGCCCAGGCCCTGCAAAAACAGGGTATTTCCTACGAACTGCACCTATTCCCCACCGGCGGCCACGGCGGCAGCCTGTGTACGAACGAGGTGGGCAAGCCCAGCGCACGCAACCGGGCCTGGATGCCGCTGGCGCTGAGCTGGCTGGCCGACGTGTTTGACTATCATTTGTAAAGGGGAGATTTTCCTGTGAAGATCCTGTTTTATACCTTTCGTCCCTTTGACGAACTGCAATACTGCGACCCCAACAGCCGGAAGTACGGTATTGACTACGCCTGGACGGCGGAAGCGCCGAACCCCGGCAATTTGAAACTGGCGGAGGGCTGTGTCGCCGTCAGTACGAACCCCTGCGAGATCCGCCCGGAATATCTGGAAGCCTTTGCCCGGATGGGCGTGAAATACCTGCCCTGCCGCAGCATCGGGTACGACCACATCCCGCTGGACGCCGCCAAACGGCTGGGCCTGCGGGTCAGCCACAGCCACTACCCGCCGGAGGGCGTGGCCAACTACACCATCATGCTGATGCTGATGGTCACCCGCAAGATGAACCAGATCATGCTGCGCGCGGCGGCACAGGATTACTCCCTGCCCGGTAAAATGGGCCGGGACCTTTCCGACTGCACGGTGGGCGTGATCGGCACAGGCAAGATCGGCCGCACGGTGATCCGGCACCTGTCCGGGTTCGGCTGCAAGATCCTGGCCTACGACCTGTATCCCGCTGACGAGGTACGCGCCCTGGCCGAATACGTCCCGCTGGAGGAACTGTACGCCCGCAGCGACGTTATCACCCTGCACCTGAACGCCACGCCCGAAAACCGCCACCTGATCGACGCCGCGGCCATCGCCCAAATGAAGGACGGCGCGCTGCTCATCAACACCGCCCGGGGCACGCTGATCGACCCCGACGCGCTGATCGAAGGGCTGGAAAGCGGCAAGCTGGGCGGCGCCGGGCTGGACGTGGTGGAGGATGAAAACGGCCTTTGCTACTACAACCGCTGCGGCGAAGCGCTGGCCAACCGGGAACTGAACCTGCTGCGCAGTTTTCCCAACGTGATCGTCAGCCCGCACACCGCTTTTTATACCGATGTGAACGTCGCCAGCATGGTGCAAAGCGCCTTTGAGGCCACCGCCGCCTTTGCCGCCGGCGAAGATTGCCCCTGCGAGGTCCGTCTGTGACCGTGGAGCCCGGGCGCTGCGGTGAAGCTCTGTCGCTGGGCCCCGCGCTGGCGGCGGGAGACGAGTTTCCCTTCGTGTGCGCGGGTTGCGGCGGCTGCTGCCGCAAGCGCCGGGACCTGGTGTTGTCGGGGTACGATTTGTACCGCATCGCACGGCGGCTGTATCTGCCGCCCCGCGTTGTGGCGCAGGCATTCTGCAAAAGCTACATCGCGCCGCAGAGTTGCCTGCCCGCCCTGCGCCTGACCCCCAGCCCCGAGACCGGCGACTGCCGCTTTCTGGAAGGCGGGGCCTGTGTGATCCACGAGGCGCGTCCGCTGGCCTGCGCGCTGTACCCGCTGGGCCAGTGCATCGACCCGGACACCGGCGCCGTGGCCTACCACGCCCAGCTGCCCCTGTGCGGCCTGCGGCGGGAGGGGCGTACGCTGCGGCAGTATCTGGCGGACGCAGCGCTGGATGAGCGCGCCGGGACCGACACCCGCTGGGCGGTGGTCTGCACCCGGCTTTCCCGCCGCTTGCAGGATGCGGGCGGGCCGGCCCACCCGCATTTTTCCGCCGCCGTACACCGTATCGCCCGCGCCCTCTACTGGGACTATTCCCTGGGCGATGAATTTTACCCCCAGTTCCAGCGGAACGTGGAGATCCTGCTCCCGCTGTTGGAGCGCATCCTGTAACAAAAGGCATCCCGCCTGTTTTTACACAGGCGGGATGCCTTTTGTTTACGTTTTCTGCCCCGGCAGATAAAGCTGTACCCGGCAGCCGTGGGGCTGGTTCTGCCAAAAGGAAGCCTGCCCTCCGTGGGCTTGCAAGATCTGCTCCACCACATGCAGGCCAAGGATATGGGGCGTATGTTCCGACGGCTCCCCTTGCAGGGCCGCCAAAACGGCGGGCGGATAGCCCCTCCCGTCGTCCTTCAGCGTGATGCTGAGGCCCCCGTCCTCCACCTGTGCTTCGATCCAGCAGCGGACCGGGGCGGCGTTATGGCGCACGCTGTTGCCCAGCACGTTGTCCAGCGCCCGCCCCAGCAGGGCGCGGTCCACGCTGAGGGGGAAATTTTCCGCTTGGGGGGAAAGTTCCAATTCCACCGCGCAGCCCTGCGCCAGCGGCCCGTTGCAGAAATCCGCCACCAGCCCCCGCAGCAGCGGCCCGGCCTGACAGGCTTCCCGCCGCAGCGGCTGCGCACCGTATTGCAGCTTGCTGGTCAGGTTCAGATCTTCTACCAGCGCACGGATCTTCTCGCTCTGATCCCGGATGCCCGCCGCCTTGCGGCGCGCCGCTTCCGGCACAGCGCGATCGTTTTGCAGCTGCTCCGCCCAGCCCAGGATCAGCGAGAGCGGCGTGCGGATGTCGTGGCTGACACCCGCGATCCAGTTGGTGCGCGCTTCATCCCGGCGCCGGATGATCTCATTGCGGCGGCGCAGCTGTTCGCTGGTCTGGTTGAGCCGCCGGGCCAGTTCCCCGGTGAAATCCCGGGTCGGCAGTTCCACCGTACCGCCGCCCGCCAGCACGTCCAGGCCATTGGCCACCACTTGCAGCGAACGGGTGCTGCGCCAGCTGACCAGCAGGCAGCCCGCCAGGATCAGCACCAGCACTGCCGCCAGAATGAGGCCGGAATTTTTGAAGATCCCGGTAAGCAGGTCGGGGGCGCTCCAGAAATTGTACCGTGCAATGCTGTCTTTCGGCATGCCGAGCACCAGCATCCCGTAGTCGCGGATCTGACAGAATACCGGGTAGTCTTCCAGATACCAGCGGGTGAAGGAGGCCACCTCGGTGACGGTATAAGGATGGTCCAGCGCCGCAGGCAGGTCGTGACGCCAGAGGATCTGTCCCTCCTCGTCCAGCACCATAGCCCAGACATAGCCGTCCAGCCAGACTTCCGCCGGCTGGGTATCGAACACGAACGTTCCCTGTGCGTCACAGTGCAGGTGGTCGGCGATCTGTGAACTGGAATAGCGGAAAGAATCCGCCCGCATCGTCCCGTAATAGTACCCGAGCCCGATCAGCGCTGCCACCCCCAGGGCCATCAGCAGCAGGATGATGGCGGCCGTCGCCAGCACATAGCGCCGTACCACGCGGGCAAAGGTCTTCATCGTGCATCCTCCCCGGCCAGTTTATAGCCGATGCCCCGCACCGTCAGCAGCCAGCGGGGCTTGCTGGCGTTCTCCTCGATCTTCTCCCGCAGATGGCGGATATGCACGGTCAGGCTGTTCTCGTATCCATAGTAGTCCTGTCCCCAGACCGCCTCACACAGCGCGTCATAGGTCAAAATATGGCCGCGGTTCTCGGCCAGCTTTTGCAGCAGCGTGCGCTCGGTGGCCGTCAACGGCAGCGTGCCGCCGCCGGGCAGACGCACAAGGGCATCCTCCAGTTCCACCGTGCGTTCCCCCAGCCGCAGCGCCGGGGCGCTGCGCTGCAAGGCCGCGCGGTAGGTGCGCTGCAGCAGGTTCTGGATGCGCAGCAACAGTTCCTGCATCAAAAAAGGTTTGGTCAGGTAATCGTCCGCCCCCAGGCCCAGCCCGAACAGCCGGTCGGCGTCGGCGTCGCGGGCCGAGAGGAACAGCGCCGGGACGTCCGCCTGCGCCCGCAGCCGGCGGAACAGAGCAAAGCCGTCCCCGTCGGGCAGGTTGATGTCCAGCACCATCAGGTCGGGGCGGGATGCCGCAAAGGCCGCCCGGGCCGCCGCGCAGTTCCCGGCCGCCATCAGGTTCTGGTAGCCCGCCGCATGCAGGTGCTGCTGCAGCAGTTCCAGCAGTTCCGGCGTATCGTCCACCAGCAGGATTTTGGCGTCATAGATCGTCTGCATGGGATCACCTCGGTTCCTATTATATCGTATTCCGGGTGGATGTCCACACGGCGGCGGCAAATCTTAAGGTAAATTTAAGCGCAGCTTTCTTGGGAATTAAGCTGGCCGCTGTATGATAAAGCCGTTCCCAAAAGAAACGAGCAAAGGAGCGACTAGCATGCAAACTGTGATCGAGACGAAAAGCCTGTGCAAAACCTACGGGCGGCAAAAAGCCGTGGATCACGTGGAACTGCACGTACCACAGGGCAGCGTTTACGGGTTTATCGGCCCCAACGGCGCCGGAAAAAGCACCACCATGAAAATGCTGCTGGGGCTGATCCACCCCACCGAGGGGCAGGTATTCCTGCTGGGGCAGGAGATGACGGAGCGCAACCGCCTTGCCCTGCTGCGCCAGACCGGCAGCCTGATCGAAACGCCTTCCGGGTACCTGCACCTGACAGGGCAGGAAAACCTGCAGGTGGTGGCAGATCTGAAAGGGGTCCCCCGCCGGGACATTGCCCGCGTGCTGGAGATCGTGGACCTGACCGCCGACCGCAACCGCAAAGTGGGGCAGTATTCCCTGGGCATGAAACAGCGGCTGGGCATCGCCATGGCGCTGCTGGGCAGCCCCAAACTGCTGATCCTGGACGAACCCACCAACGGCCTGGACCCCGCCGGTATACAGGAGATGCGCGACCTGATCGCCAACATGCCCGCCGCCACCGGGGCCACTGTGCTGATCTCCAGCCACCTGCTGGGCGAAATGGAACAGATGGTCGGCTTTGTCGGCATTTTGCATCAGGGGCAGCTGCTGTTTGAAGGCTCGCTGCGGGAACTGCAGCGGCACAGCCGCGGTTCCTTCAGCCTGCGCGTTTTGCAGCCCCAGAAAGCGGCGCCGGTGCTGAAAGGCCGCGGCATCGCACCGCGCCTGGAAAAAGGCGCCCTGACCCTGCCGCCCTTGCGTGACGAGGAACTGGCCGGACTGGTCCGGGCCGTAGCCGAAAGCGGCGCCGGCGTGGTGGGGCTGACCGCCCACTCCAAGAGCCTGGAAGAGATCTTCCTGAGTTTGACCCAGACACAGGAGGTGAAGTGAGATGCCGCGCAGTCTGCACGCCGAATTCCAAAAAGCATGGCGGCGGCACGACCTGCTGATCTGCCTGCTGCTGCCCGTGATCGTTCTGCTGTGGTCCGGCTACTCCGCCCCCGACGGGGCCGGTTCCACCGTGAACGCATTCAGCGCCCTGTTCTACTCCGCCCCCGTAATGAATGCGATCCTGATGCCGGTGGGCATGGCCGTACTGGCCAACCGTCTGTGGGATGTGGAGATAAAGGGGAGTTTTCCCAAGCTGCTGTACACCCTGCAGAGCCGCGGCAGCCTTTTTGCCGCCAAAGCCGCGCTGGGATTCGGGGAAGTATTCCTGATCGCAGCGCTGGAGACTGCCTGCATCCTGGCGGTGGGACGGTGGAAGGGCTACACGGAAGTGATCCCGCCGGTGCATATCCTCTACTTTTTTGTCTGCACACTGGCCGTCTGCACGATGCTGTTTTTTTCGGAACTGCTGCTGTCGGTGCTGCTGACCAACCCGCTGCCCGCTCTCTGCGTGGGCGTTGTGGGCGCCCTGGTGGGCCTGTTTTCCGCTTTCATGCCGCCCGTTGTCAGCCTGTTCGTCCCCTGGGGGTACTTCATCCCGCTGAGTTCCTTCGTACTGGTAAGCTGGGATGCCGACGCCCGGATCGCTGTTTACGGTATGCGGGATTTCCGCTGGCTGTTGCTGTTCTGGGCCATCCTGCTGGCGGCAGGTTTCTTTCTGTTCACCTGGCGCGCCATCCGCCAAAAGGAGGTATGACAAAATGTTCAAACGCTGTCTGGTGGCGGAAAACCGCAAACTGCACGCTTCCCCCATCTGGATCGTCTTTTTTGTACTGCCGGTCATTTCGGCCATTTATGGCACCTACAACTACCTGCAGAACCTCGGCATCCTAACCGACCAATGGTACAGCCTGTGGACCCAGCACACCTTGTTCTACGCCCTGTTTTTCTTCCCGGTGCTGGTAGGGGTCTATGCCGCCTACCTGTGGCGGCTGGAGCATATGGGGCACAACTGGAACCTCATCATGGCGGCGCCGGTACGGCCGCTCTGCCTGTTTCTTGCCAAATATGTCATCGTCCTCAAACTGGTGCTGCTGACCCAGATGCTGGTCTTTGCACTGTATTTCTTCTGCGGCAAGGCATTCGCGCATTTGCCCGGCCTGCCGCCGTTGGAGACCTTCCTCTATCTGCTGCGCGGGTTGGTAGGCGGCCAGTGCGTCATCGCGCTGCAGCTGATCCTCTCGATGCTGATCCGCAGCTTTGCCGTGCCGGTGTTCATCGGTCTGGCAGGCGGCGTGGTCGGCATGCTGACGGCCAGCAAGGGCATCGGGCTGGCATTTCCCTACGCGCTGATGCAGGTAGGCATGAACTCCAACAAGAGCGAGGACATTCTGGCGGGCAGTTATGGCGGCTTCATTCTGGCCTCGCTGGTGTGGCTGCTGCTTTTTGTAGGGCTCGCCCAGCTGCTGCTGACCCGGCGGGATGTGCGTTCCTGATCCGGCGGGGCATTGCATGATCGGGCGCGGCACGGTATAATAGAGTCACCAAACCCCAAAGGAGGGCTGCGCCATGGCTGCCAACGCCGCCGATTTTGCAGGCGCCATCTGCGGACGCCGCTATGAAAAAGAACTGGAAACGCATTTCCGGGATTGCCTGCTGTTTTACCGGGATGGCCGCATCCGCTTTGAACGCTACTGTTACGGGGAGGCCGCCTGCCTGGTGTTCAGCGTGTGGGCCCACGGCTTCGATGCGGAGGGCAAGATCCTCTGGGACAAAGAGCCGGAATTTGAGAGCCAGCGCTCCGCCCTGCCCCGCGTGCTGACCGACGTGCAGGAAAGCGGAAATGCTTTACAGTTCGACGGGGCCCGCAAACGTTACTGCAAAACCGAGGAATTCGAGTCGGATAAACGCAACGGCTATAGCCGCTGGAAGGTCTTTTGGATGAACCTTAAAAAGCCCCGCGCCTGAGGCCCCTGGTCCATAACCAAACGGCCGCCGCACAGCGTTCGCTGTACGGCGGCCGTTTTTGCTTTGCCAAATGCACGCGGTCCTGTGGATTTCCGGCAAAAATGCCTGCCGCCTTTCTCTCAAAAAGTCAGGCGAACTTCTCCACACCGCCGGCGGTGACGCGGGCATAGACCAGCGGCGGCAGGGCCGGTTTCTCCGCCCCGATCACCAGGCCGCCCCGGTACATCTCCTCCGCCGGTGCAAACAGGGTCTCGTCGTCGGCGTAGAAGGTACAGATACTCTCCCCCGCTTCCACATGATCGCCCAGCTTTTTGTGCATCGTGATGCCGGCGGCAAAGTCGATGGCATCCTCCTTCTTGATGCGCCCGGCCCCCAGCAGCACGCTGGCATTGCCGATCTTCTCCACATCGTTTTTGCGGATGTACCCGGCGCACGGGGCCGTCAGTTCGTAGCTGTATTTCGCCTTGCGGAACAGGCCGGGGTCCCGCAGCACCGAAGTATCGCCGCCCTGCGCAGCAAACATCCGGCAGCAGGTCTCAAAAGCCGAGCCATCCGCGATGGCCCGTTCCGCCATGGCACGGCAGGCAGCCATATCGCCCTTGCCCGCCAGCAGCAGCATATTGGATGCCAGCTGCAGGCAGACTTCCGTCAGGTCGGCAGGGCCTTTTCCCTGCAGGACCGCCATGCTTTCGGCCACTTCCAACGCATTGCCGATGTTGTGGCCCAGGGGTTTGTCCATATCGGTGATGAGTGCCGCCACCTTGCGGCCGTGGGCCGTTCCGATGGCCACCATCTGGCGGGCCAGTTCAATAGCGCTGTCCAGGTCCTTCATGAACGCACCGTCGCCCATGGTCACATCCAGCAAAATGGCGTCGGAACCGGCCGCCAGCTTTTTGCTCATGATGGAGGACGCGATCAGCGGGATGCAGCCGACGGTGGCCGTCACATCCCGCAGCGCGTACATTTTTTTATCCGCCACGGCAATTTGGCCGCTCTGGCCAATGACTGAAATTCCGATCTCATTGACCTGGCGGAAAAATTCCTCCCGGGTCAGACTGGTACGGGTCCCCGGCACCGCTTCCATCTTGTCGATGGTACCGCCGGTATGGCCCAGGCCGCGGCCGCTCATCTTGGCGATCTTCACGCCGCAGGCCGCCACCACCGGCGCGATGACCAGCGTGGTTTTATCCCCCACGCCGCCGGTGGAATGTTTGTCCACCTTGATGCCCTCAATGGCGGAAAGGTCCACCATATCGCCGGAGCGGGCCATCACGTCGGTGAGCTGGGCCGTCTCCTCATCGGTCATGCCGCACAGGTAAACAGCCATCAGCAGCGCGGACATCTGGTAATCCGGCACGCTGCCTGCCACATAGCCGTTGACGGCGAACGCCAGTTCTTCCCGGGACAGCACGCCGCCGTCCCGCTTTTTTGCAATAATATCATACATGCGCATCGTAGGGGCCCTCCTTTCAGGGCGATGCTTACAGATTCTGTGCAAGAGCAAAAAATGCCGCCTCACCATGGACGGCATTCTTTTGCTGGGGTCGCACCCGGTTCTCAGCGGCTGCCTTTGTCGTAGGGGATGCCTTCCGCCTTGGGCGCCATGCTGTTCTTGCTGGTGAAGGCCAGAATGACCATCGAGGCAATGAACGGCATCATGTTGTAGATGTTGGAGGACCAGCCGAGCTGCGAAAGCACGGTGGCGTCCGCAATATTGGCCAGGCTCTTGAATACGGCAAAAAACATGGCCGCGCCGAAGATATGCACCGGTTTCCACTGGCCGAAGATCATGACAGCCAGCGCCAGGAAGCCTGTGCCGGCCACGCCGACCTCAAAGTTCCAGGTCTGCACGCTGGGGATGATATAGGCCAGGCCGCCGATGCCGCCCAGGAAGCCGGAGATCAGAACGCCGCTGTAGCGCATCTTATACACATTGATGCCCACAGAGTCCGCCGCCTGGGGATGCTCGCCGCAGGCGCGCAGGCGCAGGCCGAAACGGGTCTTGTACATGACGATATAGCTGATGATGAGCAGCACGATGCCCAGCGGGACAAAGACGCTCAGTTCCAGGCCCCCGATGCTGAACAGGAAGGCATTGTTGGTGTAGTCGATCTTGGAGGAGGTGGAACCGTTGAAATTCTTCGCCAATATGATGGCGAGGGCTGTGGCCAGCATGTTCAGCGCCGTACCGCCTATGGTCTGGTCTGCCTTCAAATGGATGGAGGCGAAGGCCAGCAGCAGCGAGTAGACCATGCCGGAAACGGCCGCCACCGCGATGGAGATCAGCACGATCAGCAGCGGCGGCATCGTGTTGGGCAGCAGGGCGACCGCCAGCACGCCCCCCAGGCCGCCGATGACCATGATGCCTTCCAGCGCAATGTTGATGACGCCGGAGTGTTCGCTGAACATGCCGCCCAGCGCCACCAGCATCAGCACAATGCCATACAGAAGCGTGTATTTGACCAACAGGAGCATGTCACTTGGCCTCCTTTCCAGCCTGCGGAGCCGGCTCCGCATTGGCGTCCGAAATATCCTTGTCGGCATGCAGCATACGGCCGATCACGCCGCGGAACAGCATGGCAAAAGCACACAGGTAGATGATGATGCCGGAGATCAGGTCGGCGATCTCGGGCGGGAAATAGCGGGTAGGCAGGAAGCTGCCGCCCACCGTGATGTGGGAAATAAACACGGAGGAGAAGATGGTGCCGATGGGGTGGGATGCCGCCAGCAGCGCCGTGGCGATGCCGTTGAACCCCATGGCCGGGAGCGTGGTGGTGTTCAGCGGGTTCCATTCCGCACCGCCGGAAAGGTAGAGCAGGCCCGCGCCGAAACCGGCCAGAGCGCCCGCGATAGTCATTGAGAGGATGATGTTTTTCTTCTCGTTGATGCCGGCGTAGCGCGCCGCGTTCTTGTTCAGGCCCACCGCCTTGAGCTCATAGCCGAAGGTGGTCTTTTCCAGAATGACCCAAATCAGCACCGCGGCAGCGATGGCCAGGAAGATGGCGATGGTGGTGCTGGGGGTATGGAACAGTTCCGACATACCGGCCGAGGGGATCACCGACTCGGGCGAAGTATCCACGAGTTTCCAGGTGCGGGTGCTTTTGACATCGTACATCGCGCCGGTGCCGCGGGCGTAGACGATCTCATTGACCATATACAGGCCGATCCAGTTGAACATGATGGAGGTGATCACCTCGTTGATATTCAGGTAGGCCTTAAAGATACCGGGGATCGCGCCCCAGACCGCACCGAACAGCGCCGAGGCCAACAGGCAGAGATACCACGGCAGGTGCAGGATCAGCGCGCAGTACAGCGCGCCGAAAGCGCCCAGTGTGTACTGGCCCGCCGCGCCGATGTTGAACAGGCCGGTCTTGAAGGCGAAAGCCACCGAAAGGCCGGTCATGATGAGCGGAGCGGAGTTCGTCAGCGTGCGGCCTACGCCGTACGGGAAGTCGTAGAAGCCGCCCTGGATGATACGCATGAAGCCCTGGTCCCAGGCATGCTCCGGGTTGATGATGAACAGCGCGATCAGGCCGACGGCCAGACCGATCAGGATGCAGAGGATGGCCGCCAATACGCTGCTGCCCTTCTGCCGCAGGACCATGCCCACGTTGCTTTTATTCCGACTCACAGGTCACTGCGCCTCCTTTCCCTGCCGTTTGGCGCCTGCCATATACAGGCCCAGTTCCTGGACCGTTGTCTGCTTGGGGTCGAACTCGCCGACGATCTCCCCTTCGTACATGACAAGGATGCGGTCGGAGAGGTTCATGACTTCGTCCAGTTCCAGGCTGATGAGCAGCACCGCCTTGCCGCGGTCCCGCTCGTCCACGATCTGTTTATGGATATACTCGATCGCGCCCACGTCCAGGCCGCGGGTGGGCTGGACCGCCACCAGCAGCTTGGGGTCCTTGTCGATCTCACGGGCAATGATGGCTTTCTGCTGGTTGCCGCCGGACATGCTGCGCACGATGGTGGAACTCCCCTGGCCGCTGCGCACGTCGTACTGCTGGATCAGGCGGTCGGAATACTCGCGCACCGCCGCCTTATTGATAAAGCCCATCTTCTGGAACCGGGGTTCCCAATAGCGCTGGAGCACCATGTTGTTTTCCAGCGAATAATCCAGCACCAGGCCATGCTTATGGCGGTCCTCGGGAATATGGCTCATACCGTCCTTGGAGCGCTGGCGGATGCTGGCCTGGGTGATGTCCTGCCCGTCCAGCGTGATGGTTCCGTGGGTCACTTTTTCAAGCCCCGTCAAGCCATAGACCAATTCAGTCTGGCCGTTGCCCTCGATGCCTGCCAGGCAGACGATCTCGCCGCCGCGCACCTCAAAGGAAACGCCGCGCACCGCGTCCTTTTTGTGGACGCGCCCGGGCACGTGCATATCTTTTACCGAAAGGACCACATCTCCCGGCTGGGCGGGCGCTTTTTCCACCGCAAACTGCACGTCGCGCCCCACCATCATGCGGGAAAGTTCTTCCTTGCTGGTTTTGGCAATATCAACGGTGCCGATGCCCTTGCCCTTGCGCAGAATCGTGCAGCGGTCGGCCACCGCCATGATCTCGTTGAGTTTGTGGGTGATAAAGAGGATGCTCTTGCCTTCCTTCTTGAAGCCGCGCATGATCTCCATCAGTTCGTCGATCTCCTGCGGGGTCAGGACCGCCGTGGGCTCGTCAAAGATCAGGATCTCATTGTCACGGTAGAGCATTTTCAAAATCTCTACACGCTGCTGCATCCCCACCGAAATATCGCTGACCAGCGCATCGGGGTCCACCCGCAGGCCGTACTTTTCGGAAAGTTCCATGACCTTTTTGCGCGCCTTTTCCTTCTGCAGAAAGCCCGCCTTGCAGGGCTCCACGCCCAGCATGATATTGTCCAGCACGCTGAAACATTCGACCAGTTTGAAATGCTGGTGCACCATGCCGATGCCCAGGTCGTTGGCGGCGTTGGGGTCCTTGATATTGACCTCCTGCCCGTTTTTCTTGATAACGCCGTGTTCCGGCTGATACAGACCGAACAGAACGCTCATCAATGTGGATTTGCCCGCACCGTTCTCCCCCAGCAAAGCATGTACTTCGCCGCGGCGCAGTTGCAAAGTCACGTCATCGTTTGCCTTGATGCCGGGGAATTCCTTGGTGATGTGCAGCATCTCGATCACGAAATCCTCTGCCAAGCTGCTCACGCCCCTTTCATAAGATTATTTGTACTTATTATACAATTATTTGCCCGTCTTCACAAGTTATTTGCGGCCTTTTTTTGCAAAACCCGCGCCCTTTCGCGCACAAAAAAGCAGCGGATGCTGCGTCGGGCAGACATCCGCTGCTTTTCATTTTAAGAAAGAGGATCAGACCTGGTAATCCACCGTGGTGTTCTCACTGACAGTGGGCTTGACGGTATCGTCGGAGCTGTCGTCCACAACGATCTCGCCGGAGCGGATCTGCTCCTTCACAGCCTCGTACTCCTCAACGGTGAAGGTGGAGAAATTCCAGCTGCCTTCGGCGGTGGGCAGACCGACATAGTCGCCTTCCTGCAGGCCGTAGACGCCGTTGGTGCCCGCGATGTTGCTCCAGGTGCCGTTCATGACGTGATCCAGCGCGTCGGTAACGCCTTCGTTCAGGCCCTTCATGGCAGAGGTGACGAACGGGTTGTAGCTGTACTTGCCGCTCTCGACATCCTGCTCGCCGATGTAGTTCTGGTCAACGTCCACGCCGATGACCTTGCCGTCATACTTGACAGCCGCTTCCACGGCGCTGGTGTAGATGCCGCCGCCGCAGGCAAAGACGACCTGCGTGCCGCCGGAATACCAGCTTTCCATCTTGGCGGTGATGTTGGCATCGCCGGAGAAGGCGCCGCCGTACCAGTAGTTGATGTGGATGTTGGCGCCCATCTCCTGCGCAGCGGCGTCAGCGCCCTGCACGAAGCCATAGCCGTAGCGGATAACGGCGGGCACAGCCATGCCGCCCAGGAAGCCCAGTTCGGTGAAGCCGTCCTTCACGGCGGCGTAACCGGCCAGGTAACCGGCCTGCTCTTCCTTGTAGGTGATGCAGTAGACATTGCCGGGGATGGTCTCGGTGCCGATGTCGGCCGCGGTCATATCCACGCCGATGAAGTTGACGTCGGGGTACTCCTCAGAGGCCCAGGCCAGCGCGGGTCCGTACAGGTAACCGACGCAGACAACGGTGTTGGCGCCGTCGTTGATCGCGTTGCGGATCAGGGTCTGGCGCTCCTCGTCGTTGTCGTCGCTGGGCAGATAGTACTCAACGGCAATGCCGTTGGCCTCGCCGAAAGCCTGGACAGCCTCCCAGCAGCCCTGGTTGAAGCTCTCGTCATCAATGGTGCCCACGTCGCAGACCTGAGCGATCCCGGTGATCTCGGACGCAGCGGCCTCCTCGGCAGTAGCGCTGGACGTCGCGCCGGCAGCCGAGCTGGAAGAAGCGGAATTACCGCCGCAGGCCGCCAGAGAGAACGCCATGCTGCCGGCCATAGCCAGTGCAAGAAATTTCTTCATGGTTTTGATCTCCTTAACTTGAATTGAGTTGAGTCCTGGCAGGGCGGTTCCCTGCCGCGCTACTCACAGTATAGCCCATTTACCCGGCTTTTGCAATGGAAAAAAGGACACAAAAGCATTACAAATATTTGACAAAATGTTCAATCTCAGTTCTGGATCTCCACCGTGACCGCCGGCGTTTCCGGCAGGGTATCCAGGTCCGAGTAGGCCGTCACTTCCAGTTCGCTGTTGCGCAGCTGCTCGTACAGGCGCTCATAATCCCGTTCAGAAAAGTCGTTGAAACGCCAGGTCGTGGCGGCCAGCGCCACGCTGCCGTCGGTGTACCCCAGCCGTTCCGTCTGCCCGGCATCCTGCTGGTCCCAGGCCGCGCCGCCGGAGAAGAACTTGTACAGCTGGCGCTGTACCGCCGTGTTATAGCACTTGACAGCACTGCCCAGCACCCGTTCGCCCAGGGCGTTCTGGTCCCAGTCGGTTGCGAAGGCGCGGGCACCGGTCTGGTTGACAGCTTCCACCGCGCTCTGCATCAGCTGCCCGCCGCTGGCCAGGATCACGCCGGTACCATTGTTGTACCATTCCACCATACGGGAAGTCACGACGCCTGCGTCGCCGATGTCGCCGGTGAACCAGATGCGCATACTGACTTCCTCGCCCTGGCGCTGGGCCGCGGCCTGCGCCCCCTGCAAAAAGCCGGTGCAGTACCGCACGATGCCGGGCACCTCCTCGGTGCCGACGAAGCCAAGGCCGGTGTAGCCTTCTGCCACCGAGGCGTAACCGGCAAGGTAGCCCGCTTCCTCCTCCCGGAACAGCACGCTGTGCACGGAAGACTCCATGGCATAGGAGGTATAGTCGGCGTTATGAGGCTCGTCGTCAAAAAGAAGATAGGACACCCCCGGATAGTTGGCCTGGATCTCAAACAGAGCAAGGGCCATTTCCTCCCCGCGGCAGACTACCAGGGCCGCGCCGCTCTCGGCCGCCTGGCGGAGCGCTTCCTCCGCCGAAGCCGCCCCCGAAGCGCCGTAAGGGTACGACTGCGCCGTATACCCGAACTGGGAGGCAAAGGTCTGTATCCCCTGCCACAGCAGCGCTTCCGGCCCCGATTCCAGCGCGCCGCTCTCGGCCGCCAGCGCGATCGTGGCCCCGCCGGGGAGCGGTTCGGCATCCTCCGCCGGGGTATAAACATAGGAAGCGTCATCTGACGGCACGGTAAAAGTATCCTCCGTTCCGCTTTCCGCCTGCGGCGCGCAGGCGGAAAGGGCCGCCAGCAGGAGCATCGTCAGGAACAGCGCGATCATTTTTTTCATGAGAATATGGAAACTCCTTACATTTGGGATTCGGTTTTTTCTGTTTCCAGGTTGGCCGGACCAAACCCGTAAGGCAGCAGCTGCCCCAGCGTCGTAACGATATAGTCCTCTTCCGTCCTGGCCATGATGACCGTCAGGTCCGGGCCGCTGAATTCGTAGAGCGCCTGACGGCAGACGCCGCAGGGACCTGTGACCAGTTCATTGACCGTGCCTTCTTTGCTGCCGACGATCGCAATGGCCGAAAACTGCCGCTCCCCTTCGCTGACAGCCTTGAACAGCGCGGTGCGCTCGGCGCAGTTGGTGGCGGTATACCCGGCGTTTTCGATGTTGCAGCCGGTATAGACCTTCCCGTTCCGGGTCAGCAGCGCCGCCCCGACGTTGAAATGGGAGTACGGCGTATAGGCGAACTTCCGTGCGGCAAAAGCGCGGCGGATCAGGTCGCGGATCTGTGTTTGCTCCAGTTTCATTTTTCCAGGTACGCCTCCGCGCCCAGCGCCACCTTCATCATGGCGGTAAAGCTGGTCTGCCGCTGTTCGGCGGTGGTGATCTCGGGCGAAACGAAGCTGTCGGAGATCGTCAGCAGGCAGGCTGCGCGTTTGCCCAGGACCTTGGCGTTATGGAACAGGGCGAAACTTTCCATCTCCACCGCCAGGCAGCCCTTTTCGTCCCGCAGGCGTTCCCAATACGTGGGCTTCGCGTCGCTGGGCTGGCGGTAGAAGACATCGGAAGAATGGATATTGCCCTCGATCAGCGGGATATTCTGCGCGGCGGCACTGGCCCGGATGGCTTCGTTCAGATCCGTGCTGGGGGTCTGGATCTCTGCCGTATCGCCGCTCTGGGTCACGGCATAGTTGCTTTCGGAATAAGCGCCCGCAGCCAGGACCACGTCGAACAGGCGGGCCTTCTCGGTATAGGAACCGGCGGAGCCGATGCGGATGATGTTCTCCACACCGTACTGGCTGTACAGTTCATAGGAATAGATCCCGATGGAGGGCATCCCCATGCCGCTGCCCATCACACTGACGGGGCGCCCCTGGTAAGTACCCGTATAGCCGAGCATGCCGCGCACGTCGGTGACCAGACGCGGATTTTCCAGGAAGGTTTCTGCAATGAACTTGGCGCGCAGGGGGTCCCCCGGCATCAGGACAGTCTTGGCAAAATCGCCGTTTTCGGCGCGGTTGTGAGGGGTAGACATTCTGTGGCACACTCCTTTATTTTGTGTTGGTTCTTTATAGTATACCACATTTGTGGCTTTTGTGGTAAAATTAAACGTAAAAAATTGTGAAAGCGAGTGAGATCATGGTATTACCGCACCATTGCCGTTTATGCCCGCGCGCCTGCGGCGCCGACCGTGCGGCAGGCCAGGCCGGTTTCTGCGGCGCGGATGACCGGCTGTATGTCGCGCGCGCCGCGCTGCACCATTGGGAAGAACCCTGCCTGAGCGGCGCGCCGGAGGACGTGCGCGGCAGCGGCACCGTGTTCTTTACCGGCTGCGCGCTGCGCTGCTGCTATTGCCAGAATTACCCCATCAGCCAGGAAAACGTGGGTAAGGAGATCTCTGCCCGCCGCCTGACGGAGATCTTTCTGCGGCTGCAGCAGGACGGCGCGCGCAACCTCAACCTGGTGACCGCCACCCAGTACCTGCCCTGGGTGCTGGAAGCCCTGGACGACGCCAAAGCCCGCGGCCTGACGCTGCCCGTCGTCTACAACACCGGCGGCTATGAAACCGTGGAATCCGTGCGGGCACTGGACGGATATGTGGACGTCTGGCTGACCGATTTCAAATACGCCGCGCCGGAACTGGCGGGCCGTTTTTCCGCTGCGCCGGACTACCCTGCCGTGGCGCAGGCCGCCCTGCGGCAGATGCTGGCCCAGACCGGCGCGCCGCTCTATGACGGGGAAGGCTTCCTGCAGCGCGGGGTCATCGTCCGCCACCTGGCGCTGCCCGGCTGCGTACAGGACAGCAAAGCCGTACTGCAGACGCTGGCCCGGTTGCGCGCCGCCTGCGGTGTGCCCTTCCTGACCAGCCTGATGAGCCAGTTCACCCCGTTTTACAAGGCAGCCGGACATGGCCTTGGCCGGCGCATCACCACATATGAGTACCGGCAGGTGGTGGATGAAGCCGTCCGGCTGGGCCTTACCGACGGCTACATGCAGGAAAAGAGCAGCGCCCGGGAAGAATACACCCCGCCTTTTGATCTGGAAGGTGTATAAGGTCCCGCTTGCCGTTCCCCGCAGTACCACTCCCCCGCCTTTTCCGCATACTATGCAGAAAAGGGAGGGAGCTTTTTATGGCTGTGTTTCAAAATGGCATTGATGTTTCCCGCTACCAGGGCAACGTCAACTGGTCCCAGGTCGCCGCGTCAGGAAATGAATTTGCCATCGTGCGCATCGGTTCCAGCAACAGCGGCGGCCTGTACGTAGACCCCTACTTTTTGCAAAATGTCAACGGAGCCCACGCCGCGGGGCTGCGCGTCGGGGCTTACTATCATACCTATGCCCGCACCCAGAAGGCCGTCGCCGATGAATTGTCCCTGTTCCTCAACGCCATGCAGGGCCTGCAGCTGGAGTACCCGGTCTTTGTGGATGTGGAGGATTCCAGCCTGACCAGCCTGGGCCGCGCCCAACTGACCAGCCTGGTGCGCTATGCCATGGACATTTTGTACCAGCGCAAATGGTATGGCGGATGGTACAGCTATACCAGCTATATCAACAATTACCTCAACGCCGCCGAACTCAACGACTACCCGCTCTGGGTGGCGGATTACCGCTCCACGCTGGGCTACAACGGCAGTTATGCCATGTGGCAGTATTCCGGCAGCGGCGCCGTGCGCGGCATTGGCGGCGCCTGTGACCTGAACTACAGCTACCGTGATTTTCTGCCTGTGATCCAGGCGGGCGGGTTCAACAATTACGGCCCGTCCGGCCCGCAGATGGAGAGCGTGACCGGCTACTCGCTGGTGGTGTTCAACGCGCGGACCGAGTATTTCTACGCCCCCGACTTGAACGACGTGGTGGGCTACCTGCCGTTGGGCCGTTACCCTGTGACCCAGCGCAGCACCCGGAAGTACAACGGCTACGACTGGGTAGTCTTTTCCTACAACGGCACTTCGTACTGGACCGCCGTGCTGGGGGACCGCAACCGGGTGGAACCCACCGTATAGCTGCCCGGCGCGCCGGGTCCTCCCCGCTTGCGCAACAACCATAAGTTGTGTTATAATGGATGTATCCGATTGACAAGGGCTTTTCATTTATGGTTTAATAAATTTGTATGCGCAAAAACCGATGCGCACGATGTTACCGCAGGGGGAACCAGTGCATGGCAAAAAAGCAACAGGAATACGGCAACGACAGCATCCGCCAGTTGAAGGGCGCCGACCGCGTCCGCAAACGCCCGGCCGTCATTTTCGGTTCGGACGGCGTGGAAGGCTGCGCCCATTCCATTTTTGAGATCATTTCCAATTCCATCGACGAAGCCCGCGACGGGTACGGCGACCGCATCAACGTGACGCTGTTCCCCGGCGAAGTGATCGAAGTCGAGGACTTCGGCCGCGGCATCCCGGTGGACTACAACAAGGCGGAACAGCGCTGGAACTGGGACCTGGTGTTCTGTGAGCTGTACGCCGGCGGCAAATACGCCGAAGGCGGCGGCAACTACGATTTCAGCCTGGGCCTGAACGGCCTGGGCCTGTGCGCCACCCAGTATGCCAGCGAGTGGATGACCGCCGACATCTACCGGGACGGCTTCCACTATCACCTGGACTTCAAAAAAGGCGAAAACGTGGGCGGCTTGCAGAAGGAAGCCTACAAGGGCCGCCGCACCGGCTCCGTCATCCGCTGGAAGCCGGACGCCGAGGTCTTTACCGATATTGCGGTCCCGGCCGAGACCTTCCGGGACATGCTGCGCCGCCAGGCGGTGGTCAACGACGGCGTGACGCTGGTCTTTACCGACAAGTCCGGCAACGAGCCCCAGACCTATGAATACCTGTATGAGCACGGCATCGCCGACTACACCAACGAACTGGTGGGCGACAAGGCCCTGACCCCGGTGCACTTCTGCGCCGGTTCGGCCACCGGCCGGGACCGGGCCGACCAGCCGGATTACCAGGTGAAGATGAACGTGGCCTTCGCCTTCTCCAACACGGTGCAGGCGCTGGAATACTACCACAACTCCAGCTGGCTGGAGCACGGTGGCAGCCCCGACCGGGCGGTGCGCACGGCCTTCGTCAACCAGATCAATGCCTGGCTCAAAAACAAGGGCCTGTACAAAAAGAACGAGAGTTCCATCACCTTCTCCGACGTGCAGGACTGCCTGGTGCTGGTGTCCTCCAGCTTCTCCACCCGGACCAGCTATGAGAACCAGACCAAAAAGGCCATCACCAACAAGTTTGTGGCCCAGGCCATGACGGAGTTTTTGAAACATCAGCTGGAAGTCTACTTCGTCGAGCACCCCGACGAAGCCGAAAAAGCCTGCAAACAGGTGCTTATCAACAAGCAGAGCCGGGAACACGCCGAGAAAGCGCGCATCACCATCAAAAAGACGATGACGCAGCAGATGGACCTGGCCAACCGTGTGCAGAAGTTCGTGGACTGCCGCAGCAAGGACCCCGGCCGCCGGGAACTGTATATCGTGGAGGGCGATTCCGCCATGGGCGCGGTCAAACAGAGCCGCGACTCGGAGTTCCAGGCCATCATGCCCATCCGCGGCAAGATCCTCAACTGCCTGAAAGCGGACTATGCCCGCATCTTCAAATCCGACATCATCACCGACCTGATCCGCGTGATGGGCTGCGGTGTGGAACTGGGCGGCAGCCACAACAAGGATCTGGCCAGCTTCAATCTGGAAAATCTGCGCTTCAACAAAGTGGTCATCTGTACCGACGCCGACGTGGACGGCTACCAGATCCGCACCCTGGTGCTGACCATGCTCTACCGCCTGACCCCCACGCTGATCAACCAGGGGTATGTGTATATCGCGGAAAGCCCGCTGTACGAGATCAACACCAAAAACAAGACCTACTTTGCCTACACCGAGCCGGAGAAAGCCGACATCCTGCGGCGCATCGAGGGCGAGAAATATACGATCCAGCGGTCCAAAGGTCTGGGCGAGAACGACCCGGAAATGATGTGGCTGACCACCATGAGCCCCGAGAGCCGCCGCCTGATCAAAGTGCTGCCCGCCGACGCCGAACGCACCGCCCGGGTCTTTGACCTGCTGCTGGGCGACAACCTGCAGGGCCGCAAGGAGCACATTGCCGAACACGGCGCCGAATATCTGGACGATCTGGATGTAAGCTGACACGAGGAAAACTATGGCGAAAAAACGAGAAAAGAAAACAGCGCCGGCGCGCCCCCAGCTGGGCGATAATGTGGAGATCCTCTCCGCCGGTGAGATCATCGAGTCCCCCATCACCGAGACCCTCGAAACCAACTATATGCCCTACGCGATGAGCGTCATCGTATCCCGCGCCCTGCCGGAGATCGACGGGTTCAAACCGGCGCACCGCAAGCTGCTGTACACGATGTATACCATGGGCCTGCTGAAAGGCGTGCGCACCAAAAGTGCCAACATCGTGGGCAGCACGATGCACCTGAACCCCCACGGCGATGCGGCCATCTACGACACGATGGTGCGCATGGGCCGTTCCAACGAGAGCCTGCTGGTTCCCTTTGTGGATTCCAAGGGCAACTTCGGCAAGGCGTACAGCCGCGACATGGCCTACGCCGCCGCCCGTTACACCGAGGCCAAACTGGAGCCGGTGTGTGAGGAACTGTTCCGCGACATTGACAAGGACACCGTGGATTTTGTGCCCAACTACGACGGCACCACCACCGAACCCACGCTGCTGCCGGTGACCTTCCCCACGATCCTGGCCAACAACACGCTGGGCATCGCCGTGGGCATGGCGTCCAACATCTGTTCTTTCAACCTGACGGAGCTCTGCAGCGCCACCATCGCGCTGATGAAAGACCCTGACGCCGAACTGAAAGAGATTTTGCCCGCCCCCGATTTTGTAGGCGGCGGCACCATCCTGTACGACGCCGCTGAGATGGAGAACGTGCTGGAACACGGCCGCGGCAGCGTGCGGGTGCGCGCCCGGTGGAGCTACGACAAAGCCAACAACTGCATCGACGTGACCCATATTCCCCCCACCACCACGGTGGAGGCCATCATGGACAAGATCACCGAGTTGGTCAAGCTGGGCAAGATCCGCGAGATCAGCGACATGCGCGACGAAACCGACCTGAACGGCCTGAAACTGACCATCGACCTCAAGCGCGGCCAGGACCCGGACAAGCTGATGGCGCGGCTGTTCAAGTCCACCCCGCTGGAGGACAACTTCGCCTGCAACTTCAACGTGCTGATCGCCGGGCAGCCCAAAGTGCTGGGCGTGCGGGAGATCCTGCTGGAGTGGATCGCGTTCCGCGCGGAGTGCGTGCGCCGCCGCACCTACTACGATTTGCAGGGCAAGCAGAAACGCCTGCATCTGCTCAAGGGCCTGAAAGCCATCCTGCTGGACATCGACAAGGCCATCGAGATCGTGCGCAACACCGCCGAGGAGGCGGAGGTCGTCCCCAATCTGATGATCGGGTTCGGCATCGACGAGGTACAGGCCGAGTATGTGGCCGAGATCAAGCTGCGCCACCTGAACCGGGAGTACATCCTCAAGCGCACCGCCGAGATCGAGGAACTGGAGGAGGCCATCGAGGACCTGCAGGACATCCTCAAGCGTCCGGCGCGCATCAACCGCATCATCATGGCGGAACTGACCGAGGTGAGCAAAAAGTACGGCAAGCCCCGCCGCTGCGAGATCCTGTATGACATTCCCGAGGAGAGCGCCGACGAACCCGAGCAGCAGATCCCCGACTACCCGGTGCACCTGTTCTTCACCCGGGACGGCTACTTCAAGAAGATCACGCCCCAGAGCCTGCGCATGAGCGGCGAACAGAAGCTGAAGGACGGCGACGAGGTGCTGTTCACCTGCGAGAGCACCAACAGCGTGGAACTGCTGTTCTTCACCAACCACCATCAGGTGTACAAATCCCATGCCTACGACTTTGGCGACAGCAAGGCCAGCGTGCTGGGCGACTATGTAGCCTCGGCCCTGGGCATGGAGGAAGGCGAAGTGCCGCTGTATATGGTGGTCACGCCCGATTACCGCGGCTGGATGCTGTTCTTCTTCCAGAACGGCAAATGCGCCAAGGTGCCGCTGAGCAGCTATGAGACCAAGCAGAACCGCCGCAAACTGCTGAAAGCCTACAGCAACAAGGAAGAACTGGCCTGTATGCGCTATCTGCCCGAGGAAACGGAACTGGCCATCTTTACCACCAACAACCGCCTGCTGCTGGCGGGCAGCGCGCTGATCCCCGAAAAGGCCACCCGCGATTCCGCCGGTGTCAATGTGATCGCCCTGAAAAAGAACGCCCGCATCGCGCGGGTGACCCTCTCGGAAGGGCTGGAGTTGAGCGACGCCCACCGTTACCGTGTGCGCACCCTGCCTGCCGCCGGTGCCATCCTGCGCGCCGACGATGCCGCCGAGCAGCTGACGCTGTGATTTCTTCCGCCTTCTGCACAGAACAGGAAAACGGACGTACTTTTTGATGGAAAGTACGTCCGTTTTCTGTTTGTCAGATCAAAGCCCGGCGTCGTCCTTTTGGGCCGAGACCAGCAGCATCATCGGGCGGCGCATCTCGTCCCGCATACCGGGCAGATCCATCATGGACGCCGGCGGCTGCGGCTCCACCACCTGCCGCAGAACAAAGCCGTTGTTGAGCAGCGTGTTCAGATAGGTGGTCAGGGTGCGGTGGTATTTGACCACCGGCTCCCCCAGGAACACGGCGGCCCGCTGCCCCTCGTAGAAATAGCGGTCCACCGGGAAGTGGAGGATGCTGCCGTCGGCGTCGTAGTACCAGTCCTGGGAGCCGTAGGCCGTAAACACCGGGTGTTCGGCCAAAAACACCAGCCACCCGTCCGGCCGCAGCCAGCGGCGGATCTTCTGGATCAGCGCTTCATACTCCTTCACATAGTGGAAGGCCAGCGAACTGAGCACCACGTCAAAACTTTCCGGCGCAAAGTCCAGGTCCTCCATGGCGGCCTGACGGTAGGTCACCCGCGGGTGGGCGTTGCGCGTCCGGGCCACGGCCAGCATCTTTTGGGAAAGGTCCGTTCCCAGTACCGACACCGCGCCGTGCTCGGCGGCATATCGGCAGTGCCAGCCGTAGCCGCAGCCCAGGTCCAGCACGTCCCGCCCCGCAAAGGGCGGCAGCATCTTTTCCAGCGCGGGCCATTCCCCCGCCCCCTGCAGCCCCTTTCGGGAACGGTCCATCTGGCTGTACTTTTCAAAAAAGCGTTCTTCGTCGTATTTGTTTTCTTTCATAACAGGCCTCTCTCCCCTACAGAACGGTCTTGCGTGTTCCGGCGGTTTGCAGGGGCGCGAACGCGCCCTGCCGGACCGGCAAAAAAATCCCCTGCGGTCCCGGTCAGAGGCGCCGGGGCCGCAGGGAACGGCAGGATCCGAAAAATCAGGCCAGCAGCGGCTTGCAGGCGGCGGCCAGTTTCTCTTTCCGCGCCTGGGCTTCCGCCAGGTCCTTGCCCTTGGTGGTGAAGTAGGTCTTGATCTTGGGCTCCGTGCCGGAGGGGCGCACCACCACGGTGGAGCCGCTCTCCAGCGTATAGATCAGGACGTTGGCGGCGGGCAGGCCCGTCTCTTCCGGGTTCTGGTAGTCTACCACTTTGACGACCTTGTCGCCGGCGAAGTCTTTGGGCGGGTCGGTGCGCAGGTTCGCCATGATCCCGGCCATTTTGTCCATGCCGGACAGGCCCGGGAACTCGAAGCTGTCCACCTTGTTCAGATACCGGCCGTACTCGCTGTAAATGCGCTCCAGTTCTTCCTTGATGGAACTGCCTTTGGCGCGGTAGTAGGCGGCCATCTCGCAGATCAGCATGGAACCGATGATGGCGTCCTTGTCGCGGACATAGGGACCGGCCAGATAGCCGTAGCTTTCTTCAAAGCCGAAGATGAAGCGGTCCACTTCCCCGTCGGCTTCCAGCTTGGCGATCTGGTCGCCGATCCATTTGAAGCCGGTGAGCACGTTGCGGCACTCGACCCCATAGTGTTCGGCCACCTTATCCGCCAGCGGGGTGGAAACGATGGACTTGCACATGACGGGATTCTTCGGCATGGTGCCCTGCTCGATGCGGCCCGCGCAGATGTAATCCAGCAGCAGCACGCCCACCTCGTTGCCGGAGAGCAGTTCATAGCTGCCGTCCTTGCACTTGACGGCGATGCCCACACGGTCGGCGTCGGGGTCGGTGGCCAGCATCAGGTCGGCGCCGGATTTTTCGGCCAGTTCCAGGCCCAGGCGCAGCGCCTCGAAAATCTCGGGGTTCGGGTAGGGGCAGGTGGGGAAGTTTCCGTCGGGGTCCTTCTGTTCGGGGACAATGGTGATGTCGGTAATGCCGATATCGTGCAGCACATGGGTGACCGGCACCAGGCCGCTGCCGTTCAGCGGGCTGTACACCAGCTTGAGCCCCGCGGTCTTGCAGATGCCGGGACGGATGGAGCGGGCCTCGATGGCTTCATACAGTGCATTGATGCAGTCATCCCCCACATATTCGATCAGGCCCTTCTCCATACCCTCGGCAAAGGGCATGGTCCTGGCGCCGGTGAGGATATCGGTCTTCTGGATCTCGGCATAGACGACGTCGGCAGCTTCGTCGGTCATCTGGCAGCCGTCGGGGCCGTAGGCTTTGTAGCCGTTGTACTTGGCCGGGTTATGGCTGGCGGTGACCATGATGCCCGCATTGCACTTATAGTAACGGGTGGCAAAGGAAAGCGCGGGCACCGGCATCAGCGCCCGGTAGATGCGGACATGGATCCCATTGGCCGCCAGGACCTGAGCCGCCGTTTTGGCGAACAGGTCGCTCTTGATGCGGCTGTCGTAGCTGATGGCGACGGTCTGGCTGCCGCCCTGGGTCTTGACCCAGTTGGCCAGCCCCTGGGTGGCCTGCCGCACCACATAAATATTCATACGATTGGTGCCCGCGCCAATGACGCCGCGCAGACCGGCCGTGCCGAATTTGAGCGCCACCGCAAAACGGTCCTGAATGGCGGCGTCATCCCCCCGGATGCTTTCCAGTTCGGGCTTGAGGTCAGGGTCATCCAGGCCGGCAGACAGCCAACGTTCATACATGTCCTGATACATAAAGAATGCACCTGCTCTTTCTGTAGTTATAAGGCTTGCAAGTATATACTAAATATACCAACTTGCCCGGGTCCTGTCAATCAAATTTTGGTCAGAATTGCCTGTTTTTCCGGCGAACCGCTTGTGAAACTGCCGCACGCGCGGTATACTGGTTGCAGAAAGACGGACAAAATGGGAGGATGGGACATGTTTGCAAAGGTGACGAGCCTGGGCGTCACGGGGCTGGCCGGGTATCTGGTACAGGTGGAGGCGGATCTTTCCGGCGGGCTGCCGCAGTTCAACCTGGTGGGGCTGCCGGATTCCGCCGTGAAAGAGAGCAGCGAGCGGGTGCGCAGCGCGGTGAAAAACCTGCATTACCAGTGGCCGGCCAGCCGCATCACCATCAACCTGGCCCCTGCCGACGTACGCAAGACCGGCCCGGTGTATGACCTGCCCGTATTCATCGGCATCCTGGCCGCCCAGGGCAAGCTGCCCGTCCCCGGCCCTGAGCGCGCCTTTTTGGGGGAACTGGGGCTGGACGGCACGCTGCGCCCTGTGACCGGCGTGCTTCCCATGGCGCTGGCCGCCGTGCAGCAGGGCGTGAAGGAACTGTTCCTGCCTGCGGAAAACGCCGCCGAAGCCGCCGTGGCGGCGGGGCTGACCGTCTACCCCGCCCGCAGCGCCCAGGACGTGGTGCTGCATCTGTGCGGCGCGGAAGCGCTGACGCCCGCCCAGCCCGATGGGTATGACGAAAGCGGCGTCTGGCTGGGGCCCGACATGGCCGATGTGCGCGGCCAGAGCGAGGCGCGCCGCGCGCTGGAGATCGCCGCCGCAGGCGGGCACAATCTGCTGCTGGTGGGGCCGCCGGGCACCGGCAAGAGCATGCTGGCCAAGCGGCTGCCCGGTATCCTGCCGCCGCTGACCTACGAAGAAGCGCTGGAGACCAGCGCCATCTACTCGGTTGCCGGGCTGCTGCGCGGCGGCGAGGGGCTGGTCAGGGCGCGGCCTTTCCGCAGCCCGCACCACAGTGTCAGCGCCACCGCCATCGTGGGCGGCGGTACGCTCCCCCGCCCCGGCGAGGTGAGCCTTGCCCACAACGGCGTGCTGTTTCTGGATGAACTGCCGGAATTTTCCCGCGATACGCTGGAGGTGCTGCGCCAGCCGCTGGAGGACGGCACCGTTACCGTGAGCCGCGTACACGGGACAGCCTCCTACCCCTGCAAATTCATGCTGGTAGCGGCCATGAACCCCTGCAAATGCGGTTACCTGGGGCACCCCACCCGGGAATGCACCTGCACCCCCAGCGCCATCGCCCAGTACCGGCGGCGGATCTCCGGCCCGCTGCTGGACCGCATCGACCTGCATGTGGAAGCCCTGCCCATCGAATACAAGGACCTGGCCGCAGCCCAGGGCGGCGAATCCAGCGCGGCTGTGCGGGGACGGGTCATCGCCGCGCGCACACTGCAGCGCGAGCGCTACCGCGCGCTGCCCGGGGTGCGGTGCAACGCCCAGCTGCCGGGCAGCGCGCTGCGGAAGTTCTGCCCCCTGACCCCGGCGGCAGAACGCATCCTGCGCGGGGCCTTTGAACGGCTGGGTTACAGCGCCCGCGCCTACGACCGCATCCTGCGCGTGGCGCGCACAGCCGCCGACCTGGACGGCAGCGAAATGCTGGACGCAGCCCACCTTTCGGAAGCTTTGCAGTACCGCAGCCTGGACCGAAAGTTTTCCCTTGCCTGACAGAGCAACGCGCCCTCCGAAGAACGGAGGGCGCGTTTATTTTTACAGGGTCTTGAGCAGGTCCCAGAGGGCCCGGGCGCTTTTTTGCCAGCTGTAGCGCCGCAGCAGTTCCGCGGGGTCCCGCCGGGGCGGCCGGACGCGGTCTACATCCCCGGCGTTGTCCGCAAGGTCGATATACCCGGCGCAGTCGCCGTACACTTCCCGCATGCAGGGGGTATCGCTGACATAGATGCGCGGCGCGCCGCAGGCCACCGCCTCCAGCGGCGGGATGCCGAAGCCCTCGTACAGCGTAGGGAACAAAAAAGCCCTGCAGTGGTGCATCAGCGCCTTGGCTTCCCCATCCGACACATAGCCCAGGTAGACCACATTGGGCAGGCCGTCCAGCCCGAGCCGTTTGGCCTGGGCCGCCAGGCTGCCCCCGCCCGCAATGGCGAACACCGCGTCGGGTTTGGCTTTTGCCGCCCGCAGCACCCAGGGAAAGTTTTTATTCTTCAGCAGGTTGGCCATACTGAAGTAATATTCGCCCCTGCGCAGCCCCGGCGTTTTTGCAAAGATACGCTCGTCCGGCGCGATGCGCTGCATCTGCTGCCAGGCGTTGTACACCACCGTGATGCGCTCCGGCTCCACGCCGTAGTAGCGCTGGATCTCCTGCCGGGAAAACTCCGACACCGTGACGATCCGTTCGGCCACAGCGGCGATACGGCGGTATTGCAGCCGGTGCCAGACGGCGCTCAAGCGGCCGCGCAGGTCGGTGTAAAAGTCCGGCCGGGCCCGGTAGCAGACATCGTGCACGACGGCCACCCCCGTGAAGCCGAACAGCGGGATCACATTGCAGGTAGCCAGCCCCTTGGCGCCACGCTGCCGCAGATAGGCCGGATAATCCAGCTGCTGCCACAGCGCGCCCCTGCGGGCGCCGAACGTGACCGTGCGGATATTCTGGTAGACCGGCAGCCGCACGCCGTGCGGGGCGACCACCTCCACCGCACCGGCGGGGACCAGCGCGTCCAACGCCGAAAGCAGTTCGATGGAATAGCGCTGGATGCCCGAAATGCGCTGGCCGAAGAACGATCCGTCCACCGCCCATACCGTCGCCATGTTATCCTTCCCCTTCCTGCGGCAATTCCAGTCCCGCATACAGTTGCTTGGCGCGCAGCACCCTGGCCACGCTTTCATCCAGCCTCGCGGCGGGGATCGTGCCGTCCTCCACCGCAGCCACCACCGCGTCGAAGGCTTCGGCCAGACCGGCGGGCATCAGCAGAACGTCGCAGCCCGCCTGCAGCGCGCGCACCGCTGCCTGCCCGGGGCCATACCGTTCCGTGACGGCCCCCATGGACAGCGAATCGGTCACCACCAGGACGGGCGCGCCTTCCAGCACTTCGCCGCGCAGTACCTCCGTGACCAGCCGGCACGAAAGCGAAGCCGGTGCGTCGCCGCCCCCCAGAGCAGGCGCGGCGATATGCCCCACCATGACCGCGGGGAGCCGCTCCGGGTCAAAACCGTTTTCCGTCAGGCGGAAGGGCAGGAACTCACAGCCGCGCATCTCGGCCAGCGTGCGGTCGGTGCGGGCCAGGCCGCTGTGGCTGTCCTCCGCCGTATCGCCATGCCCCGGGAAATGCTTGTATACCGGCAGGACTCCCTGTTCCTGCAGGCCCTGCGCCATGGCCGCGGCCATCCGCGCCACCGTCTCGGCATCCTGCGAGAAAGCACGGTCCCCGATGACCGGGTTTTCCGGGTTGGTGAGCACATCGGCGTCCGGCGCGAAGTCCATCGTAAAACCGCAGGTCTTCAGGTAACCGCCGATGGTCCGCCCCATCTCCCGCGCCTGTTCCGGGTCGCCGGAAGCGCCGACCGCCGCCGCGCTCTCATACTGAGGCAGGGCGAAGTCCGGGTCGTTGGCCAGACGGGCCACCGCGCCGCCCTCCTCGTCCACCGCAATGAGCAGCGGCCACCGGCTGGCCCGCTGCAGGTCTGCATTGAAGCGGGTCAGCTGTTCCGGGTCCTCAATGTTCTTGCCGAACTGGCAGATCCCTCCCACCGGGTATTGCTGCAGGGCAGCGCGCATGGCCTCGGTCAGTTCCGTCACACCCGCCGCCCGCTCGTCGTCGATCTGTGTCTGGGGCAGCGCCGGGTCCAGCGCGTCGGGCCGGACCATGAACAGCTGCCCCACTTTTTCCCGCAGCGTCATCTGCTGCAAAAGGGCGTTTATCGGGTCGGCCGCCGGGGCTTCCGGGCTGGCCGTCGGGGCTTCCGGGCAGGCCGGCGGGCTTGCCGCAGGCCGCGCCTGCTCCGTTTCGGCCACCGGCGCCGCACAGGCGCAGAGCAGCAGGGCCAGCAGCAGGGCCGCCGCCCGAACCTTTCGCTTTCTGCGCATGGCGCTCCCTCCCCGTTTTCCGTTCTTGTATTATAGCATGGGAATCCCCGCCGGGCAAGCCGGCAGGCAAAGCCCCCGTCCCTGCGGGACGGGGGCCGTTTCCTCAGCTTTCGCCGCCGGCAGTGTCCGCGTAATCGTCGCGGCCGCCCACCGGGTGTTCGGCGATGATGGTATCTTCCTCCTCCGCCGTTTCGGCCGTGGCGGTTTCGTCATACAGGCTCTCTCTGGTGACGGCAAAAACCGATTTATAATCCGCGTCCGCTTCGTACACGACGGTGGGCGCGGCGCTGGAAGCCAGGTAGCACAGGCTTTCATCGCCGGGCGTCAGCGCCCCCCAGCGCACCGTCAGGCTTGCGCCGTCGGTGAATACGGCTGTGACCGTGACGTCCGGCGTATCCAGGCCGTACGCGCTGTCCGCTTCCGGCGTGGTGATGCTCCATTCGGTCTGCACGCCGCACAGGGTGTTGGCCATCCGCTTTACGGCGCTCTGATCCAGCGGATATTCCGGGTCATCGGCCAGCGTCCAGATGCCGTCGCTCTGCACAAACTGCAGGCCGCCCACCTGCAGGGTGGCCACCTCGTCGATGGTCTGCTCCGTCAGCCGCTGGGCGGCGTACAGTTCCCGCGGCGTTTTGCACAGCCCCGCCAGTTCCGTCTGGGGCACGGTGTAAGCCGTGCCTTCTTCGTCGTAGACATAGTAAATATCGGCCACGTCGTTGGCCTGATCCACCGTCAGCGTGCGCGTCTGCGCCCCGCTCACGATGGAAAACTCCATCAGCGGCGTATCGCTCCGCGCAGGGATCGCAGCCAGTTCGTCGCCCTGCAGCAGACGGTCCGCCGTCAAACCGGCCACATCTTCCAGCAGGGACTGCACACTCTGCTGCTCCAGCGGCAGCGTGGGGTCGGATTCCAGCATCCAGCCGCCTTCCTCCCCTTTGAACAGGGTCACATTGGTGTTTTCGCCGCTGTAGGTGAGCCGGCCGATGGCATCCGCCGAAAAGTCGCACAGCGGGATGCCGGTCTGCTCAGGTTCCCCGCCGCGTTGCAGCAGGGCCAGCGCAGCGGCCAGGACCAGCACCACGGCGGCCAGGACCGCCAGCGGCAGCATCTTTTTTTGATTCACAGGCAGTTTCTCCTTTTAGCGGCGGCGCCGGATCAGGCAGACCGCAACGCCGGCAACCAGACAGGCGATGGGCAGCACAAAGACAAACAGCAGGCTCAGCCCGACAAGCGCGGCATTGGGCACCGAAAGGCCCACGGCGCTCATGCTTTTGCCGCTGATGACCGCCGCCGTCTGCTGGTCGTTGAACCAGTTGACAACACAGCCCAGGAACTGGGCATTGCCGCCGGAAACGCTCTGGTTCATCCCCGAGAGCAGCGTATTGGGGCAGTTGATCCAGACCACCCGCGCGCCGGTGGCGCTGTTTTCGGCCGCCACCGCCACATTGAAGCGGCCTTCGGGGTCGGTATCGGACTTTGCGGCTGTCTCGGCGGTGGCGTAGTTTTCCATCGAGTAGGCGCTGTCGCCGGTGGTCAGCAGCGGGGTGAAGGAATAGGCGCTGTCTTCCGCTGTAACGATGCCCTGTGCGATGGGCGTGTAGACCATCATGCCGCTGCTCATCCCGGCCAGGATCTCGCTGGCTTCTATGTTGGGCAGCAGGTAAGTCTGCGGATAACCGTAGGGATAGTGGTCTGCATCGGTCTCCACCAGCAGGCCGGACTGCCGGGTCATGCCGCACTCTGCCAGCACGGCGTCCAGGTTCGGCGTTTCCACCGTGAAATCGGTCGCCACCAGCAGTTTGCCGCCGCCGGCAAGATAATCGCTGAGCAGGGCGGCTTCCTCTGCCGTCACATCGGCAATGGGCGCGTTGATGAGCAGGCTGGCCGCCTCCTCCGGGATGGAACCGGCGGTGGTCAGGTTCAGTTCCTGCACGGTCACGCCCGCGTTGTTCAGTGTCTCGACAAAGTCGCTTCCCAGCGCCGTTTCGCCGTGGCCGGTCAGTTCATACAAATCGTAACTCACGGTGCGGGTGACCCGGCCGATAGCGGTGGTCAGGGCGTTCTCGGCATCGAAGGTGTATTCCTCGGAGCCATAGTAATAGTAGGCGTCCATATCCACCGCGTACATATCGCTGTAGCTGACGACGGTATACTGGCCGGCGGTGGTCATGACCACGCAGCCGGTGCTGGCCCCCTCATACTGTTCCACGAAGGTTGGGTAAAGCACCGGGTCCCGCTGCTGCCAGGTGAACCGGCTGCTTTCGTCGGCATAGCGGTCCAGCAGGCGGGTGATGTTGCTGTCCTCCTGGCCGGAAGTGGCCAGGTAATAGGCGGTGACGTCGGTATCGAGCTCGTGCAGCATATTCTTGCTGGTCTCGCTCAGGGTAAACATCGAGTTGGTGGAAATATCAAAGGCAGTATACCGGGTGGGCAGCGCCTGCAGCACCAGGTTGAGCAGGATCACCGCCGCCAGCACCACCGCCGTCAGCAGGGCGGCGTACACACCGTTGCGGAGGGCCTTTTTGCTGCCGTGCAGTTCCTGCCACGGTTTTTTCAGGTTCATATCTGCGCGTTCCTCCCCTCAGGCCCAGCGGCGGCGCTCGATCGTCTGCCCGGTCAGAAAGAGGAACAGGGCGATGACCGAGAGATAGTAGACGATGGCGGTCAGGCTGAACATGCCGCCCACGATGCCATTGAACGGCGAAAACAGTTCCAGCGCCGACAGTACGCTGTCAAAGGCCGCCAGCAGCCAGGTGGGCCGGATGACGAACAGCACGATGAGCGCCGCGCTGCCCCCGCAGAACATCGCGCAGGCCGCGGTCAGGCTTTTGCAGAGCACGCCGGTCAGCACCGACGCGATGACCAGGACCGACAGGAAGGCGATCAGGGCCAGCACGCTGCCGCTGGTGAACATGGTCTGGATGCCGTTCATCAGGTATGTGACCAGCAGCGCGCCGAAGGTGGCCAGGTAGGCGATGATCTGGTTTTCGGTCAGGGCCGAGATCCAGGTCCCGATGGCCAGGCAGGCGGCCCCCAGCAGCAGATAGGCGAACAGCGCGCTGTAGGCCGAGAGCAGCGAAACGCTGCCGAAAGCCGTCAGGATCAGCGGCATGACGGCCGCCGCCGCCATGGGCGCCGCAAAGACAACGAACTCCGCCAGGAACTTGCCCAGCACGATGGCCGGTATGCTCACCGGGCTGGTGAGCAGCAGCTGGTCGGTCTTGTTGCGCCGGTCCTCGGCAAAGCTGCGCATGCTGATGGCAGGCACCAGGAACAGCAGGATCATGGTGATGGTATAAAGGACCGAAGCAAAATCCGAAGAAGCGTTCATCAGGTTGCGGTTGCTGAAATACAGCCCCAGAAAAAACAGGCTGACGGCCGCCGTCACATAGCCGATCATGCCGGTGTAGTAGGCGCGGGTCTCGCGCTTGAAGATCGCCGCCATGTTATGCCTCCTCCTTCTGTTCGGGCGCACCCGTGTGCTCGGTCAGCTGCAGGAATACATCCTCCAGGCTCATGCTCCCGGCGTTCATGCTCAGCACCGGGCACCCGGCCTGAGCCAGCGCCAGCGAGAGCGCGCCGCGCAGGTCTTTCCCCGTTGTGCTGACCGCAGTGAAACTGACTTCCCCGCTCTTTTCGGCGGTGACCCGCAGGTCGCTGAGGCCCTCCACGCCGGAAGCCGCCGCCAGCACCGCCTCCCGCGTGCCCTGGGCGGTGACCGATATGATCCCCCGCGCGGCCAGTTTGCCGGCCAGTTCCTCCGGCGTGCCCTGGGCCACCAGCTTGCCCCCGGCGATGATAAGCACGCGGTCGCAGACCGTCTGCACTTCGCTGAGGATATGGCTGGAGAGGATCACCGTATGGGTACGGCCCAGGTCGTGGATCAGGGCGCGGATCTCGATCATCTGGGCAGGGTCCAGCCCCACGGTGGGCTCGTCCAGAATGATGATCCGGGGCGCGCCCAGCAGCGCCGCAGCGATGCCCACCCGCTGGCGGTAGCCTTTGGACAGGTTGCGGATCAGCCGCTTTTCCATCCCCACGAGCCCCGTGCGGCGGCAGGCCTTGTTCACCGCTACCCGGCGGTCGCCCTTTTTGCGCACCCGCTTGAGTTCCGCCACGAACAGCAGGTACTCCTCCACCGTCATGTCCTGGTAGAGAGGCGGCTGTTCCGGCAGGTAGCCGATGCAGGCTTTCGCCTCCAGCGGTTCCTCCGCGATGTCGTGCCCGTCGATGCGCACCTCCCCTTCGGTGGCCGAAAGGAAGCCGGTCATGATATTCATGGTGGTGGATTTTCCCGCGCCGTTGGGGCCCAGCAGACCGTAGATGCAGCCGTCCTCCACCGTAAAACTGACGTCATCCACGGCGGTGCGCCTGCCGTAGCGCTTTGTCAGATGCTTGACTTCGATCAAAATATACCCTCCCTGTTCTGGGTCTGGCGTGCGGCGCAGGCCGCGCCCGCGTAAGCCGTATTTATTATAGCGCCTAATTGTGAAAATTTCGAGGTATCCCGGCGAAGACGCGCCAAAAACTTGCGCCCTTTTGCCCGGTATGCTATAGTGGAGCCAGACAACGCCGCCTGCGCGGCAGGAAACAACTGAAAGGAGCGTTCCATGGAAGAACTGAATGAGATCCTGCAAAAATTCGCAGCCTCCGGCTGGGAACTGATCGCCGTTCCTTCCCGGGCATGGCTGGACGGACAGGGTGACCGCGACAAACTGGCCGCCGCAATCCGCCAGGCCGACGCGGAATGCGGCAGCTGCGGCTGTGAACTGGACCTTCTGTACAAAAAAGCGCTTACCCTGCTGTAAGGCCAGCGCACATAAGAAGCCCGGGGCCTGCGGCCCCGGGCTTTTGCCGTTCACACCAGTTCCACTTTATAAGCCTGCAGCCAGTGGTTGAGCTGCAGGAACCAGGCAATGGTCTGCGGGGTGGTCATCAGCTGGCCGTACCAGGGCACCGGGTTGTCGGCGCCGGAGGCCAGCAGCGTTTCCAGCGCATCCGCGCGGATGATGCCCAGCAGCGGCGCGGCGGGGTCGGCCAGCACCTTTTTGAGCTCTTCCGAGACCGCCTCCAGGTAAGCCGGGTTCCAGGTCTTGGGGTAAGGGCTCTTTTTGCGCCAGAGCACCTCCTGCGGCAGCACCCCCTGCATGGCTTCCCGCAGCAGTCCCTTCTCCTTGCCCTGGTAGTCCTTGTAGTCCCAGGGCACCGAGTAGAGATACTCGGCGATGCGGTGGTCGCAGAACGGCACCCGCACCTCCAGCCCGCTGTACATGCTCATACGGTCTTTGCGGTCCAGCAGCGTCTGCATGAACCAGGTGAAGTTGAGGTTCATCATTTGCCGCATGCGCCGCTCCAGGCTGGAAAGCCCCGGCCGTACCGAAGTCTGTTCCAGCGTCCGGCGGTACCACGAATCCACAAAGGCTTCCGGCTCGATGCCCCCCAGCACGCCGGGGCGGATGAAACCTGCCCGGTAAGCCGTGGACTGCGCCCAGGGGAAACCGTATTTTTCGCGGATCGTGGGGTCCCGGTACCAGGGATAGCCGCCGAAGATCTCGTCCGCGCATTCCCCCGAGAGGGCCACCGTGGCGTGGGGTTTGATGACCCGGCAGAAAGCCAGCAGCGAGGCGTCCACATCGGCCATGCCGGGCAGGTCACGGGCTTCCACCGCCTCGTACAGAGCCGGGACCAGGTCCGGGGTGTCCAGCGTGACCCAGTGGTGTTCGGCATGCAGGAACTCGTTCATGCGGCGGATGAACGGCGCGTCGGCCCCCGGCTGAAAGCGGGTGGCGTGGAAATAGCGTTTGTTATCCTTGTAGCCTACCGAGAACGTTTGCAGGGTCTGCCCCCGGGCGGTAAAGTCCGCGTCCGCCACTGCCGAGATCAGGCTGGAATCCAGCCCGCCCGACAGAAAAGCCGCCACCGGCACGTCGGAAACCAGCTGCCTTTGGATAGCGTCCATCACCAGGTCCCGCACCCGGCGCACCGTGGCCGGGAAATCGTCGGGGTGTTCGTGGTCCACCAGCTGCCAGTAGCGGTGCAGCAGCAGGCGGCCTTCGTCCGCTTCATAGAGGGCGTACTGCCCGGGGAGCAATTCGTGTACGTTCTGGAACACCCCGCTGCCCGGCGCCCGGCCGGGACCCAACAGCAGCACTTCCGCCAGCCCCCGGGCGTCCACCCGGGGCGGCACCGCCGGGTGCGCCAGCAGGGTCTTGATCTCGCTGCCGAACAGCAGGCTGTCATCGGTCAGCGCATAGAACAGCGGCTTGACGCCGCAGCGGTCCCGCGCCAGGAACAGCGTGCCCGCCCGCGCCGCCCAGACGGCAAAAGCGAAGATGCCGTTGAAGCGCTCCACGCAGGAGATCCCCCATTCGGCATAGGCATGCAGCAGGACCTCGGTGTCTGAACGGCCGGTGAAAGTATGGCCGCGCCGTTCCAGCAAAGCGCGCAGTTCCGGCGTGTTGTACAGTTCCCCGTTATAAACGACCGTGTAACTTTCCCCCTGCCAGTCCAGCTGCATGGGCTGGCAGCCGTTTTCCAGATCCACCACCGCCAGCCGCGCATGGACCAGGGCGGCGCGGCCGCTGATGTACATGCCCCGCTGATCCGGCCCACGGCGGGCCAGCGTGCGCTGCATGGCGCAGTAGGCGGCGTACCGCCCCTGAATGGCGCGCGGGTCGCGCCCGATCTGCCCTGCGATTCCACACATAGAAAATCCCCTTTCCGCTGTTGCTCCTATCAGGAGTATGCGGAAAGGGGCGTTTTCAGAACCGGGCCGCGATGGCGTCCGCGATACGCTGCGCCACTTCGTCCTTGCTCTGCAGGGGCAGTTCCTCGCAGCCCTGCGCCGTGATGAGCGTGACTACGTTGGTATCCACCCCGAAGCCTGCGCCGGGTACTTTGAGGTTGTTGGCCACGATCATATCCAGGTTCTTTTTGTGCAGCTTGGCCGTGGAATTTTCGATCAGGTCCCGCGTTTCCATCGAGAAACCGCAGACGAACAGTCTGGGCGGCTTATGCGCCCCCACCCAGGCCAGGATGTCCTGCGTGCGCTCCAGCGCCAGCGTCAGGCTGCCCTCGTGCTTCTTGACCTTGTCCTGCGCCACCCGGGCCGGGCGGTAATCAGCCACAGCCGCGGCCATGACCAGCGCGTCGGCGTCCATGGCGTGCCGCTGCACGGCCTCGAACAGATCCGCCGCCGTGGTGAAGGGCACCCTGTTGACGAAGGGCACCGGCGGCAGCGTACAGCCGGTGGAAGTCAGCAGCGTCACCTCTGCGCCGCGCAGCATGCAGGCCCGCGCCACGGCGTAGCCCATCTTGCCGGTGGAGTGGTTGGTCAGGCAGCGCACCGGGTCCATGGGTTCCTGGGTAGCCCCGGCGGAGACTACGATCTTTTTGCCCCGCATGTCCTTTTTGCAGGCCAGTTCCCGCAGCACATAGTCCACCAGCACCCCTTCCTCCGGCAGACGGCCGGAGCCCACGTCGCCGCAGGCCAGCAGGCCGGAACCCGAGGGGATGACCGTGAAGCCGTACCGTTCCAATGTTTTCAGATTGTCCTGCGTGACGGGGTTTTCCAGCATGTGGGTGTTCATGGCGGGGGCCACCAGCTTGGGGCAGGCGGCCGCCAGTGTGACGGTGGTGAGCATATCGTCGGCCAGACCGTGGGCCATCTTGGCGATAACGTTGGCCGTAGCCGGGGCAATGAGCATCAGATCCGCCGCATTGGCCAGCGACACATGGGCCACATCATATTGGAAATTGCGGTCGAAGGTATCGACGATACAGCGCCGGTTGGTCAGCGTTTCAAAGACCAGCGGGGCGATGAACTCAGTGGCGTTCTTCGTCATCAGCACATGCACGTCCGCCCCCAGTTTGACCAGAGCATGGGCCACGTTGGGCATTTTGTAGGCGGCGATCCCGCCTGAGATACCGAGAACGACGGTTTTTCCTGTAAGCTGCATAGTTCCAAAGTCCTTTCCCTGCCTGCGCGCCGGGCCTGCGTTCCGATCCGTGCGGCGGCGCTGCGCAGAAAACATCTATACCCGTTTGCGGTTATTATACCGCATCCCGGCGGTTCTGTCCATTTGTAAGTTTGCCGCCGTGGTTGGCAAACGGGCGGCGACCTGTTATAATGGATACCAGTTTATGGGAAATGGGGCCTTGGGGCAATGGTATTGGCGGTAGACATCGGGAATACGAACATCTGCATTGGCGGCCTGGACGGCGAAGGGCACCGCACCGTGCGGTTCACCGCGCGGATGGTGACCCGCCCGCGCTGCACGGCGGACGAGTACGCCGCGGAGCTGAAATTCCTGCTGGACCGCCTGCAGGTGGACTGCGCCGCCTGCGAGGGCGTGATCGTGTGCAGCGTGGTGCCGGGGCTGACCCAGCCGCTGGCCGCCGCCTGCCGCCGCCTGACCGGCAAAACGGCGCTGATCGTGCACTATGAACTGGATACCGGGCTGGTCTTCCGGGTGGACGCGCCCGAGCGGGTGGGCCGGGACCGCATCGCCGACGCGGCGGCGGCCGCCGCGCTCTATCCCCTGCCCTGCATGACGGTGGATCTGGGGACCGCCACCACCTACAATGTGATCTCGGCCGGACGGGAATTTCTGGGCGGGTTCATCGTGCCCGGCGTGCTGACCAGTTTGCGGGCCATCAGCGCGGGGACCGCCCAGCTGCCGCCCATCGCCCCCGAGCCGCCGCAGGACCTGATCGGCCGCAACACGGTGGAGGCCCTGAACAACGGCGCCATGTTCGGCACAGCGGCCATGCTGGACGGTCTGGCCGACCGGGTGGAAGCCCGTCTGGGCGCGCCGCTGACCGTGGTAGCCACCGGCGGGCTGGCCCCCCACATCCTGCCGTGCTGCCGCCGCCCGGTGCGCTACGACGCGGACCTGCTCTTCAAAGGGCTGGCGCTGCTGTGGGAGCGCAACGCCACGGTCTAAGACAGTTCCCAATCCATAAATTTCCGGCCTGCGGCGGCGCTTCGGCGCTTTGCCGCAGGTCTTTTTGCTGTTTTGCCTTTTTTGTCTGCCGCGCGCAGGGCATATCGCTGTGTGCGTTTTCCTTTTTGCTTTTTATGAAATTCCGCCGTTTTTCGCGCATATTGTTGACTTGTGTCGAATTTTGCGCTACCCTAAAAAAGAAAAATGCCTTGCATCGTCAGGAACGCGCAAGGCTCCGGCCCGCAATACACAAGGAGCGCCGCCATGAAGTTGGAGAAGATCACCTTTATCATCGGGATTTCGGCGCTGCTCATCGCCTGCTCCAATTCCCCTGCGCCTGTGCAGATGCGGGTATCCGGCGGATACATCCAGTATAACGCCGGGTATGGCTGGCAAGACCTGATCGACATGGAAAGTCTGCGCGGGCCGCAAGGACTGCCTGGCCCGCAGGGACCGGCGGGAATCGACGCAATCCCCGGCGGCGCGGAACCACCCGCCGGTGCGCCCACCGCCACGCCCGATCCCGATGGGCAGGACGCAGCGGGCAGCCCGGATATGGAAGTCTGCGAACACCTGTACCAGTGCACCGCGCAGCAGTCCGTCCATGTGGCGGAATCTTCCGACGGCAGTCTGTGGCGCATGGACAGCACATACGAGTGCGAGAAATGCGGCGCGGTGGTAACGTATTCCTACAAGTACAAACAGCCGGGAACGGCGGGCGGTCCCGGCTCCCCGGCGCCCTCGCTCGGAAGCCCGCACGTCCCGGAATCTACCGTTCCCCCGTCGACGCCGCCTGTGTCGACGCCTACAACACCGCCCACCCTGCCGCCTACCCAGCGTCCTTCCCCGACGCCGACTGACCCGCCCGCACCGGGCCCGACCCCGACCTTTACAGTGCCGCCCACACAGCAGCCGACGGAACCGCCCGAACCGACCAGCACGCCTACCGCGCCGCCTACGCCGGTGCCCACATCCACCGTAACCCCGACGGCACCGCCATCGACGCCCACGCCGCTACCATCAACGCCTACACCGCCACCGCATACCCCGCCTGCCGCCACGCCGCCGCCATCCTACACGATGCCGCCCGCGTGAACGGGCTGACGTGGCCGCCAGGAAAAATCTTTACCCCCGGACACACTGTTGCACCAGTGTATCCGGGGGTATTGGTTTTTCACCCCGCAGGGGTGCGGCGTTTTTTGCTTATTCCGCCGGGAGCTGCCAGACTTCCACGGTCAGGGTCCCGTCCGCATGATGCGTCAACAGCTCAACTTCTCCTTCGCTGGTATAGCTGACGACCTGCTCCTGCTCGACGCCCTCCTCAAAGAGTATGGGCGCTACAAAGCCCCCTTCGCCATAATACCAGCCTTCGCCATAGATGCCGTCGCTGATGCTCACCGTCCCGCTGCTTTGCAGCACGCCTTCGGCCCGCACCTGCGCCGGGGTCATCCCTCCCAGAAGGGCCAGGGGATCTTCTTCCCCCTGCTGTTCCGGCTGGGCTTCCTGCGGGGCAGTTTCTCCCCCGTTCAGCCACTGATCACGCAGTTCCTGCGCCCGCTCCGGGTCTGCCCGGCTGGGGTCGATGGGCAGGTCAAACAGCAGGCTGACACAGCCTTCCTCTGCGCGGGGCGTGATCGCGCCGGTGGCGGGGTCCTGTTCATAGTTGCCGGTCAGCGCCGGAAGGCCGCTCTGCCCCAGCACCACAGCCAACTGGGGGTCCTTATCGGCAAAGGCTTCCACCGAGTCCGTTTCCACCAGGATATACCGCACGCCATCCTCCACGATGTCATACCGCGCGCCGTTCATCGTAAAGATGTTGTATTCAAAAATCGGACAGTCCGGTGCGGCCAGCAGCGGCGAAACCATGCTGTTGTCCAGCGACACCTCGGACTTTTCATCATCCAGCGCCGCCATCGGCGTACCGTCGGTATGGGCCACCGCCACCACCGCGTAGCTGCGGTCTGCCGGGGGCGCGCCTGTACCCCAGTCAGAGGACCAGTATCCCGTCACGTTCCCGCCGCTGGTAAGGCCCAGAAGCGTAACGGTATAGTTTCCCCCCTGCTGGGTCTGCTGCACTTCCACTGCGTCCGGCCCTGCAAACAGTGTCGAGAGTTCTGTTTGTTCCATCTGATCCGCCACCTGTGCCGGGCTCAGGAAATACCCGGCGGCAGCCACACCGCCGGCGCACAGACCGCACAGGGCCACGGCCGCTGCGGCGAACTTCCAGCGGAAGCGCGGCCTGCGCCGGGCAGGGATCGCGCACTGCCCATCGATGCGTTCCATCGCGCGTTCCAGGATGCGCGCCTGCTGTTCTTTCGCTATTTTCCGGGCAGGAAAATCCATCTTTGCGATCTCGTTATATATTTTCTTCATAAGGGGTCCTCCCTGTTCCACCGGCGCAGGAACGCCTGCTTCAATTTGGCCCGCCCGCGGGACAGGCGCACATTGACTGTATGTTCTTCCATTCCGCAGCACAACGCGATCTCCCGGCTGGTCTGCAAGCCGTAATACCGGCGCTGAAAGATCTCTCTGTCCGGCTCGGCCATTCCCCATACCAGTTCCGCTATGACTTCCTCCGCTTCCGACTGATGGGGTTCCACAAGTTCTTCGGCCATCAGCTCAAAATCCTCCGGCAGCGAGGTGGTACAGTCCCGGCGCAGACGGCGATAGTAGTCGATCGCCAGGTTGCGGGTCGTTACCAGCAGCCAGGCTTTCAGGCTGTACTGCCTGTCCTGCAGTACTCCGGCCTGCTGCCAGCATTTTACCATCACATCCGCCAGGCATTCCTCGGCGTCCCGCGGGTCCGGCAGGATGTGCCGCACCTGCGCGTTGAGCATTCCTCCATACAGGGCCAGCAGATCCGCCAGCCCGCCCTGTGGGTCTTGCAGGATCGCTTCCAGCAGTTGCCGCTCTTGTTCTGTTTGCACCGTTCTCATCTCCTTGCTTATGGTTTCAAAAGGCCTTTCATCTGTACAGACGCACAGCGGGCGGAAAAAGTCACACCGATGCAGAAACCTGTATAAAAATCCCCGCCGGGGCCTTTGGCTCCGGCGGGGATCGCTTTACGGATACGTAAGGGTTTGGATTTTACAGTTCCGGCGTGACAGGCACTGCGCCGTAGTTGCGGATGTTCAGCACGTGGCAGCTGCCTTCGCCAAAGCAGCCGTCGATGGCCGCGCGGTAGGCGTCCACCAGATCATTGGGTACGAACGCCTGGATCGTGCCGGCGAAACCGCCGCCCTGCAGCCGCCAGGCGCCGCGGCCGTTGAGCACCTTCTGGCTCAAGGCCAGCGCCAGGGAAACGCCCTGCTCCCGGGGGTTCTTGATGCTGTAGGCGTTCTGGTTGAACTCAAAGCTGGAATGGCCGCCCTCGATGATGAGCCGCAGGAAGGTGTCGAAATCGTCCCGCTGCACGGCGTCCCGCAGCTGGGCCGCACGGCGGCAGTCGTTGTAGAAATGGATCGAACGGATGACCGCGCGGTCCCCCACCGCTTTGCGCAGCCTGGGAATGGCGGCGTAGAAATCCTCCTCGGGCACCTCACGCAGCACCTTCTTGCCGAACTGGGCCGCCACGCCTTCCATCTCGCGCCGGATGGCGGCGTAGTCGTCGGTCAGGTCGGCATGGCTGCCCTTGGTATCGCTGATGCACATCACATACCCGTGCCGGGCCAGGTCGATGGAAGTCTGGTCGACCACCGGGTGTGCGGGATCCCGGAAGTCGATGCTGATGACACCGCCCACCGCGCAGGCCGTCTGGTCCATCAGGCCGCAGGGTTTGCCGAAAAAGACATTCTCGGCATACTGGCCGATCTGCGCGATACGGACCTGGCTGAATTTGTCCATATCGTTGTTGTTGTACTCACCGCGGAAGATGGCCGCGATGCAGACCTCAAACGCCGCCGAACTGGACAGGCCGGAGCCCCGCAGCACATCACTGGTGGTGCAGGCGTCGAAGCCGCCCACTTTGCCGCCGTCGTTGAGGATGCCCACAGCCACGCCGCGGATCAGCGATGCGGAATGCTCCGCCTCCCGGGGCTGGGGGGTGCGGATGCTCAGGTCCACGTCGTCGATCTTCTCGAACCCTTCGGACTTGACGCGGACGATGTTGTCCTCATTGGGCGAGACCGCCGCCACGATGTCCAGATTGACCGAGCCAGCCAGCACCACGCCGTTGTTGTGATCGGTGTGGTTGCCGCCGATCTCGGTACGGCCGGGCGCGGAATACAGATGTACCGTGCGTTCTGCGCCGTATGCAGCGGCAAAATGGTCGATCAGCGCGCTGTAGCGCGCCCGCTGGGCAGCCAGGATCTGTTCATCCGAGCCGTACAGTTTGGCGAAAGCACCGTCGTACAACCCCTGTGCGATCTGCTGTTTCAATTCCATGGTATTGGCCATAATTCCACTCGCCTTTCCTGTGGGACGCCGCCCCTTCGCAATATGCACAAAAAGAGCCACGCCAATTTGGGCAAACAGCCAAAGTCCAAGCCGTTTGCGTCGTTCTTGTATCCAGTATAACAAATTCTGCGTGGAAGTAAACATTTTTTTACTGCGCTTTTATGGACTTTTGATGAATAGTTTGCTATAATAATTTTCGTAGAAAAAGTACTTTCCGCTGTATGCGGCAAACGAGGTAGGCGCCATGACCAACTTAGCCAAACAGTCCTATAAGCAAAGCTATACGGACAATGTGGAACTTTCCATTTTCAACTGCGGCCATGAATACTGCCAGCCCGGACACACCTGGGGCCCCGGCGTGCGGGATCACTACCTGATCCATCTGGTGGTAGCCGGGCGCGGGATCTACCAGGTGGGCAATGTTTCTTATCCGCTGCAGGAAGGCGATCTGTTCCTGGCAAAACCGAACCAGCTCATCACCTATGCCGCCGACGAGACCGACCCCTGGGAGTATTACTGGGTCGGCTTCAACGGCGCCTGCGCCAACAAACTGGTGCAGCAGACGCCTTTCAGCGACCTGCACCCGGTCCACCACTGCAAGAGCCCCCAGCCGGTGCGCGAAGCGCTGTACAACATCTATCTGTCCCGCGGTACCGAACCCCAGTGCGAGGCGCTGATGACCGGGTACCTCTACATCTTCATGGCCCACCTGATGAAAGAAGCCCGGGATGCCATGCCCAACGTGGGTTCCTCCAGCAGCCAGTATGTGCTTTCGGCCATCAAGTTCATCCAGTTCAATTATTCCCACGATATATCGGTGGACGACATCGCCAAGGCCGTCGGCGTCAGCCGCAGCCACCTGTACCGTGTGTTCATGGCCAACGTAGGGCAAAGCCCCATTGATTACCTCACCCATTACCGCATCAGCGAGGCATGCAGCCTGCTGAAAAGTTCCAGCCTTTCCATTGCAGAGATCGCCGTATCGGTGGGGTTTTTCGACCAGTTCTATTTTTCCCGCGTCTTTAAGAAAGTCAAGGGCGTCCCGCCCAGCAAATACCTGGCCACCCTGGAAAAAGACCAGCCCAAAACATCGGAAGAATAAGGAGCACCCATGCCATTGACCAAAAACCAGATCCTGCGCCTCTCGATCGAGTCCCTGTCCAGCGACGGAAACGGGGTCGCCCATTGGGAGGGGCAGGCCATTTTTGTTCCCAACACCGCCCCCGGGGACGAGGCGGAGGTCCGCATCGTCAAGCCCATGAAAGGGTACGCGTTCGGCCGGTTGGAAAAGCTGCTGGTCCCCGGGCCGGGACGTATCGAGCCGGACTGCCCGGCGGCAGGCCCCTGCGGCGGCTGCGGGCTGCGGCATATGGCTTATGCCGCTGAGTGCCAAGCCAAAACGCAGTTCGTGCGGGACGCTTTCGCCCGGCTGGGCCGGCTGGATGTCCCTGTGCTGCCGGTGATCGGGGCGCCCGGCCACGAGCGTTACCGCAACAAAGTACAGCTGCCGGTAGGCCGGGACGCAGACGGGCATCTGGTCACCGGTTTTTATGCAGGCCGCAGTCACCGCATCGTGGCCTGCGCCGACTGTAAACTGCAGCCGGTCTGGATGAACGAGCTGGCTGCACGGGCCTGCGCCCTGCTGGAACAGGCCGGCGCCTCCGTTTACGAGGAGGAACCGCATACGGGGCTGGTACGGCACCTGTACATGCGCCAAGGCTGGCACAGCGGGCAACGGCTCCTGTGCTTTGTGATCAACGGCCATTCCCTGCCCCGCGAACAGGAGATCTGCCGCACGCTGCAGGGGGAATTTGGCCTGACTACCGTACTCATCAACGAGAACACCGCCCGCACCAACGTGGTCTTGGGCCCGCGCACCCGCACGGTACTGGGGCCCGGGTACCTGGAGGATACGCTGGCCGGGGTATCCCTGCGCATGGGCGTGCATGAGTTTTACCAGGTGAACACGCCGGCCGCCGAAGTGCTGTATGCCCGCGCCCGGGCCTATGCGGCGCTGCAGCCGGAGGATTTCCTGCTGGATCTGTACTGCGGCATGGGGACCATCGGGCTTTCCATGCTGCCGGACTGCCGCCGTCTGCTGGGGGTGGAGATCGTGCCCCAGGCCGTGGAGGGCGCACAGGCCACGGCGGCCCGGCTGGGGCTGCCGAAGGGACGGGCGGAGTTCCGCTGCCAGGACGCCGGTGCGGCCGCCGCCCGGCTGGCCGCCGAAGGGGCGCGCCCCGACGTTATCGTCGTAGACCCGCCGCGCAAAGGCTGCGACACGGCCACGCTGGAAGCCATCCGGCAGATGAGCCCCCGCACCGTGGTGATGGTGAGCTGCAACGCGGCCACCGCCGCGCGCGACACCCGCTGGCTGACCGAAAACGGCTACCGCGCCGTGGAGGTGCAGCCCGTAGACCTCTTCCCCCGCACACGGCATGTGGAATGTATCGTAGCCTTACAAAAAGAGCAGCCATGACCCGAAAGCAGAGCGGCGGAGGGCACTGCCTTCGCCGCCAAGTCCGGCCGTTTCTTTCACGATGCACCCCGGAGGCCCCACATGGATACGACCGTTTTCCCCGGCTGCGAGGCATCCCTGCGCAGCGATGTTCTGGCCTATGCAGCCAAACGTTACGGTTCCCGGCCGGAAGCGCTCTGGCGAACGCACCCGCGCTACGCCGTCCTGCGGCGCCCGGACAGCCAAAAGTGGTATGCGCTGGTGATGGACGTGCCCAGGGACAAGCTGCGGATACCGGGTCCGGGCTCTGTGGATGTCCTGAACGTCAAGTGCGACCCGATTTTGGGCGGCTCCCTCCGCCTAGAGTCCGGTATCCTGCCCGCCTACCATATGAACAAGGACAGTTGGCTCACCTTGCTGCTGGACGGGACGGTGCCGCGCGAAACCGTGTTCGCCCTGCTGGACGGCAGTTACCGGCTGACCGGGCCGCATGCCGCGGGTATGGCCCGCGCGCCCGGCAAACAGACCTGGATCTTTCCCGCCAATCCCCGCCGCTACGACCTGGCCGCGGCATTCGCCCGCGACCCGGAGATCCTGTGGCGCCAGCGCAACCGCGCCGCGGCGGGCGACACCGTCTATCTTTACCTGACGGTCCCCATCGCTTCCATCCTGTACCGCTGCGAGGTGCTGGAAGTGGATCTTCCCTGCCCCTGGGAGGACCGGCGCGGCCCTGATGCCCGTGCTTTGCGCATGAAACTGCGGGAGACATACGCGCCGGGTGTGCTGCCCATCGGGCTGCTGCAGGCGCACGGCATCCGCTCGGTGCGCAGCGCCCGGCTCGCACCGGCGGCGCTGGTACGGGCTATTGCGGAGCGGACCGGCTGCGGCTGACATCTTTTTATACAGACCATGCGGGACCCCGCCGCCCTGTACAGGGCGGCGGGGTCCTGTATCCGTCCGGCCTTATCGTTTCATCCGTTTCGTACCGCTGCGCCACGCTTTGAGGTCCATGGTACAGCGGCCGTTCTGCCTTGAAGCCAAAGCAAACGCCCGGCGTTTTTCCTGCGTCGTTTTGTCCGGCTTTGCGAAAAAGTTTCTCACCGTCCCCTGATGGCGCTGCAAATTGACTTTTGGGGCAAAAGCCGTTATAATCAGAACAAGAATCTTCAAAAACGCAAGTACATGCATTCAAGTATGATACCTGCAGATTTTTACTATACTTTCTTATGGGAGAGTGTCACAGTTATGGGACTGGAATGTATCAAAGACGCCGACCTGGAACAGACCGGGTTCAACTACACCATGTCGCTGATCCAGGGCAAGTACAAAATGTTTATCCTCTATGCGCTGATGGGTTACAAGGTCGTGCGGTTCAACGAACTGAAAAAATACCTCAAAACCATCTCCTACAAAACGCTGAGCGCCAACCTGAAAGAACTGGAAGCGGACGGGCTGGTCCACCGGGAGGAATACCCGCAGATCCCGCCCAAGGTGGAGTACAGCCTGACGGAACGAGGCCGCTCCCTGATCCCGATCCTGGACAGCATGTGCGAATGGGGCGTGCGCAACCGCCCTTGACGCCCTCATTGACCCCAAAAGGCCGACCTGACTGGATTTGTTCAAATTCTTTTTTGCTGTTGTTCACGATTTTCCAACATTTATATGGCATAATGGGTTATAAAATCGCGGGTGTTGCCCGAAAAGGTGGTTTGTTTGCATGAGAGGCTGGTTCCAGCGCTTTATGTCCGGCCGGTACGGTTATGACCGTTTCAACCGTTTTCTATCCATTGCGTCCCTGGTGTTGTTCGTAGCGGGGCTTTTGTTCTCCCCGCTGCTGTACTGGCTGGGGATCCTTACCCTTGGATACTGTTACTTCCGCATGCTGAGCCGCAATATCCAGAAGCGCTACCAGGAAAATGCCAAGTACATGGCGCTCGAAAACAAGGCCTCCGGCTGGTTCTCCACCCGCCGGATCCGTTTCAAGCAGCGCGGCCAGTACCGCTATTTCCGCTGCCCGCACTGCCGCCAGGAACTGCGCGTGCCCCGCGGGAAAGGCCGCATCTCGATCACCTGCCCCAAATGCGGCACGCAGTTTGTGAAAAAGAGTTGACGGGCCATGTTTGGATATGTTACCATCTATCGCAAGGGATTGGGCAAAGAAGAACTTGACCGTTACCAGGCGTATTATTGCGGCTTGTGCCAGACGCTGGGGCAGCGCTACGGCCTGCCCGGCCGCATGGCCTTGAGCTACGACATGGCCTTCACCGCCATGCTGCTGACCGCCCTGTATGAGCCGGAAACCCGTTTTGGCTCCGGGCGCTGCCCGCCGCACCCGCTGAAAGCGCGCCCGCGGGCACAGAACGAGTTTTTGGAATACGCCGCCGACATGACCATCCTGCTGGCATACTACAATTTTCAGGACGACTGGCAGGACGATTACCGGCAGGCCAGCCTGCGGCGCGCCCGGCAATTCGAGCCCTTGCTGCCCGCGATCCGGGAACGCTGGCCGCGCCAGTTCAGTGTGATCGGCGAGCAGCTTGCCGCCCTGAACCTGTTGGAAGAATCCGGTTCCCATGATCTGGACGCTTTGTGCAACGCCTTCGGCACATTGCTGGGGGCGGTCTTCGCCTGCCGCCAGGACCTCTGGACGCCGGTACTGGAAGGGATGGGCCGCGGCCTGGGCGGGTTCATCTACCTGATGGACGCCTACGACGACCTGGAAAAAGACCGCAAAAAAGAGCGTTTCAACGCCCTGCAGGCGCTGGCCGGCCAGCTCTCCCCCGCCGAATATGAGGCGCGCTGCCATGAGCTGCTGACCCAGCAGATGGGCCTGTGCGCGCAGCAGTTTTCCCTGCTGCCTATTCTGAGAGATACCCCGGAGGGGAAATTATTGTATAACACGATCTATTCCGGCGTGTGGAGCAAGTATGCGCTGGTGAAAAAACACAGGGAGGGGCGCCGCCATGACTGATCCTTACAGCGTACTGGGTATCAGCCCCGGCGCGGATGACGAAACCATCAAAAAGGCATACCGGCAGAAGTGCAAACAGTACCATCCCGACTTGCACCCCAACGACCCCTCCGCCGAAGAAAAGTTCAAGGAAGTGCAGGCCGCCTACAGCGAGATCATGCGCCGCAAGCAGAGCGGCGGCCAGAGTGGGTACCAGCAGCGGTCCGCTTCCGGCGGGTCCTATGGATACGGCAGCCAAAACCAGTACGGCGGCGCTTACCAGGAGGACCCCTTCGGCGGGTTTGGCTTCGGCCCCTTCGGGTTTGGTTTCTACGGTTCCGCCGGCGGCAGCCGCCAGACCTATACCACCGGCCAGGAAAGCCCCGAGATGCGCGCCGCTGCGAACTACATCCGCAACGGCTATTATCAGGAGGCGTTGAACACCCTGAACGGCATCCCGGCCGGCGAACGCAGCGCCCAGTGGCATTACTACTGTGCTTTGGCCAACCAGGGCCTGGGCAATAACATCCGCGCCCGGGACGAAGCACGCACGGCGGTCTCGATGGAGCCCAACAACTACGCTTACCAGAATCTGCTGGACCAGCTGCAGAATCCCGGCCAGACCTATACCAGCTACCAGCAGCCCTACGCCCAGCCCAGCGGCGCCCCGGGACGGTTCTGCCTTTCGTTCTGGATGTACCTGCTGATGTGCAACATCTGCAGTTGGTGCTGCTGCGGCGGCCGCGGCGGCTTCTTCTGCTGCTGATGCCGCCTGCCGCGCTCCGCTGCCAATCAAAAATGCCCCCGTCACCGCAGTGACGGGGGCATTCTCAGTTTTCCGATAGTTTAGTGGTCGTAAGCGGATTCCGCAGCGTCGCGGGCGATCTCAGCCTCTTCCAGTTCCTGCTCGACCTCCGGCAGACCGGTGCCGGCGGGGATGAGCTTGCCGATGATGACATTCTCCTTCAGACCGGCCAGCGGGTCGGTCTTGCCCTTGATGGCTGCTTCGGTCAGGACACGGGTAGTCTCCTGGAAGGACGCCGCCGACAGGAAGGAGTCGGTAGCCAAACTGGACTTGGTGATGCCCAGCAGGACCTGGCTGGCCTGCACCAGCTTGAGATCAGTCTCACCGGCGTCGATGCGGGCCTGCAGTTTCTCGTTTTCGATCATCACGTCGCGGCGGTTGACCACGCTGCCCACGATGAAATCGCTGGAGCCTGCATCCTCGATGCGGACCTTGCGCATCATCTGACGGACGATGACTTCGATGTGCTTGTCGTTGATATCAACGCCCTGCAGACGGTAGACTTTCTGCACCTCGCTGATGAGGTAGTTCTGCGTAGCCACCGGGCCCAGAATGGCGAGGATATCCTGCGGGTAGGCATGGCCTTCGGTCAGGAGCGCGCCCTTCTGGACTTCGTCGCCCTCCATCACCTTGAGACGCTGGCCGAAGGGGATCAGGTAGCTCTTGGTGACCGGCGCGCCGTTGTCGTCCACGCCGTTGATCTCCGCATGGCGGCTCTTCTTGGTATCGTCGATGTGCACGGTACCGGCGATCTCGCTCATGATGGCCATAGCCTTGGGACGGCGGCTCTCGAACAGTTCCTCAACGCGGGGCAGACCCTGGGTGATGTCTTCCGCCGAAGCGATACCGCCCGTATGGAAGGTACGCATGGTCAGCTGGGTGCCGGGCTCGCCGATGGACTCGGCCGCGATGATACCGACCGACTCGCCCACCTTGACGCACTGACCGTTGGACATGTTGGAGCCGTAGCAGCGGGCACAGACGCCCACGTGCGCGCGGCAGGTCATGACCGAACGGATCTCCAGCTCGGTGATGCCGGCGTTGGCGATCTTCTCGGCGTCGAACATATCCATCATCTTGTCCTTGCTGACCAGCAGTTCGCCGGTCTTGGGGTCCAGCACGTCATGCAGCGCATAACGGCCGTTCAGACGCTCCTTGAAGGATTCGACGACGGAGTTGCCCTCGCTGATCTCCCGGACCAGGATGCCCTCGGTGGCGTGGCAGTCCTCCTCGCGGATGATGACTTCCTGGGAAACGTCCACCAGACGGCGGGTCAGGTAGCCGGAGTCCGCGGTGCGCAGAGCGGTATCGGCCAGGCCCTTGCGGGCGCCGCGGGAGGAGATGAAGTATTCCAGAATGTTCAGGCCCTCGCGGTAGTTGGCGCGAATGGGCATTTCCAGCGTCTTGCCGGCGGTGTTGGCCAGCAGGCCGCGCATACCGGCCAGCTGCTTGATCTGGTCCATAGAACCACGGGCGCCGGAGTCGGACATCATATAGATGGGGTTGCGCTGGTGGTTGCTGCGCAGGTTGTTGCCCAGCGCTTCGGAGACCTGCTCCGTCGCTTCCTGCCAGATGGCGACCGTGCTGCGGTAGCGTTCCTCGTCCGAGATCAGGCCGCGGTTGAAGTTCTTCATGACCTTCTCGACCTTCTTGTCGGCCGCAGCCAGGATCGCCGGTTTTTCCTCCGGGATGATGGCGTCGGGCACGGCGACCGTGATGGCGGACAGCGTGGAATATTTGTAGCCCTGCGCCTTGATGGCGTCCAGCATCATCGCGCAGGCCTTGGTGCCATGCTTGGTCAGGCAACGGCTGATGATGTCGGGCAGGCCCTTCTTGGTCAGCTTGTCGGACTTGCCGCCGGAAGCGATCTTGAGGGTGCGGGGGTTCATCTCGTAGTCGAACTTGTGCTCGGGGTCCGTGCGGTCCACGTAACCCAGGTCCTGCGGGATGGGGGTGTTGAAGATGATCTGGCCCATGGTGGTATCCACCAGCGCGCTCTCCTCCACACCGTCAAAGGTCATGGTGCGGCGCACCTTGATGGGGGCCTGCAGCGTGATGAGGCCCTCGGAATAGGCCATCATGGCTTCCGCTTCGTCGCGGAAGACCTTGCCGTGGCCCTTGTCCTCAGGGTTGACCAGCGTCAGGTAGTAGCTGCCCAGGATCATATCCTGCGTGGGCACCGTGACGGGCTCGCCGTCGGAAGGCTTGAGCAGGTTGCCGGAGGCCAGCATCAGCATCTTGGCTTCGCGCTGGGCCTCGGTGGACAGCGGCAGATGGACGGCCATCTGGTCGCCGTCGAAGTCGGCGTTGAAGGGCGTGCAGACCAGCGGATGCAGCTTGATAGCGCGGCCTTCCACCAGGACCGGCTCGAACGCCTGGATGCCCAGGCGGTGCAGCGTAGGCGCACGGTTCAGCAGCACGGGATGGCCCTTGATGACGGTCTCCAGCGAGTCCCATACCTCGGGACGGGCGCGCTCCACCATCTTGCGGGCAGACTTGATGTTGTTGGCCTTTTCTTTCTCGACCAGGTCCTTCATGACGAAGGGCTTGAACAGTTCCAGCGCCATTTCCTTGGGCAGACCGCACTGGTACATCTTCAGTTCGGGGCCGACGACGATGACCGAACGGCCGGAGTAGTCGACGCGCTTGCCCAGCAGGTTCTGGCGGAAGCGGCCCTGCTTGCCCTTGAGCATGTCGGACAGGCTCTTGAGGGCGCGGTTGTTGGCGCCGGTGACCGGGCGGCCGCGGCGGCCGTTGTCGATCAGGGCGTCCACCGCCTCCTGCAGCATGCGCTTCTCATTACGGACGATGATGTCGGGCGCGCCCAGTTCCAGCAGCCGCTTGAGGCGGTTGTTGCGGTTGATGACGCGGCGGTACAGGTCGTTCAGGTCGGAGGTGGCGAAACGGCCGCCGTCCAGCTGCAGCAGCGGGCGCAGATCCGGCGGGATCACCGGGATGACCGTCAGGATCATCCACTCGGGGCGCTGGTTGCTCTCAATGAAAGCCTCGACGGCTTCCAGGCGCTTGAGCAGGCGCACGCGTTTCTGGCCGTTGGCCTTTTCCAGTTCCTCGCGCAGTTCAGCGGAGAGTTTTTCCAGGTCGATCTCGGCCAGCAGTTTCTGGATCGCCTCGGCGCCCATGGCGGCCTCGAAGGTATCCTCGTACTTCTCGCGCATCTCCTTGTATTCACGCTCGGTCAGGAGCTGCTTTTTCTCCAGCGGCGTGAAACCGGGATCGGTCACGATGTAGTTGGCAAAGTAGAGCACCTTGTCCAGCTGGCGGGGGCTGATGTCCAGCATCAGGCCGATGCGGCTGGGGATGCCTTTGAAATACCAGATATGCGACACCGGCGCGGCCAGTTCGATGTGGCCCATGCGCTCGCGGCGGACCTTGGCGCGGGTGACTTCAACGCCGCACTTGTCGCAGATCTTGCCCTTGTAGCGGATGCGCTTGTACTTGCCGCAGTGGCACTCCCAGTCCTTGGTGGGTCCAAAAATGCGCTCGCAGTACAAGCCGTCGCGCTCCGGCTTCAGGGTACGGTAGTTGATGGTTTCGGGTTTGGTGACCTCGCCGTAGCTCCAGGCGCGGATCTGGTCCGGGGAGGCAAGGCCGATCTTAATCGAAGCGAATTCTTTATTTTCCATTCAGCGAACCCTCTCAATTCAAGTATGGCAGACGATACAGCGAAACATTATTCATCTTCAAAGGGATCGTTCATCTCGATCTTGGCCAGGTCATCGGCGCTCGGCTCGCTGTCGGCATCCAGATCGTCATCGAAGCCCTCATCCGCATCTTTCACGCTGTAGTCATCCTGCAGCTCGCTCTCCACCAGGACATTGCTGCCGACATCGTCATAAGCGCCGGCATCAAAGCTGCTGTCATCATCGTCAAATTCCTGGCGCATATCCACGGGATTGCCTTCCTTGTCCTGCACCACGATGTCCAGCCCCAGGCTCTGCAGTTCCTTGAGCATGACGCGGAAACTCTCGGGAATGCCGGGGCGCGGGATGGGCTCGCCCTTGACGATGGCTTCGTAGGTCTTGACACGGCCCACCACATCGTCGGATTTGATGGTCAGGATCTCCTGCAGGGTATAGGCGGCGCCGTAGGCTTCCAGCGCCCAGACTTCCATTTCGCCGAAGCGCTGGCCGCCGAACTGCGCCTTGCCGCCCAGCGGCTGCTGGGTGACCATGGAGTAGGGGCCGGTGGAACGGGCGTGGATCTTATCGTCGACCAGGTGATGCAGCTTGAGGTAGTACATATAGCCGACGGTGACTTTGTTGGGGAACTGCTCGCCGGTGCGGCCGTCATAGACGGTAGTCTTGCCGTCGTCGGTCAGGTCGATCTTGGAGAAGTCGATGATATGGCCCTTCTCGCCCATCAGGCGGTCCAGCTTGGTGGGGTACTCGGGCGCATTCTCGCCGTGCCAGCGGGCGCGGGCTTCAGCGAAGCAGTCCTGCAGGTCGCTCTCGTGCGCGCCGTCAAAGACGGGGGTCTGGACCTTCCAGCCCAGCGCCTTGGCCACATAGCCCAGGTTGACTTCCAGCACCTGACCAATGTTCATACGGGACGGAACGCCCAGCGGGTTCAGCACGATGTCCAGCGGGGTGCCGTCGGGCAGGAAAGGCATATCCTCCTGCGGCAGAATGCGGGAAACAACGCCCTTGTTGCCGTGGCGGCCGGCCATCTTGTCGCCCACGCTGATCTTGCGCTTCTGGGCGATGTAGCAGCGCACGCACATCCGCACGCCGGGCTGCAGTTCATCGCTGTTCTCGGGGGTGAACACCTTGATGTCCACCACGATGCCGTAAGCGCCGTGGGGCACGCGCAGCGAGGTGTCGCGGACTTCGCGGGCCTTCTCACCGAAGATAGCGCGCAGCAGGCGCTCCTCGGCGGTCAGTTCGGTCTCGCCCTTGGGGGTGACCTTGCCGACCAGGATGTCGCCGGTCTTGACCTCGGCGCCGATGCGGATGATGCCGCGGTCGTCCAGATCCTTCAGCGCGTCGTCGCCCACGTTGGGGATGTCGCGGGTGATCTCCTCGGGGCCCAGCTTGGTGTCGCGGGCCTCGGTCTCGTATTCCTCGATATGGATGGAGGTGTAGACGTCCTCGCGCACGAGCTTCTCGTTGAGCAGGACGGCGTCCTCGTAGTTGTAGCCTTCCCAGGTCATGAAGCCCACCAGGGCGTTCTTGCCCAGGCTGATCTCGCCGTTCTTGGTGGCAGGGCCGTCGGCCAGCACGTCGCCCGCCTTGACGGCGTCGCCCACCTGCACAATGGGGCGCTGGTTGTTGCAGTTGCCCTGGTTGGAGCGCATGAACTTGATGAGTTCGTAGGTGTCGGCGGAGCCGTCCTCGCAGCGCACCACGATCTTCTCGGCATCCACGTATTCAACGGTGCCGTCCCGCGTCGCCAGGATGCAGACGCCGGAGTCGGTAGCCGCCTTGTACTCCATGCCGGTGGCGACGATGGGCTGCTGCGTGACCATCAGGGGCACCGCCTGCCGCTGCATGTTGGAGCCCATCAGGGCGCGGTTGCAGTCGTCGTTCTCCAGGAACGGGATGCAGGCCGTAGCCACGGAGACCATCATGCGGGGGGAAACATCCATGAAGTCGACCTGGCTGGCCTCAAATTCCTGGATGTCGTTGCGGTGGCGGCCGGAGACGCGGGGACGGACAAAACGGTTGTTTTCGTCCAGCGGCTCGTTGGCCTGGGCCACGATATATTCGTCTTCCACATCCGCCGTCATGTAGACCACTTCGTCGGTGACGACGCCGGTGGCCTTGTCGACGCGGCGGTAGGGGGCTTCCACAAAGCCGTACTTGTTGATCTTTGCGTAGGTGGCCAGGTAGGAGATCAGGCCGATGTTGGGGCCTTCAGGGGTCTCGATGGGGCACAGGCGGCCGTAGTGGGTGTAGTGCACGTCGCGGACTTCAAAGCCTGCACGGTCACGGGACAGGCCGCCGGGGCCCAGGGCGGACAGGCGGCGCTTGTGGGTCAGTTCGGCCAGGGGGTTGTTCTGGTCCATGAACTGGGACAGCGGGCTGGAGCCGATGAACTCCTTGATGGCCGCCACCACGGGGCGGATGTTGACCAGGCTCTGGGGCGTGATCTCGCTGCTTTCCTGGTTCTGCAGGGTCATGCGCTCGCGGATGACGCGCTCCATGCGGGAGAAGCCGATGCGGAACTGGTTCTGCAGCAGCTCGCCCACGCTGCGCACGCGGCGGTTGCCCAGGTGGTCGATCTCGTCGGTGGTGCCGATGCCGTGATCCAGGCCGATCAGGTAGTTGATGGACGCGAAGATATCGTCCACCGTGACCGTGCGGCTGATCAGCACATCATGGTTCTGGCGCAGCAGTTCCTTCTGCTCCTCCGGGTCGGAGGTGGCGTCCAGGATCTTGCGGAGTTCGGCGAAATTGGCACGCTCATTGACGCCCGCTTCCTTCTCCACATCAAAGCTGAAGAAAGGCTGGGCGTCCACACAGCCGTTGGAGATCACGATGACGGGGATGCTCTCCTCCCCTTTGCGCTCCACCAGAACGACGACGCGGGTCACGCCGGCGGCGTCGATCTCGTTGGCCTTGGCGGTGTTGATCTTCTCGCCCCTGGCGGCCAGCAGTTCGCCGGTCAGCGGCGCGATGACGTCCTCCGCAGCGCGGTAGCCGGCGATACGGCGGGCCAGCGCCAGCTTGTTGTTCATCTTGTAGCGGCCGAAGCGGGCCAGATCGTAGCGGCGCGGGTCAAAGAACAGGGAGTTCAGATGGCTGCGGGAGTTCTCCACCGTCGGGGGCTCGCCGGGGCGCAGCTTGCGGTAGACTTCCAGCAGGCCTTCCTCAGTGGAGTGGGTGATGTCCTTTTCCAGCGAAGCGTTGATCTTGGGCTCGGAATCACCGAAGAACTGACGGATCTGCTCGTCGGTGCCAAGGCCCAGCGCACGCACCAGCGTGGTGACCGGCAGCTTGCGGTTTTTGTCGATACGGACATAGAAAACGTCCTGGGAATCGGTCTCATACTCCAGCCAGGCGCCGCGGTTGGGGTTCATGGTAGCGGTAAACAGGTCCTTGCCGGTGCGGTCCTTGCTGGAACCGTAGAAAACGCCGGGCGAACGGACCAGCTGGCTGACGATGGCGCGCTCCGCACCGTTGGAGATAAAGGTGCCGGAATCGGTCATGAGCGGGAAATCGCCCATGAAGATCTCCTGCTCCTTCACTTCCCCGGTCTGCTTGTTGAACAGCCGCGCCGTGACGTACAGAGGGGCCGCGTAGGTGGCATCCCGTTCCTTGCATTCTTTGATGGAGTACTTGGGGTTCTTGTCCAGCCGGTAGTCGATGAATTCCAGCACCAGGTTGCCGGTGTAGTCCTCGATCGCGGCAATGTCGTGGAAGACTTCACGCAGGCCTTCCTCCAGGAACCAGTTGTAAGAATTTTTCTGGATCTCGATGAGATTGGGCATGTCGATCACTTCGTTGATCCGGGAAAAACTCATGCGGGTCGTTCTGCCGTTTTGTACGGGCTTGACCTTTATCATAAAACGCGACCACTCCTATTCCATAGATTGACAAAGCTGGTAAAAGCGACCCAAAAGACCGGCCTTGAAACAAACCACATTCGGCATTTTTCACAAAGTTTCAGGGGTTGCCGCAAGGGCTCGATCCTCTTAGGGCGCTCTATTCCATTTTTGTGATACTGATTTAGTATACAGGGTAAAAGTCCCGTTGTCAAGCCTTTTTCCGGGTTTTATGCCAGCTTTTTTGCGTGCACGAAACGCCCGGGCGGGTGTAACAATTTTTCGGCATTTTGACGGTTTTGCATCCCTGACGTCCGCTTGACAAATTCAAAAAAGCAGTTCCAACCCCCTCCTTTGGTCACTTTTCACAAGGCTGCAGCCCCCTTTTTGTGCGGGCAGCCCCTTGACAAAACGCTTCTTACGCGGCAGAAAGCCCCGGGCGGGATGTTTCCCGCCCGGGGCCGTTCCTTTTTAGAGATCAATCCAGGAAATCGCGCAGTTTCTTGCTGCGGCTGGGGTGACGCAGCTTGCGCAGGGCCTTGGCCTCGATCTGGCGGATGCGTTCACGGGTGACGTTGAACTCCTTGCCCACTTCCTCGAGCGTGCGGGGGCGGCCGTCCTCCAGGCCGAAGCGCAGGCGCAGGACCTTCTCCTCCCGGGGGGTCAGGGTCTTGAGCACATCGGCCAGCTGCTCTTTCAGCAGGGTCTGGCTGGCGGCTTCCGCCGGGACCGGGGCATCGTCGTCGGGGATGAAGTCGCCCAGATGGCTGTCCTCCTCCTCGCCGATGGGGGTCTCCAGGCTGACAGGCTCCTGCGCCACGCGCATGATCTCCCGCACTTTTTCGACCGGCATCTCCAGGCGCTCGGCGATCTCCTCGGCGCTGGGGTCATGGCCGTACTCATGGAGCAGCTGGCTGGAGACTTTCTTGACCTTGTTGATGGTCTCCACCATATGCACCGGGATGCGGATCGTGCGCGCCTGGTCCGCAATGGCGCGGGTGATGGCCTGCCGGATCCACCAGGTGGCGTAGGTGGAGAACTTGAAGCCCTTGGTGTGGTCGAACTTTTCCACCGCTTTGATGAGGCCCAGGTTGCCCTCCTGGATCAGATCCAGGAACTGCATGCCGCGCCCCACATACCGCTTGGCGATGGAGACCACCAGGCGCAGGTTGGCTTCGCTCAGGCGCTGTTTGGCCTTTTCCCCTTCCGGGCCGCCGGCCTGGATCTTCAAAGCCAGGTCCACCTCTTCCTCAGGCGTCAGCAGGGGCACGCGGCCGATCTCCTTGAGGTAGACCTTGACCGGGTCGTCGATGGTGATGCCGTCGGTGCTCAGGCTGTCCTCAAAATCATCGACGCTGTCGCCGGTCAGCGCGGGGTCGTCCGCGTCCGAGGCGCCGTCGTCTACCACTTCGATACCGTTGCTCTCCAGTTCTTCATAGAGCTTTTCCATCTGCTCCACATCCAGAACGTGGCCGCTTTCCTCCATCGCGTCGCCGATCTCGGTGTTGGTCAGTTTGCCGCTGCGGCGGCCCGTTTCGATCAGACTGCGAATGGGATCTTTTTTCTCTGCCATAAGTACGTTTCTCCTTTTAGGTTTCGGTTCAAAACTGTGCATTCGTGCGTGAGCCGGTTTATGTTTTGGGCGGCGGCTCCCCGACTCCCTTTTCCTTTTTCACATTGGCGAAAAAGTCGAGGAACTGGTCGTCGCTGGTACCGGCCACCCGCTCGCTGATCGGCCTGGCGTTCTGCAGGCGCTCCAGATACATGTCGATATCCTGCCGGGTCAGCTGCTGGCCATGGTTCTGCGCCTGGGCGAGCGCCGCCTGCTGGAAGGCCTTTTCGTCCAGCAACTGCTGCAGCGAAGTCAGATTGACCGGCTGCTTTTCGTCGGCGCAGCGGTAGATCGCCTGGACCGCCTGCTGCACTTCCGGCAGCAGCAGCGTATCCATCGAAAGACGCGCCCGCACATAAGGGATCTGCTCGGGGTCCTGCAAGAGCGCCGCCACCAGCTGGCGCCCGGCGCTGGCAGCCCCCAGGGCCGCCTCCCCGCCCTGGGTGTAAGGCACCCGGATATCCGCAGCGATGCCCTGCTGGGCCAGATCTTTCTGTTCCCTGCGGCGGCCGCGGCGTTCCGCAGCCCGCAGCGCCCCCTGCATCTGGGAGAGCACCGCCTGCTTGGAGACGCCGGTCTCCTCCGCCAGCCGCCCCGCATACACATCCCGCGCCGTGGGGGTGACGCCCCGGGCCGTGAGGATGTCGATGGCCTCGCGGATGTAACTCAGCCGCCCGTCGTCGCTGCGCAGGTCGTATTTGGCCCGCGCCTTTTTCAACTGGAACTCCGTGGGGTTGGCCGTGCCGTTCAGCAGCATCTCGAACCGTTCCCGGCCATATTTCTTGATGAACTCATCGGGGTCCTTCGCCCCCTGGTAACTCAGCACGCTCACCTTCACCGGGCTGTTGGCGAACAGGCCCAGGCTGCGCTCGGTGGCTTTCTGCCCCGCTTCGTCGGAGTCGTAGCTCAGCACCACCTCGTCGGCATATTCGCTGAGCAGCCTGACCTGTTCCGCCGTCAGGGCGGTGCCGCAGGCGCAGACCGCCGTGTCGAAGCCGGCCTCGTGCATGGATATGACGTCCATATACCCTTCGCAGAGGATATAGCGCTTATGGGGGGATTTCTTGGCGATGTTCAGCGCAAACAGCGTGCGGGATTTATGGTAGACCATCGTTTCCGGGCTGTTGATGTATTTGGGCTTGGAATCATCCAGTACCCGCCCGCCGAAAGCGATGATGGAACCCCGCACATCAATGATGGGCACCATGACCCGGTGGCGGAAAATATCGTAAAGGTTGCCTTTGGCGCTGCGCTTCACAAGGCCGGAATGCTCCAGTTCCCCTTCGCTGAAGCCGCGCCGCCGCAGGTAGTGCAGCAGCCCGCCGAAATCATCCGGCGCATACCCCAGGCCGAAGCGGCGGATCGCCGCGTCGGACAGGCCGCGCTTTTCCTTCCAGTAGCGCCGGGCCTGGGCGGCTTCCGGCGTGCGGGCGTTGAGCTGCTCATAAAAATACCGTGCCGCGCTGCGGTTGATCTCCAGCAGGCGCTGGCGGGCTCTTGCCTCCCGGTCCTCCTCCTCCGGCAGCGGCATGCCCACGCGGGCCGCCAGCTGTTTGACGCTTTCCACGTACCCCAGATTATTGTACTTGCGCACGAAATTTATAACGTCCCCGGCCGCACCGCAGCCGAAACAGTAAAAACTCTGGGTGTCGGGATAGACCACGAAGGAGGGGGTCTTTTCGTTATGGAACGGGCACAGCCCGCTCAGCGTCCGCCCACGGCGGCGCAGCTGCACATACTGGCCGACGACCTCCTCGATGTCGTTGCGGCGCACCACTTCCTGTATGTATTCCTGCGGGATCACGGTCCGTTCCACCTCCTTTTTGCAATGCCGCCCCTCTTAAAGCCCCTGCCATTTCTGCGGGACGAACCACTCCACGAACAAACGGGTGGCAAACTCGTCGCTCATCCCGCTGATGTAGTCGGTGGCGGCCCGGTCCACGCCCTCCCTGTAAGCGATCTGCAGGTAAAAATTCGGCAGCAGGGCCGGTTCTTCGCACAGGCGCTCATACAGATCGCCGATGAGCTTGTCCACCTTTTTTTCTTCCCGCTTGGCGTTGCGGTCCACATATACGGTGGAATACATGAAGTCTTTCAGGATGGCATAGGCCGCCTCCACCTCAGGGGAAAAATTGATCCGGCCGTTCTGGCTGTGCTCCACCAGGTCGGTGATCATGGTGGTGATCCGCTGGGACTTGGTGTTGCCCAGCACTGCGGTGGCCGCCTGGGGGATCTGACGCGGGTCCAGTACGCCCGCCCCCACCGCGTCCTCGATGTCATGGTTCAGGAACGCAATATGATCGGCCCTGCGCACCACGCAGCCTTCCGGCGTGCGCGCCCAGGCCCCCGTGGTGTGGGTGATGATGCCGTTGCGGACCTCCCAGGAAAGGTTGAGACCCCTGCCGTCCTTTTCCAGCAGGTCCACCACCCGCAGGCTCTGGCGGTAATGGGTAAAGCCGCCGGGGCACAGGCGGTCCAGCGCCCGCTCCCCCGCATGGCCGAAGGGCGTGTGACCCAGATCGTGGCCCAGGGCGATGGCTTCGGTCAGATCCTCGTTCAGCCGCAGGGCGCGGGCGATGGTGCGGGCGATCTGGCTGACTTCCAGCGTATGGGTCAGCCGGGTGCGGTAATGGTCCCCTTCCGGCGAGAGAAAGACCTGGGTCTTTTGTTTCAGCCTTCGGAACGCCTTGCTGTGCAGGATGCGGTCCCGGTCCCGCTGGAAACAGGTCCGCAGCGGGTCCTCTTCCTGAGGGACGCGGCGTCCGCGGCTGTTTTCACTCAACGTCGCATAGCGGCTCAGCGTCTGGCGTTCGATGGACTGCGTTTCCTCCCGAATCGTCATGCAACCCGTCCCCTTTCTTCCTTTCTATAATATAAATACGATAAAACTGCGCAAAAGACTTTATTTTTTTGTAAAAATTCCGCTTTTCAAAACGGAAGATAGCGCGGCGGCGAGACTTCCACCCGCGCCGCACCGCGTGTCAGTTCCGCCAGCGAACGGCACAAGGCGTCCTGCGTTCCGGCGGGCATCTGCCAGCACAGCGTCACCGCATCGTCAAAAAGCGGCTCCTGCAGGCGGGTCTCGGCGGCCCGGATCATATGCTGGGCCGGTTCGAACTGGCTGTAAGGCACCCGCAGGCGGCATTCTACCACCTGACGCATGGACACCCGTTCCGCCGTTTGCAGCGCACCGGCCGCCGCCGCGGTGTAGGCCCGCACCAGCCCGCCGGTGCCCAGCAGGATCCCCCCGAAGTAACGGGTGACCACCACGATCACATCTGAAACACCGGCATGCCGGATCGCCTCCAGCACCGGGGTCCCTGCCGTCTTGGCCGGTTCGCCGTCGTCCGAGTATCGCGTCCGGCCGTTTTGCAGCACGTAGGCGTAGACATTGTGGCGCGCCGTGCGGTTGGCCGCGCGCACGGCCTGCAGAACCGCCAGCGCCGCTTCCTCTGTGCCGGCAAAGGCGGCCGTGGCGATAAAGCGGCTGCGCTTTTCCTCGTATTCAAAGGTGGTCTTTCCCCGGATGGTCATGTAATCCGTCATTGGACACTCCTTACAGACAGCCAAAAATACCCCAGATGTCTCCATCTGGGGTAAAGCGAACCAACTTATTTGCCAGCCTTGGCGAAACGGCGCTTGAAGCGCTCGACGCGGCCACCGGTATCGACCAGCTTCTGCTTGCCGGTGTAGAACGGGTGGCACTTGCTGCAAACTTCGACGTGGATCTCCGGCTTGGTGTCACGGGTGTGGATCACGTTGCCGCAGGCGCAGGTAATCGTGCAGTCCACGTAGTTCGGATGGATGCCCTTCTTCATGGTAGTTTCACCTCTTTCTCGATCATGATTCCGGGAGCCATACTTGATATATGTGCTCATCACAATCTCCGAATTGCGGCTACCAGCATTCACCATCCTGTGCGAATGGAGCAGCCATCTGAACGATTGCTGAAATATTTTAGCAGAAACCCGCGCGTTTGTCAAGAAATTTTCTGTACGCGCGAAAGAAAACGGTTCTGCCGAAAGAAAGCCCCGGGGCAACCCCCGAGGCTTTTGGAGCGGGATACGAGTCTCGAACTCGCCACCTACTGCTTGGGAAGCAGTCACTCTACCGGATGAGCTAATCCCGCATGACTTAGTCATTATAACGCATCCTCTCCCCTTTGTCAATCCCGTTTTTTCTCTTGCCGAGCGGCAGGCGCTGCGTTATAATTAGATTTTGGAAACAGTTTTTGCATCTGTAGCGGGAGAGGAGTCTTTTATGCTGAATGCATTCCCCATCTATCACTGGTTCCACAACGGCAATTCGTACTCCGGCGCGGAAGGCGGTATGCGCTATGTGCTGGTTCCCGGCAAGCGCTCGGACCCCGCGGATGAGACCGGGAAGAAAAAGGTGGAGTTTCTGACCGCTTACATCTGGCCCGGGCCATGGAGCATTGAACATACAGCGGAAGAAAGGATCGAGAGCCGGGATTTTGAGGGCGGCCAGGACGGGCTGGACGCCGCCGTGCGCTGGCTGCAGGAAAAATATGCCGAATCGCCCGAGCGCTGGCAGAACATCCCCTCGATCCTGGACTGCGAACCGGACCGATAGCCCCCTGACAAAGCAAAAAGCACGGCCTCCCCTGCGGGAAGCCGTGCTTTTTGCCTGGTCAGTAACGGGCATAGAGGAAACCGCCCCCGCCCAGAAACTGGCCCATATACAGGAAGGAAAAGATCATTGCTTCGTAGACGGCCCAGCGCAGCGCACGGGGCGCGGCTGCCAGGCGGTCCAGCAGGCGGACACCGCGCTCCTGCAGCAGATCCACGGCGATCAGGATCGCAACGCCCGCAAACAGCACCAGCTGATCCTGGCGGCTGGCCAGCCCCAGTTCCCAGTAATTGTTCAGCGCGTCCCAGCCGCCCTGGAACAGGAGCCCCCGAAAGTACTGGAGCGCATTGGTCAGGCTGCTGGCCCGGAAGATCGTAAACGTGAACACAAAAACGGCGAAAGTGCCGGCGATGCCGGCCCAGCGCGCCCGGCCCTTTGTAACGGCACGGCGCCAGGGCAGGTGGTTTTCCAAAGCTTGCAGCAGCCCCTGCAGGAAGCCCCAGAGCAGATAGGTAAGCCCCGCGCCGTGCCACAGGCCGCTGACCAGAAAGGTCAGGACAAGGTTCGCATCCCGCCGCGCCGGACGGCAGCGGCTGCCCCCCAGCGGGATGTAGACATAATCCCGCAGCCAGCGGGACAGGCTGATATGCCAGCGGGACCACAATTCCTTGACGCTGGCCGCCAGGAAGGGCCGGCGGAAGTTTTCCGGCAGGGACAAGCCGAGTATCTCGCCGACGCCCAACACGATGTCGGTATAGCCGGAGAAGTCCGCATACAGCTGGAACGAGTAGAGCACGGCGGCCAGTAGCAGCTGGCTGCGGTCCAGAACCGCCGGATCGCGGAAGGCCGCCGCCACGACCACCGCCGCACGGTCGGCGACCGCCATTTTTTTAAAGTACCCCCACCAGCAGCGGATCGCGCCGCGCCACGCACGCCGCCCGTCCCATGCGATGGGCGCTTCCAGCTGGGGCATCCATTCCCCATAGCGGTTGAAGGGGCCCTGGGTGATGGACAGGAAAAACGACGCATAACACAGCACCCGCCCGAAGCTGCGCTGCGCCGGGATGGTCCCCCGGCGCACATCCACCAGATAACTGACCAGTTCCAGCGTGAAATACCCCACGCCCAGCGGCTGGAGCAGTTCCGGCTGCCAGATCCGCAAACCGAACATCTGCTGCAAACCTCCGGCTGCCGCCGCATAGTATTTCAGCAGCAAAAGGGGCGCCAGCGCCGCTGCCAGCCCGACACCGAACCAAAGGTTCCCCTTTGCACGGAACGCGCAGGCCCACACGAGCAGCGAACTGGCCAGCAAAACCACAAAGCCCTGCCAGTCCAGCGAAAGATAGAACAGGATACCGGCGGCCAGCATCCAGCGCCAGCGGTTCGCCGGCCGGCTTTTATACCAGGCGCCCGCGAACAGCGCGGCAAAGACAAGAAATCCCGGTGAAGTCACCGCCAGCATGGCTGTTCCTCCTTATTGTGAATCCAGCCATCCATCGGCCATAAAAATCGTATTGTCCGCATAGTCGGTCAGCTTTTCCTCCACCGTATCGCAGAACAGCGCGGAAACGTCCTCCCCGGCCGCATCCCGGGCGATAACTTCACAGAGTTCCGCCGTAAAAATCTCCGCACCCGTGCCATTCAGATGGTGCGCGTCGGAATACTCCCCCGCGCCCATGTGCTTCATGTCTCCCTGGCTGCGGTACAGCGAGAAATCCCAATATTGCAGCCCGTTCTCGGCTGCATAAGCACGCACCGCATCCACATACGCCTGATAATTTTCGGTATTGGCGACGTACGCACTGGGCAGCGGCGCCGTGAACAGCACCAGACGGATCCCCTCCTGCCGGCAGAACTCGGTGATGCGGGCCAGGTTGGCCCAGCCGAAATCCGAAAGGGGGCGTTCCGGGTCCACATCCAGCAGGGTGGCAAAACCATCCCGGGCGACGCCCTCTGTATAGACGAAGCCGTTGCCGCGGTAAGCCTCCCCCTCCTCCGGGTAGGTCACACTGGCATAGTCGTCCAGATCATAACCGCCGGTGAGTTTGGCGCGCCAGAGCGACGGCAGGTTTTGCAGGGACGCCGTTCCATGGCGGGCCGGAAGCACCAGATCCGCGAAGGCTGCCAGGCCGCCCATCTCCCACAGATAGCGGTAACGCCAGGGGGAATCCCAGCGCATATGGTCGGTCAGCAAATAGCAGGCCAGCGGCACATCGCTGGAGGCGCTCTGGTTATACCCGGTGTAAAACATTTCCAGATACACCGTCTTCAACGGGTTCTGTTCCGCCGCCTCCCGCAGCATATAATAGGAGCCGTCCGGGAGCTGCTGGGAAGACCCGGCATTGAAGCTGTGGGTCCCCAGCGCCTCATCCACGGTTTTAGGGTCCACGCTGCGGTAGCAGTGGGAGGACCCCAGGAACAGCGTGTCGATCTGCCCTGCCTGTGCATACAGTTCCTGCAGCATGACGCGGGAATAGGAGTGCACGTCGTCCACGAACAGAAAGTTTGCCGCGCCCAAAAGGAGCGCCGTGAGTAAAACAAACAGCAGAACCGCCGCGATCTTTCGCAGCGCAGCCTTTCTCATGGCGTTCCCTCCCCGGTCAGCGTTTGACCTTCATGTGCAGCGCTTTGGGCCGATAGGTTTCGACGTCCAGCTTCCACACCGTATCGCCGTTTTCGTCCTCGCGCACTTTCGTGAAGCCGAAACCGGCGTAGAAATCCCGGACCATCCCGTTTTTGGCGGTGGGATAGTAGTACCCGTATACTTCCCGCAGGCCGCGGGCCGCCGCTTCGGCCACCACGGTGTTCATCATGGCGTCCTCCATGCCGCGCTTGAGCACGCGGCAGCTCATCAGCCACAGGCGCAGGTGCAGCGCCTGCCCTTCTGCGCGGCCCGCCACCACCGTGACGATGCCGTTGTCGCCGAAAGCATCGGTCAGTTTGCCGCACAGGCACAGGCAGTCCGGGTCCTGCGCCATCGCGCGGATGTCATCCTCCGAGCAGCGCAGCGTGGTCAGGTTGAACTGGTTGGACTTGTTCGTCAGCTGGGCGATGCGCTGGATGTACAGCGGCTCAAAACCGTAGAGCTCCGCTTCCATCTTCAGACTGTCCAGATATTCGCCGTAATCGCTGAACGCTGCCTGCGCCGCCGCGCGCTGGGCGTTCTGGTGATACAACTCGGTTTTCTGCAGATCCTCCCGGGAAAGGGCCGTGACCTCGAAGTAGCCGCCGTGGTCCAGCGTCTTGATATAGTTTTCCGCCCCGTCCAGCACCGGCGTTTCCACCCCGGGCAGCTGGGCTGCCACGATGGCGCGCTCCGCGGGGTTGTCGTCGGCAAAGACGAAGCTGTCCACGCCCAGGTTCAGTTCCGACGCCAGGGCGCGCAGATTCTGATCCTTGGGGTCCCAGTTGGCCTTGATCGCCACGAAATCGTCAGGCCGCAGCACGCCGTCGGGGTGGTTGAGCCCCGCCAGCGCGTTGGCCTCGTCGTTTTTGGAATCGACCGCCAGGATCACGCCGATGCTTTTCAGCGCCTTGCAGTAGCTCTGGAACTCGGCGTAGACCTGCCCTTCCGGCACCTCGGGGCCGATGGCCAGGCCGTCCACCCCGTCGTCCCCCACGACGCCGCCCCAGAGCGTGTTGTCCAGGTCCAGCACCAGCGCCTTTTTGTTGCGCCCGTAAAGGGATTTGATGATGTTGGCCACGCTGCCCGCCAGCGACGGGATAGCGTCCAGGCACATGGCGTACTTGTACATGTGCCAGTAGAACGCGTCCCCCCAGGCCGTCAGGCCGTAGTCCGCCGAGAGGTAGTCGATGTCGTTGATGTAGAAATGCTCATGGGCGGCGGCGTAGGCGTAGAACTTCTGGTTCAGGCGGCTGATGAAGTTGGAGCGCCCGTGTATGTCCCAG